>JADHMR010000132.1 GCA_016779945.1 Bacteroidia bacterium | reverse complement strand
CCAACGAGTTGTTTCAGGATGCCTCATCTTCATCTGGTGTAAGAAGAAATGTAATCTTGAAAAATTGGTGGACTCCTGAAAACCCTACCAATGATTTTTACGCAAATGAATTAAATGCTCGTTTGATGCAGGGATTCACTGCTGAACCCTACCAAGATGCTAGCTTCATCCGACTGAGAGACGTTACTCTTAGCTACGATATGCCAACGAAAATTTTAGATAAAATTGGGCTTGGTCGCGCTACCGTCTATTTTACGGGTAGAAACCTTGCAACAATTACAAGTTGGAAAGAAACAGATCCTGAACTGGACTCAGGGCGTGGCACGATTCCACTACAGAAAGAGTTCGTGTTTGGAATTACTTTAACAAACTAAAATAATTATCATAATGAATACTAAGAAAATAAAAATACTAGCAGCTGCCTTAATTATGGTGGCAACTTACACTTCATGTGAAGAATCGCTTTTGAATGAGAATCCACCTAACATAGTTACATCTAATTCACTTTTTGTGGATTATGAAGGATTTGTTATTGCATTGAATGGAGCATACGCTGAAGCACGTAGAGAAAAAGAGACCATTTCGGGTTCTCAAACTATACAGCAAATGGCGCAGAATGGTACAGATAATCTAGTAACCAACCACCGATCAAGTGGTTTTGCTACAATTGCAGCTGAGTGGAGAGATGTGAATAATCCAACTCAATCATTTTATGCTGATGTATTCACTTGGCTATACAGCATTGTGAATGCAACCAATTTAATTATTAACGAAGCTCAAAATGGAGATAATGTAGATTGGTCGGGAGGACCAGGATCGGATGTTGAAAATCAGCAGTTGGTTATTGCAGAAGCTCGTGCCCTTCGTGCCTGGGCGTATCGACACTTAACATATGGTTGGGGAGATGTTCCATTAAATCTTGAGCCTTCAACAGGTGCTACTATTCGTTCAGATTGGACTAGAACCCCAGTTGGACAAGTACGCGAACAGATGATTGCTGATTGGCGTTTTGCGGAACAACATATTTCTGTAGAGCCAAGACAATCCGGTACCTTAACTAAAGGGGCTATACAGCATTATCTTTCGGAGATGTACCTAGTCGAAAACAAAGCAGATAGCGCATTATACTGGGCGAACAAGGTTATAGATGAGCCTGCTTATGAACTCAACACGAGTCGCTATGGTGTAAATGCTAATAAGCCGGGCATAGTTTTTATGGATATGTTTACCGACGGGAATATCAATAGAAATGAAGGAAATAAGGAAGCCCTTTGGGTATTTAATTACGAGCGAAATACCATCGGTGGTGGTGGAAACAACAATTCTAGAAGAGATCACCACAGCCGCTATGTGAATATTAAAGTTGGAGATGTTAACCCTTTTAAGGTAACAGAAAGTCGGGGAGGACGAGGATTTGGAAGAAACTCATTGACTAAATGGGCCATTGAAAATTGGACTTCTGAGGATGATAGAGGTTCACATTTCGCGATTCGTAAGTTTTTTATTCTTACAGAAGGTGTAGATGATTTACCTTCAGGATTAAAATACGGAGATACAATCCATTTAGATTTCAGTGAGGATATTACTCCAGAAAGTGCCAGCCGTAGGAATTGGCCATGGTGCAAAAAAGTTGACTGGACAGATCCAATGGATGTAGGAGTAAGTGAAAGTTTCAAAGACTTTCTCTATTTAAGACTTGCGGAGACTTATTTATTGAGAGCTGAGGCACAACTAAAGTTAGGTCAAAAAGCCGAGGCTGCTGAGTCAATTAACATCATTAGAAGAAGAGCTAACGCAAACGAGATCACTGCAGATGATGTAGATATCGATTTCATTTTAGATGAGCGTTCACGTGAGTTGGTTACTGAGGAGCACCGCAGATACACATTGCTAAGAACCAATAAGTGGTTAGAGCGTACGTCGCTTTATAATGCTAGAGGAGGACAGTTTATTGCTGATAAGGATAAACTATTCCCTATTCCTCAGGTAGTAATTGATGCAAACCTAAATCAAGATATGCCAAATAACCCTGGCTACTAATAATCAAATTAATTTTACATATTGGCCAGTCGACTTCTTTACTAAGTCGACTGGCTTTTATCAATAATTACATGAGAAATTTAATTTTTATTTTATTAGTCTTTACTGCTTTAACACAAACATTGGCACAGTCCAATGATGCAGACTTTTCGTTCATTTTCATGACCGATATCCATTATCAAACCAAGCGCGGAGCAAATGAAGCCTTTCAGATTGCTATCGACTCTGCAAATCAAACAAATGCGGATTTTGTACTTACTGGCGGCGATTTAGTTTATGATGTATTGCGTGGTAATTTTAAAAAATCTGAGGAGCTTTTTATTGGCTACAAAGAAGCCGTCAAAGGATTTAATATGCCGGTTTACCATTGTATAGGTAACCATGAATTGTTTGCCATTTATGAAGAAAGCCCTGAAGATTCTACTCATCCAGACTATAAATATGGAATGTTTGAGCGTCATTTAGGTAAAACATATTATTCTTTTGATCATAAGGGTTGGCATTTCATTGTACTCAATTCAATTGACGTAGTTGGAAAAAAATATATTGGTATGGTGCACAAAGAACAATTAGATTGGTTGAGACAAGATCTTGCTAAGGTTGACAAAAAAACTCCTATCGCCATAGCCATGCACATTCCACTTGTAAGTACGTATAGAGAAATTTACCCTAAAAAGCCGATAACTGAAGTGCCAAATAACATTTGGATTTACAATCGAAAAGAGGTGCTTGATGCTTTTAAAGACCACAATCTTAAGCTGGCTCTTCAAGGACATATGCACTGGATTGAAGATTTAAATATTCAAGATAGAACACGCTTTATTACTGGAGGTTCAATAGCTGGTCGACCTAGTTGGAGAAGGGTAGATGACAGAGGAGATGGCATTTATTACAACGAAGAAGGTTTTATGCTGATAAATGTAAAAGGAGAAGAAATTGATTGGGAATACATTGATATAGGCTGGGAAGCAAGGGCTACTAAGTAACATTTGTTTTTAATTAATACTAATTTTCTTGATAATTTTCCAAAAGTCAATCATCCTAAAAAAAGCAGTATTAGTAATTTTCGAACAAATGTATTTTTATATATTTGCACCCTTCGGGCGCTTAGCTCAGTTGGTTCAGAGCACTTGGTTTACACCCAAGGGGTCGGGGGTTCGAATCCCTCAGCGCCCACATCAAACAAAATCCTGATGCAATGCATCGGGATTTCTTGTTTTTTTAATAGCTCTTACCCCCCCTTTTTTAATTATTACAATATCTTTGCTACAGTTCAGGTTTTATCAAAAACAACAACTATGTGTGGAATTGTAGGATATATTGGTCATAGAGAAGCATACCCCATCATTATTAAAGGCCTTAAACGCCTTGAGTATAGAGGATACGACAGTGCTGGAATCACCCTTTATGGCAATGGATCACAACTTGTAAAAACCAAAGGGAAAGTTTCTGATTTGGAAGAACTTGTTACTGTTGAAAAGGCGCAAGGAAACACGTTGGGGCTTGGGCATACGCGCTGGGCAACTCACGGTATTCCATCAAACGCTAACTCCCATCCACATACCTCAAATTCGGGTAACATTTCCATTGTTCACAACGGTATTATTGAGAATTATGCCGCTATAAAAAAAGTATTGACAGATAACGGATTTAGCTTTTCATCTGATACAGACACCGAAGTTTTGGTCAACCTTATCGAGTTTATCAAAATCTCGCAAAACGTTAAAATTGGACAAGCGGTGCAAATTGCGCTAACCCAAGTGGTGGGGGCATATGCCATTGCAGTGTTTGACAACGAGAGACCACACGAAATTGTAGTTGCTAAACTTGGAAGTCCACTAGCTATTGGTATTGGAAAAGACGAGTATTTTATTGCCTCGGATGCCTCTCCTTTTATTGAATACACCAAGCGCACCATTTATTTAGAAGACAATGAAATGGCGGTTATTTATAGAAAAAAAGGGTTTAAAATGTATTCTATTACGAGTGATGCCGTTGTAACACCTAAAATTCAAGAGATTCAATTGTCGTTGGAAAAAATTGAAAAAGGTGGTTTTGATCACTTTATGCTAAAAGAAATTCACGAGCAGCCAACGGCTATTACAGACACCTTTCGTGGACGTATGTTTGTGGAAGACCAAAAAATAAACATTTCGGGAATTGAGCAACATTTAGATGTTTTTAAACAGGCGGAACGCATTACCATTGTTGCTTGTGGTACGTCATGGCATGCGGGTCTTGTAGCTGAGTACTTGTTTGAAGACGCCGCACGTATTCCCGTAGAAGTTGAATATGCCTCCGAATTTCGCTACCGAAACCCTGTAATCAACAAAGGCGATGTGGTTATTGCCATTTCGCAGTCGGGTGAAACAGCAGACACCTTGGCTGCAATTAAGCTTGCCAAAGAAAAAGGTGCATTTGTTTTTGGTATTTGTAATGTGGTAGGCTCGTCAATCGCTAGAGAAACAGACTCTGGCGCATACACCCACGCGGGCCCAGAAATTGGCGTAGCATCTACCAAGGCGTTTACCACACAGCTTACCGTAATTACCATGATGGCTTTGCGTTTAGGGCAGCTTAAGGGAACCATAGATAAAGAGAATTTTGATAGAGTAGCCTCACAATTGGTAGCCCTTCCTAAACAGATTGAAAACCTCTTAAAGTTTGACAAACAAATCCAAAAAATTGCTGCTGCATACAAAGACGCTGCAAACTTTTTGTATTTGGGTAGGGGATATAATTTCCCAGCCGCACTGGAAGGCGCATTAAAACTAAAAGAAATCTCCTATATCCACGCGGAGGGCTATCCGGCTGCTGAAATGAAACACGGTCCCATTGCACTTATTGATGAGAACATGCCCGTAGTGGTAATTGCCACCAATAAGGGGCACTACGAAAAAATTGTCAGCAACATTCAAGAGATTAAGTCTAGGAATGCTAAAATTATTTCAATAGTGACTAAGGGAGACGAAAGTGTAAAACTACTTTCCGACCATGTGATTGAAATCCCTGATGTTACTGAGGCGTTGGTGCCTATTCTAGCTTCAGTTCCGTTACAGTTGTTATCCTATCATATTGCTGTAATGCGTGGTTGTAACGTTGATCAACCCCGAAATTTGGCAAAGTCGGTTACGGTGGAGTAGTCTATACATTCTTAGTAATAAAAACCGTCTGAAAATATTCACATGAAATCAGTATGTTTTCGTTAAAATGTGCCCCCGCTTTTTCCATCTCTCTTGTGTAGTAGTCTGTATGTACGTTTCTCCAATACGCTAAACTTTTGTCTCCTTCGCCTTCGGCATAGGCAAATGCTTCTCCAACATCTTTAAAGCGGACTTGCTCTAATGCTGTAATCTCAATAATGGCTTTTGCCTCACCATGCCAATCGGTTACGATAAACAAATCGCCAACTTTGGGCATAGGCTCATTGTGGTACTCGTACCACCAAACGGAGGGCGCAGTAGCTTGTTTTATCTTCTTTTCCACCAACTCGGCACACGTATTGGCATCCTGCTCATTATCACAAAAATAAAAGTGTTTTGGGATTGAAATATTCCTGTATTTGGGATATTGCCGAACAAAACATTCCCAAAGATTAAGCACAGAAGGGTTGGGTAAATTCATAGGTTAAAAATACATATTTCAAAAGAAGATTGTATCT
>JADHMR010000131.1 GCA_016779945.1 Bacteroidia bacterium | reverse complement strand
AAACCTGTCATGATATTCTCATTCAGTCGATTGCTTATGTTTAGTTCTTCAGACTCAAAAAAATTTTCTCTAGTGGGAATATATTCAAGATAAGACTTATTACTACTTACATTCCAGTACCTACTTTTACCGTCAAAACTATGAGCTGATGGCCCAACTCCTAGGTATTTTTTGCCATTCCAATATGATGAGTTATGTCTTGAATAATTACTTGGCTTGCAAAATGATGAAACTTCATAATGTTCCCAATTCAATTCATTAGTTAATTGCGTAAGTATGTGATAGTGCTTCGATGAAATATCATCATTTGGCTTTTCGTAATTACCCTGTTTCACTAATTTGATGTATGGGGTGTTTTCTTCCATCGTCAAACTATAAGCAGAGAGATGGTTAATTGGCATATTAAAGGCCTGATCAACTGTCTTCGACCACTCATCATCACTCAAGTGTGGCAGCCCATAAATTAAGTCTATTGTAATATTTTTAAACCCTATTTGTTCAGCATCTTCAAGACACTTTAGACTTTGATTTGCATTATGACTTCTATTCATCCATTTCAAATGCTCATCATTAAAACTCTGAACTCCAATACTTAATCGGTTAATTCCAACAAACTTTAATCCTTTCAGATAGTCCTTATCCAAGTCATCGGGATTGCACTCAAAAGTAATCTCAACATTTTCGTCAACTGAATAATGATTAAAAACTGAACCTAAAATTTCATCAATTTCTTGTAATGATAAAACACTAGGAGTCCCACCACCAAAATATATCGAACTTATGGTATCATTAGCATCAAAAAAATCTTTTCTAAAAGTCAACTCATCAATTATTGTAGAAATCACCTTTTCCTTCATCTTAAATGAAACAGAAAAATGAAAATCACAATAAAAACAAGCCTTTTTACAAAATGGGATATGAATATATAATCCTGACAAGAATAATTTTTACTAATGCAATATCGTTTATTTTTGTAATTAAACGTGCATAAATTTATTGCAATTTCTAGCCTTTTTATTATTCCTTTTTTTTGCCAAGCTCAAATTATCACCTTGGGTATTAAAAGTGAGAAAGGCTCATCCTATGCCCAACTAACAGACAGGTCATCTGTTGCAATAAAACTTCAAGAAAAAATAAACGAATGTCGATATGAGGGGTTTTTAGGTGCTAGCATCGATTCCACAAAAACTTCCAACGATTCAGTTATTGCTTATTTGACTTATGGCTCACCGTATACCCATATTGAAATTAACAGTCCTAACCTTCCAGATAAATATCTAAATTCAAAGAAAAATTACGTTTTAGATCTACCTACATTTTCAAAACTGCAACGTAAAGTTGTTCAAGACTACGAAAACTCTGGTTTTCCATTTATTTCAATAGCACTTACTAACCCCCAGATAAAAAAAGACACATTAGTAGCAAAACTGATTGTTGATCCCTACATCCAATTTGTTTATGATACCATAGTTATTCGGGGCAACGCAAGCGTTTCAAAAAAATACTTGAGTAAATATCTAGAAATTGAAGAAGGTGCTCTATACAATGAAAAGAATGTGAGAGACATCGATATTAAACTTGAAAATTTACCCTTGGTAAAACTAAAATCAAAGAGTCAAGTAGTTTTTTTTAGAGGGCGTGCACAAATAATTCTTGATATTGAGGATACTGTAATAGATCGTTTTGATGGAATAATTGGACTTGCTCCAAATAGCGATAACAGCAATGAGAATGCTCTTTTAATTACAGGAGAAGTGAATGTCGAATTAAATAATTTATTTAAAAGTGGCAAACAACTTCAAATACAATGGAAAAACTACCTCAAAAACTCTCAAAAACTAGACTTATCTACAACTATACCCTATCTTTTAAACTCTAAGTTTGGCATTAATGGAGAATTTCAACTCAATAAATTTGATACATTATTTTTAAATCTTAACAGTCAAATATCTTTCAGATATCAAGGCAACGGAAACAACTATGTTCAATTTTATTACCAAAACATACAAAGTACCTTACTAAGTGTTGACACTAATTCGATAAGGTTGCAAGAAAAAATACCAAGTAATAACCCTTATTCAATAGATAATTATGGCATAAGTTTTTATCGAAAAAAAGTAGATAATTTGAATAATCCAAGAAAAGGATTTGCATTATCAAGCAACTTTGGAATTGGTCAAAAAACCATCCAAAAAAATAGGGCTATTAATGATTTGAAGTTTATTGATTCGCAAACTGGAAAAAGTAGATCTCTTTACGACACGATCGATTTAAAATATTTAAGACTCAACACATCAATTGATTTAACTTCATTTATTCCAATTAAAAAGAAAAGTACGATTCATCAAAATTTATCATTCAGGGGAATATTCAGCGAGCAGATATTTTTTAATGAATATTATAATTTTGGAGGATTTTCAACGCTTAAAGGATTTGACGAAAACGAATTTTTTGCTAGTAAATCACTGATTTATACATTAGAATATCGCTATTTAATTGGTCAGAACAGCTATATTGGACTATTCTTAAACGCCGCAGCATATGAAGATAAAATTAAAAGCCAATCAATGATCTACGACACTCCAATTGGTTTTGGTATTTCAAGCAACTTAGAGATTGGGCAAGGTGTCCTAAACCTTTCATACGCTTTAGGATCACAAAAAGACAATGGGTTTCAACTGAATACTGCCAAAATACATTTTGGTATTATAAATTATTTTTGACAATTCAACGTAATTCGCAAGATTGAAGAGAATAAATATCATAGGTGAGCTAATTCTGAAATATGATATACCAAGCGTTATCAAGTTTTCTCTTTTAATCGCTTTACTCCTAATTGCTTTTATATACGTATTAATCCCAAACTGGTTCAACTACATAAAACTTTTAGTTCTAATCCCACTTCAGAAATTTCAATGGCAAAGTGAAAAATACAATGAGAATAGTGTATTTCGATTGAGCTCATTTTTCTCGTCCACATTTATTTTCAGCATTGCTATTTTTTCCTATCTACCCGACTTAAAATGGCTTGAAAACTACTCAAAAACTACAAATTTTTTTATCATTTATGGATGTATCATTGGATTATTTATACTGAAATTAATCATAGATTACCTGTATTTTTATTTACACAAAGCAAAAAAAACAATGCATTTAGCCATTGACTATCAATATGGTCTAAATCAGCTGTTTGCAATGATAATAGGCTCTATTACTCTGATTGATGTGTTCTTTTTTGGTTTAACAAGTGACGTCTACCTTTTGGCTAAAGCCGTGCTGTCTATATACTTATTTCTCCGATTCATTGGTACCACAATAATCTTAACAAACAATTTTGGCTACCCGATTGTAACTGTTATTGTGTACCTTTGCACATTTGAAATAGCACCAATCGTAGTTTTTATGGAGCTATTATTTGACAACATTTAAGGAGATAAAAATTGAGCGTTAAAAGTATTCTTATTTCTCAACCCCACCCAGGTGGTAAAAAGACAGTCTATGATTCTTTAACCGAAAAGTATGGTGTAAAAGTTGACTTTCACCCATTTATTGAGGTTCAATCTGTCCCTGCTAGAGAGCTTCGCAAGCAGAAACTTCGAATTTTAGATCATGATGCAATCATTTTTAATTCTAGAAATGCAATTGATCATTTTTTCAGAATAGTAGAAGAAATGAAGGTAGAAATCCCAACTACTATGAAGTATTTCTGTACAAACGAGGGTGTTTCTCTTTACATTCAAAAGTATACTCAACTTAGAAAAAGAAAAATGTTTGTCGGTAAAGGAACTAACTCATCGTTTTTAGACCTCCTAAAAAAACACAAAACACTCAACTACCTTTTCCCATGTTCTAACATTCGAAATGAAGTCATCCCTAATTTCCTTGAAAAAATGGAAATTGAACATACAGAAGCAATCATGTATCACACTGTGAATTCAGATTTATCAGATTTGGCAAGTGTGTACTACGATATTTTAGTTTTCTTTAGTCCACAAGGAATTTCATCATTGTTTGCTAATTTTCCTGACTTTGAACAAGAAGATAGAGCCATCGCTGGTTGGGGTAAAACTACGGATCTTGCTTTATCAGAAGCGGGTCTAAAAAATACAATTGCTGCACCTACACCAGAATACCCAAGTATGGTTGCCGCTTTAGAGGGATTCATTAAAAGTAAGCTCAAGTAACTTGCTTACAAATAATAGCCTCACTTTCATCTGATTTCAAGATAAATATGAAATAATCACCCCCATCTTTGGTCCCTAATTTACTGTGCCATTTTGAGGGAAGCTCATTTAAGCCCTTTAGTACGATATTCACTTTTACTAGATTAATTAATCGCAACGATTTCTTAATTTGCTTTAATGATAAAACGCATTTATCAATCACTTCAAATGTTCTAAATCCAGGTAAATTTTTATTCTCTGAAAAGAAAAGTTGAAACGTTGGATGCTTGGTCACATCCCTTCCTTTCGTGAAAAAGTAAAAACATGACGAGTTAGCCACCAGAACTGAGGGCGTATGTAAAAACTTATTGTACCACGTTTTATATGCATGTTTCTTTCTTGTCAAATATTCATCAAATGGGAACTCAACTGAGAAATCAGTCGATACGTCCGTCAAATTAATTGTCACATTATTTACCTCACTTTGAATGGAATAATCAATAAAAACACCCACCTCCTTAAGTTCATTTTTTTCAGCAATTAGGTAAATAGCATTGAGTTGTTTGAAGCATCTTGCAATCTCACTTAAATCAAAAAGTGGAGATAATTTGATATACACCTTAGAAGCCGACTTTTTTATTAACGCTAAATTTCCGAGAACATCGGGTTCTAAATAGTTTAAATCAACTGCTCGTTTCCCGTTAATCCTTCTATCAGGGTCTATATATATCCAATCGTACAATTTGCCCGATAAAAGTTCGAAAGAATCACCGTGAATTCGCTTAACATTTGTTATCCCTAATTTTTTTAGATTAAAACTTGCTAACTGATGTAGTGTCTTGTTTATCTCCACAGCTTCAATTTGCTCAAAGTTTTGACTTAAATAAATACTATCGATACCAATACCGGCAGTGAGGTCAAGTAAATGCTTTCCTCGAATAAATTTAGCTTTGAATTGAGCTACTTTTTGTGACGTAGATTGTTCATAAGAACGCTGGTCGATCGCTAAAAAATTATCTGTCACAACAGGTATTTTCTTAGCTGCCTTTTTATAAATACCCAATAAGCTTAATGCAGTTTTTAAATCAAATTTGGTTTTACCTGCATATTTTAATGCTAAATCATTCGGATTATTATTTAAATTATTTTTTAGAAAACGAATCCCTTCATCACTAGATAAAACCGTAATAATATGATTACTTTGCACTAATTATAATATAAAATCGTTTTAGTTATAAACGCTCACAATATTATCACACTATATATGAACATAAAAAAAATCTTAACCATGCTAACAGTTGCGTTAGTTATTTGTGTAGCTTTTTCATCTTGTAAATCGAGGGATGCTTGCCCGGGGATGAGTAAAATTAAATCCCAACAAACAAAAATTGTTTAACTGAAAATTATGTGGCCAGTTACATCAATTAATGATGTCAACTCTTTAATCGACGTTGAAAAACCCATTATAATTTTCAAACATAGTTATCGGTGTTCGATAAGTTCAATGGCACTTAATCGAATAGAAAGTATACATCAAGAAATAACCCAAAAAGCTAATTTTATCTTGGTTGATGTGATCAAACAACGTGATTTATCTTTGCAAATTTCTGAGTATTTTGATAT
>JADHMR010000130.1 GCA_016779945.1 Bacteroidia bacterium | reverse complement strand
AAACTCGCGGTAAACATTAACGAAAAATTTGAGGTCATGTTAGATCTTACCTCAGAATAATAACCAAACGGAAGTTTTACCCTTAGATTTGCATGCATACGAATTGCATGGAGTTTAATCAAAAAAAGTGGGAGCTGGAACGCTACCCCAAAACCAAAAATAGATCTCTTAGAGCTTGGAGTGCTATCGATGAATTAATTCTTGCAGAAACTGAAAAGTATGATAAAGAATCCAAAAAAATAACCATACTTCACGATACTTATGGTGCACTGACTTGTGCATTGAATGAATACAAGCCTGCGTCGGTAATCTATCTTAACTCCCAACTCAAGGCCTTTAAGAAAAATTTTGAAACCCATAAAATACCCATTGAAAATCTTACATGGTTAGATCCTCTCAAATTGCATACACCAATCGATATGGGATTGATAAAAGTTCCAAAATCTATTGCATTATTTGATTTTTATTTGAAGAACGTTCACCAATCTATAAAAGCGGAGTCTGTTGTTTTATGTGGATTTATGACTCGAAACTTTACCGAAAACATGATTGCAGTCGCTAGTCGTTATTTCGAAGATGTAACGCAATCCTTAGCTAAAAAGAAAGCACGTTTACTTATACTAAAGCAGCCTAGAAAAGAGGTTGAAAATCGGTTGAGTTTTCATGAAATCAAAAATGATTTAGGGTTAATCATAAAGCAATATCCGGGCGTTTTTTCAGACAATAAGATTGATTTTGGTACGCAATTATTACTCGAATCCATTCCAAAAATCAATGATAATGATACAGTTATGGACCTTGCATGTGGCAACGGAATCATAGCTGCATACCTAAGAAAACAAAATGCAAAATGTAACATCCATTTAGTTGACGATAATTTTCTTGCGATAAGCTCTGCCAAGTTGAATCTCTCCAAAGAGAATACTTATTTTTATTGGAAAAATGATTTGAATATCAAAACAAATGAGCTATTTGATTTAATTACATGCAATCCTCCCTTCCATTTTGAATTTGAAAATACCATTGAAATCGCATTGAGCTTATTTACAAATGCCAAAAAATATTTAAAAAACAACGGAATTTTTATCATCGTAGCCAATAAACATCTCAACTACTCTACACACTTAGTAAAGCTTTTTGGTACCGTAAAAATCATTAATCATAATGATAAATACGAAGTGATTTCGTGCTCTATTTAATCTTAAAGGAATTACTTTTTGGAGTAGGAGTAAACGTCAATAATGGCTGGGAAGTGGACGGTTTTTTTTAACTCAAATTTTTGACTAAAGTCCTCTAATAATTTATCCTTTGGGCCAGCGTCTGTCATCATGAAAATCAGTTTTTGACAACAAGACGTGT
Organism: Bacteroidia bacterium; assembly: GCA_016779945.1. Lineage (GTDB taxonomy): Bacteria > Bacteroidota > Bacteroidia > NS11-12g > UBA9320 > UBA9320. Next base: position 4,433 of record JADHMR010000130.1, on the reverse strand, counting down.
CAATTCTGGCCTCTGAATACTGATTAATTGCATAAAAATTTTCGTCCTTAAATCCCTCTACAACTTCATAGAAACCGTACTCTTGGTCAAAATTTTTAAACCTATCTTGATTGAAGTAATAGGAGTAACCCAATATTTTAAATTTGGGATATATGACTATGCGTGTATTATTATCTCTTTGAGATTGAACATACTCAATGGCAGCTTTTGTATGTCTACCGTTATCTATATTACGATAACTGTTTAGCCATAAAATCCCTAAAAAAATAAATGCAAATAAGCTATTCAACCAATCATTTCTAAAGAAAGAGGTCGCTATTATTCCCACAAACAGTGTAGAACCCACAAATGCGTGCATCAAGTATCTGTCATGAAACATAGGAAATGAGTAGGATATGAAGAACATCCCCAAAAAAGGAATCAAAAACCAATATAAAATAACCATCGTATTTTTCGATACAGATCGATCTACGATAGCCCAGCGTATGAAAACTAAACTTGTCAATGTGATAAAACCTAAAACTAAGCCATAGGAGTTTAGAAATAAAGTAAGAATGTAAGATATTGATGCCCAACCATTGGGTGGATTTAACCATGTACCTTGATTAAGACTAACAAACATTCTTTGAAAAAATACATACAAATAGGGCGAAAAAAGTAGAATACCAGCTAAGATAACAAGGGCATACCTCTTGAGGTGTTTTAGTTGTTTTGCCTTCATTGCAATCCCAAGAACTACTTGTAGGCCCATGACTATTATTCCGAAAAAATGAGAATATAATAGTAAAGCATAAATGATAGATAGTTTAGCCAAATCATACGAAGACGACTGATGGTTAAGCCAACGTAAAAAATAATAAAAAGAAGCCACTGTTAAGAGGCCAAAAAGAGCGTACACCCGAGCTTCATGAGAAAATATGGTCGCATAGTTAGAAAGAGTAAAGGCCAAAGCAGAAGTTATAGCTGCTAATTTTGAGAAAAAATCATTTCCTAGTTTAAAAATATAACTAGCTGTTAGTGCAGTAAAAATGAGTGATGGTATTCTCACAGCTGTTTCACCTATACCAAACCAGCTAATCCAGTAATGAAGAAATATTTCATATAATGGAGGATTATTACCCGACTTTAAATGTCTAATAATATCAGGGATATCCATTTGAGCGTAGTATACACTGAATGGTTCGTCACCAGCAAGACTGTTTATATCAATACCCAACCAACGTAGTAAGACATTTAGTAAAAAAAATAAAAATGGAATGATGTATGAATTTAACTTCATCACCAAAGAAAATTATAAATCTTTTGCTTGTGCAACCAATTCTGCCAAATCGAGTACTTCTACTTTGTCCTCTTTTTCAGCGTGTTTTACTCCATCTCTAATCATAGTCGTACAAAACGGGCAATTGGCAGATATGATATCTGCTCCTGTACCGATAGCTTCTTCGGTTCGCTCGATGTTAATCTCTTTATTCCCTTGCTCTGCATCTTTAAACATTTGAGCACCACCTGCACCACAACACAAGCCATTTTTCCGACAGCGTTTCATCTCTACTAGTTCTGCATCGAGAGCTTCTAGAATTTTTCGAGGAGCATCGTAAACACCATTTGCTCTGCCCAGATAACAACTATCGTGATATGTAATTTTTCTACCTTTAAATGGCTCTTCCCCAAAAGTTAATTTACCATCGTCAATGAGTTCTTGTAATAATTGAGTATGATGAATCACCTCATAATTTCCACCAAGGCTAGGATATTCATTTTTGATCGTATTGAAACAATGTGGGCATGTGGTTACGATTTTAGAAATTTCGTAGGCATTTAGCGTAGCAATATTTGCCATAGCTTGCATCTGAAATAAAAACTCATTACCTGCTCGTTTAGCGGGATCACCAGTACAACTTTCTTCTGTTCCCAGAATGGCATATTTCAATCCAACGTGGTGTAAGATTTTAACAAAAGCCTTGGTTACCTTTTGAGCTCGCTCATCAAAACTTCCTGCACAACCTACCCAAAAAAGTACATCTGGTTTTTCACCTTTGGCTGTTAGTTCTGCGACTGTCGGTACACTTATTTGTTCAATCATGTAATTTTATTTTAAATTTCTTTCGACCAATTAGCCCGATCTGTCGGTGAAAATTGCCAAGGTGCCTGATTGTTCTCGATATTGTTGTTCATCATTACCCATTCTGAAGGCATAGCTGATTTTTCTAAGGTTTGATACTGACGCATTCCAAAAATAATTTCAACAGGATTTATATTAATTGGACATGCTTCTACACACGCATTACACGTAGTACAAGCTAATAATTCTTCTTGAGAAATTAAGTCATGCAATGATTTACCGTCGTGATAATCGGTCCCATTTTTATCTTTTGCCTTACCCAGTTCTTCTGCTCGATCACGAGTGTCCATCATGACTTTTCGTGGGCTTAATTTCTTACCGGTAATATTTGCTGGACAAGCACTTGTACATCGACCACATTCGGTACACGAATACGCGTCTAGAACATTTTTCCAACTCAGATCGGTTACGTCGTTTACCCCAAATTTTTCGGGGGGAGGCATATTTGGGTCAGCCTTGCTAGGGTCTAACATCAAATTTACCTCATTGGTAATTTCTGGCATATTGCCAAATTCACCTGCGGGTTTCAATCTGCTGTACCAAGTATTTGGAAACGCCAAAAAGATATGCAGGTGTTTACTATACGGAACGTAATTTAAGAAAAATAAAATCCCAAGAATATGAAACCACCAAAATACGCGTTCAAAAACAATTAGTGTTGAAGTATCGTAACTAGAGAAAAATCCGGTCAAAAACTGAGAAACTGGGAAACTTCCAGCAGCTACATAATGGTCTGCACCTCTTGATTGGAGTAATTGATCTACCGCATTCATCTTGAGTAAAGCAACCATTAAAATAATCTCTATTACAAGAATATAAGTGGCATCTTGCGTGGCCCATCCTTTCATTTCGGGTGAATGAAAACGTGGGATTTTAATGATAAATCTTCGAGCTAAAAAGACAACGCAAGCAATGAGAACCAAGACAGCTAGTATTTCAAAAAAACCAATTGCAGTATTGTATATCGATCCCAAAAATGACAACGAACGGTGTGTGCCTGCAACACCATCTATAAGTATTTCTAAAACTTCAATATTGATTAATACAAAACCAATATAGATAAGGATATGAAAAAAACCAGCCACAGGCCTAACAACCATTTTGCTCTGTCCAAGAGCAACCTTAGTCATAATTTTCCAGCGTTCAGCTTTTTGGTCATTGATTGTTTCGTCCTTACCCAAAAAGATATTCCTTCTTATTTGTTTTATCTTCTTAACAAAAAAGTAAAGGGCAACCCCAAGTATGATCACAAATAATAATTGTTCGATATACTGCATCTTGATGTACTTCAAAAATAGAATAAATGATGAGTTAGATTTATTTTAAATATCTACATCATAAATAGTTTCCATATTAAAACAATACTCTTATTTTTGCAGCCGCTTTTGTAGGAATTATTTTCACTCAAAGGTTATGAAGTTGGTGCGGTAGCTCAGTTGGTAGAGCAAAGGACTGAAAATCCTTGTGTCGGCGGTTCGATCCCGCCCCACACCACAAAACAACTAAAGGCCCAGACATTTTATGTCCGGGCCTTTTTTTTAAACAAAAATTAAATTATCCGTCAGTTCGACCAGTATTATTGAGTTTTATCAAAATATTTCGAACTAACCGTTATCGATCTTTAAATTTTTCTTCTGTAATGAACTGTTGATCTGTAAGGCTTTTTAGGAAAGCAATCAGTTGATCTTTTTCTTGGTTCGTTAGATTGAGTGGTTGCACAAGATTACTTTTATTAGGGTGGTTTTTGCCCCCATTGTTATAATGATCAACCACTTCTTGAAGTGACCTCATTGAGCCATCGTGCATATATGGACCAGTTAGAGCAACATTACGAAGGGTGGGTACTTTGAATAAAGCTTCATCTTCTGAATTATTGGTGAGTCGCATTCTACCTTCGTCATTGTAACTCTCATACAAGCCATTGTTTTCAAAAGCGTAATTGCTAAAATTAAACCCTGAATGACAGTTAGAACAATTTGTCTTTTCACTATAAAAAAGTCCCATTCCAGCCTTTTCTGTCGCATTCAAAGCCCCGCTTTGATTCTGATAGATATACTTATCAAATGGACTATTACCACTTATGAGAGTCCGTTCAAAATTAGCAATCGCTCGTGTTATTACGTAATAATCTGGAGCTCTATTATAGGCCTCTTTGCTCATTGCAATATATTGACTATCCTTGGCTAATCGTTCTCCAGCTTTTACAATATTAAATGCAAATTCATTGTGTTCTTGTATAGGTACGAGCACCTGCATTTCTAGTGTGGGCACACCTCCTTCTCTTGTGTAATAGGGATGGTAGGCCACATTT
>JADHMR010000129.1 GCA_016779945.1 Bacteroidia bacterium | reverse complement strand
CTACAGCGTAAACTCAACTAAACTTATGTTGTCCCTGTCCCATCCCTAAGGATTGGGACAATGGGACACATAAAAAGCTAAAACTTTTCTCCCCTTTCTTGTTTTCTTAAAGAGGGGTGGGTTTCAGAGATTCGTTTTCCTAAATAGAGTTAGCTCTGTGATATAGTTATAGCCTATCACCAATTAACTTCTATTATAAAAAAAATTAAAGGTTACTTATTAAATCCAACGACTTTTATTCTTTTATCAATATCACTTCTTTTTGTGTACAAGATCAAATTTTTAGTTTTAAGTGATTTTTGAATTTTATCATTTAGAGAAACTAATATTTTCTGAGTCTTCTTGATATTAGACTCATAACTTAGATTATATCCTTGAAGTGATATGATTTCAGGATAGCTTAAAGAATTAGGATGAATTTCCATTAAATTGTCGAGTAAAATTTTCTCCTCTATACTTAAAATAGAATTAATATTTGATCTACTCTTTTGAACTTTTTCATAGTTATTTTTAGTAGATTTTTTTAATAAAAAATATAGTAGTAGGATACTTATAACAAATACTGTAATAAAAATACTATATGTTCTCTTGGTAGAATAAATTTCCCTTTTTTCAAAATCTACCTTTAAAAGGTGTGTTTTTTCTAATTGAGATATTAGTATTGAATTGCGTTTACTTGATTCGTGAGCTAACAAAAATGTTTTACTATGATGGTTATAGATGCTTTTTATGGCAGCATCGATAAAGGAATTGCTTTGGATTAAAGTTTTAATTACTGTGTTTTTGGCAAAATCAAACTCATAAAATGCCTCATTTGTTATAAATGATGGGTTTAAATAACCATAAACTTTTAGTTGAGTTTTTTTATCTAAATCATTTAACAAGCTAGACATCTCTTTGTTTATTTCTCCCAGCTTTAACCACTCTTTTTCTTTGAAATTATATTTTACTATTTGATTATTTAGTTTGTGTGCATATGCTTTTTCTTTATCATAAAATGGTTTCTTTCCAAATCCAAAAAACATTTCATCTCTTATTTGATCGTATTGAACAAGTGAATTTATATAGTTATGCGAATTTTGGTTTTTAGTATAAATTACATTCCATTCTTTAGTTAGGTTATCTAAGTAAACTATATTTGATTTTACTGAAAAAAGTCCATATCCACCATAGGTGTGAATTACATCATTCCTTAAAAATGATGAAGAAAAATATCTAGATCGCCAATCATATGAATTATCTATTCTTGTGATTGTATCTTTCTCCACGTTGTATACTTCGCCATGTCCCCTACTTAATAAAAAAGTTTTGTTTTCTCCAATTAATGGAACTAAATCATAAGTATTTAAATTAAAATCATGTTTTCTTCTATTCCATATTTTCCCATCCAAAGTGGTGCTGAAAATTGTGTCTTTGGTTAGAACATAATTTACATTATCCTTACAATATAAAACGTAATTCTCTCTTTCAGGAATCTCCAGCAGATCAGGGAAATCTATCCAAAAACTTAAAAAAACATTTATAAGTAGAAGTGTCATTATTCAATTTGATATTGCAATCTAAAAAAAACTTCCCAAATAGTGTAAAGAAGTTAATTTGATAAATAGAATAATTTAAATAAGTATATTTAAAAAATAGTTTTAAAATAAAGACATCAAATGAAAAAAATAATTCATTTATTGATATTTTTAATATTGACCTCATCATTAAGCTTTGGTCAAAAATCAATTCAATTTAACTTTTCTTCTAATTCAGATTTAGATAACTCCCAAAATAATGAGATACTTTTTAACTTTTTAAAAAATGGGGAAATTGTCCATTCAGAAGCCCTTGATATTCAACTTTCGGAAAACATATTGTTTGAAGTAGGTCAGGATTTAGACACAAGTTTTTGGAAGGATAATTTACCTGATAGTTTTAACGTTACAAATGGTAATGATGTTTATTCCACTGGAAAGTTGACCAGCTATCCAATTTCTTTATTTTCTTTTTATTCAATCTCAAAGACTAATCAATCCTCTGTAATCAAGTACAACAATAATTCAGTATACAATTACTCTGAAACTGGGAATTATAATATTGGAATAAAATCTAATTCAGAGATTCTTAAATCAGATAATTGGGAATTATTAGGCTCTGAATTAACTATATTTGACCAAAATAATCTTGAAGTAGGGGATTATATAATCATTAAAAATTCTAATAGTAGTCCTCTAAAAATTGTTAGTTCAAATAGTTCTCAGTTTGTCGTAAACACAAATCAATTTGAAAGTTTAAATCAAAATGAACCTATTATTTATAGTCCTGTTTTCAATATTTTTATTAAAAATGATAATGGAAGTAATGAGAATATAAATGGTGATATTGATTTCTTGATACTTAAATGTCCAAATGGTTACGAAATTGATTTAGAATCATTAATTGTTCTTGCTAATGATCAAACTGAAAATCTTTTTCTAGCAATAGAAAATCTTGACAAATATTCACTATCACCAATAAAAAATCATCCAAAAATATCCACTGGTGGTATTACACGTCAAATTTTTTCATCTAGTAACGACTTTCTAAATCCATCATTATTTACTGATTTTGATAAAGAATTATTGCTGTCAAATTTTGATTTTGAGCAAAGTGGTTTGATTTTCAATGTTATTGGTGTGGATAATTTTCAAGAAACATACATCTCAATTAAATTTTAAACATGAAAAAAATAATACTTGTTTTTCTATTACTGTTCATTAAATATTCATATTCTCAAGAATTTGAAAAGTTTCCCTATAGTGCTTTCATATCAGGAATTAGTAACCCTCAAGAAATTAATGCTATAATAAAACTAGAAGATGAAGATGGAACTATACTTTTTAAAGAGAACCACTTAACTACAACATCATCTTCCGGAGAGTTTAATATAGTAATTGGAGATGGAGATTTGATCGAAGGGCAAATATCTTCTATAAACTGGGAGCAATCAATCATTTATATTTCCTCTGAGATTTTTACAAACGAAAACCCAGATGGGATTTCAGTTGAAAGAAGTAAAATTTTTGCTGTTCCCTATTCTCTAGTTTCTAAAAAGACATTATCCTCCAATACGGAAGTTCAATCTAATAATTCAATTTTAAATGCCAATAACACAATTCAATATGTTGCTTTTAATTCTGATAGAAATAAAGTTATTTTAAAGTCATCCTCTAATAATTATTTAATATCATCTTGGTCAAGAACAAATCAAAACATTAGATTGTTCTGTGAATATAATGATTTAAACGTTGGAGATAATGTTTTTTTAAGGAATATCCAAAATGAAGGATTCTATTCAAAAATAATCGAAAAACATACTGACGGATATACATGTGAAATCTCTGATTCAGGAGATATAACTGGTGGAAATGCAATACTAAACACAGCATTCAAAGTTAAAGTCGAGGGAGAAAATGATGGTTTTTCATCCTTAATTATTGAAAGTACTAACGATAAATCTGTTGTTCTTAATACCATTCAAGTCACAACTACTAATTATAATCGTTCAGTAGCATCTACCCTCGTAACTCCAATTATTGGTGCATATAATACAGAAGGAAATATATTTTATCCTTTAATAGTGGGTAAAAAGTATGCCTCTCTCACTAGTAGTGCGGGTGAAATCCCTACTCTGAATTTAAGGCATGTTCCTGAAAGTTTCCCAATTAAATATAGTATACAGGGAATGGAAGGAGAAGTTATTGAATATCTTACGTTAACAATCTCTTTTTAATGAAAAAACTAATAGTTATTTTGTTTTTATTGCCGACTTCACTTTTGTCTCAATCAACCGTTGTGTTTTTTCAGGGTGAGTCATCAAATAATAGTGTTAGAATTAAATCAAGACTACAAATAACTACATCCTATGTGGATGAATCTATATCATCATTTTTTATTGAAAATAGCACAAGTGAGATTTCAGATATTGATGGTGATGGCGTAAGTGATGACAGGGATCTTTGTAACACTACCCCACTGGGGGCTATGGTCAATACAGACGGCTGTGAGATTTTCTCTCTACCAGCAGAAAACTATTCTATTCAAACCAACGGTGTTTCTTGTTCAGGTAAGACAAATGGGATTATTTCTATTAGTATTTCTAATACGGAGCACATTTACAATTTATCAATACCAGAAACCGAAGAATCGTATAGCTTAAATACTGATAACAACCACCAACTTGTTATTGATGAACTAGAAATAGGGAGTTATACTTTAAACTTTACTGTGGAGGGACAGGAAGGCTATCTTCAGACCTTTGAGATAGGTATTACCGAGCCACCAGCACTCAGTGCAAAATCTTCGGTTAATAAGAAAGGGAAAACGATGACAGTGAAACTCTCTGGTTCTGATTTATATTATGCAGAGGTCAATGGAGAACGAAGAAGTTATAAGTTGAACAACTTCACCCTTCAACTTCGACCAGGAATGAATACTGTAAAGATATCTACCCCACAGGACTGTCAGGGAATACATGTAGAGCAGGTCTTTATCTCCGAACAGGTCAAACACTATCCTAATCCAGTACAAGGGGAATTGAACCTTGTGATCCCAGGAGAGGATAGGGAGACAACAATAGCGATCTACAACCGATCAGGAAGTTTGATTAAACGCTATCAGGAGCAAATCCCTTTTTCAAGAATCGTTACGATAAATGCTACAGATTTTAGATCAGACATCTATGTGGTTAAAGTAAACGGTCAGACGGTAGAACAAACCTTTAAAATGATCAAGCGATGAAAGTAAAGAACTATTATATAGGGGTTTTGTTGATAAGTCTGTTTGTCTTAAGCTGTAGTGCAGAGGAGGATGGTGGCACCTCAACACCACCTCCAACCACACAACAACCTACTCCAACACCAACTCCTCAAGTTCCTGCACCAGGTAAGTCTGATTTATCTGCTCCAGAGAATAACGAAGTTTGCTTTGAGGGAGAAGAAGTAGATGATACTAATAGTTCGGTTACCTTCTCTTGGGATGCGTCCTCAGATACAGACAGCTATGATTTGCAGATAACCAATCAAGAAACAAATCAAACGCAAACAGAGTCAGGGATTACCTCTACTTCAAAGGCAGTAACACTGGCAACAGATGTTTCTTATAGCTGGAAGGTGGTCTCTAAAGCAAATGATACAAATGATACAACAGATTCAGATGCCTGGCAGTTTTATCTAGCAGGTGATGGACAAGAAAACTACGCACCTTTTCCAGCAACTATACTCAGTCCTACTTCAGGAGCTGCAGTAGATGCTTCTAATGGCTTAGTAACTCTATCATGGGAAGGCAATGATCCTGATGAAGGAGATAGTCTTACCTACACCATTTATTTTGATGAGGAAGATGGACTGCAAGACCCACAGACAGCCAATACGAACATCATAGAGACCTCATTAGAAGTAGAGGTAGAAAGTGGAACTACCTATTACTGGAGAGTAAAAACATCAGATGGCACAAGTAGCTCCTTTACTCTAGTCTATAGCTTTATGATTAATTGACACGAATGGATACAATCCAAATCCTTTCTAATCCATTGATATTATTGCCTTAAGATAGGATTCCTGTATAGTGGTTTTAGGGGGGAGTTGTTTGGGGGAAGTTTGTAACATGTTCTGAAATAAATCCCATTCTTTATATATATCTTAGTGGTATTATTAATCATAAATCAATTAAAATGAAAAAATATCTTTTCGCTCTTACGTTTGCAGTTGCAGGTTTTCTTTATGCACAGGAAAATACAGGTCCAGAATTGTGGATTACATTTCAATACACCCCGAAAACAGGAATGA
>JADHMR010000128.1 GCA_016779945.1 Bacteroidia bacterium | reverse complement strand
CTGCTTGGAAGGCATATCATCAACTACAATTTTAAACTGTCCTTTATAGTCTCTGTAACCTACTCTATCTAGTTCATCATTCTTAATTTTAGAACTCATGGCAAGTATAGTTTTCACAATTTGACTTGCTTTAATTTCTTCTGGTGTTGTAACAATACCCGATTGGGAGTTTTTTCCTTCTTTTAATCGCACTTTTTCTAACGCTTGCTCCAAAGAAATAGAGTTAATGAGTTTAAAAATACGCTTACGAAGTGTTTCAGTTAGTCTAGTTCCACCCATATGAGTAAAGATAGCTTTGATTAAGTCGTCACTTGGCGGATATAAGGCTTTATAAAGCCCAGCATCAAAATCATCTAAGAAGTAACGCTCTTCTACCATATTCATAACCCTTTTGACATCAAATTTTTCTCGATGAAACTGTGCCAAGTCTTCCAAATCAGCTGCAGTAAAATCATTCAAATTAAAGGTTAAAAATGGCTTATCATGGAGCTGTTGATTGTTATTCCATTTGACAGAATAAAATTCATAGACGACTCCATTGGTTAAGATACCGACCTTGGACTCTTTGTGTTTTGTAAAATACTCTGCTAATTGGTTATAATTAAGCTTCGTTAAATTGGAGTTTGCTTTTTTGCACTCAATTAACATCACAGGATTTTTACCACGCAAGGTAATTACCATATCCACTTTTTTAACTTTCCCAGCACCATACTTTAATGAAAATTCATGCGAGTAATGTTCCATTTTATTATACCCAAGCATATTGAATACTGGCTCAATTAAATAGTCTCTTGTTTTGGTTTCATTATCACTGAGTTTGATTGCTTTTTGGTAGTCCCATTTTTGCATGGAACGCTCCATTGAACTTGCAATTTGTCTTAGTGTAGCCATCTTATTTCTCCTTAATAGTTTTAGATAATGCTGAAGCAAATAAACCTGTTGGGACAGATATAATACCAAGCCCAATAATTAGAATTAAAAAAGTAAACATTTTTCCACCTAAAGTAATTGGATATGAATCGCCATAACCAACAGTTGTTAAAGTAACAATAGACCACCATAGAGAGTCAAAGATTGAGCCAAAAACCTCAGGCTGAGCTTCATTTTCAAATGTATAAATACCTAGAGAGGCAACAAATAAAATTATTAAAGAAAATGCACCAAAAACTATAAGTTCACTTTTTATCTGAAAATATGCTCTCTGAAATGTTGCTATTGCTTGATTGTATTTAGCTATTTTAAGAATTCTAAATAATCTCATTAATCTTAATACTCTTAAAGAACGTAAATCCATTCCCATCGATAAATAAAAAGGTAGTATAGCTAGTAGGTCTACCAGACCGTAAAAACTGAACATATACTGCATTCTTTTTGGCGATAACCATACTCGCAATATATACTCTATTGTAAACAGAGTTACGGTTACTATTTCTAACTGATATAAGAATGATTGAATAGCTGGTGATAGTGTATTAAGCGTTTCTAGTGAGAATCCAATTAAAGAAATGACAATCAAACTTTGAATAAAAATATCAAATCTTCTTCCTACAGTTGTATCAGAATGAATAACAATTTGTTGCAACTTTTCTTTTAGACTCATTATTGCTTTAACCTATATTCATTATCTTCAAGTTCAATAAACTTTCCTTCAATACTATCTATTAGTTCTGATAGATATTCTTGAATACGAGGACCTGTATGTAAATATCCTAAAATTCTAGCTATTTGAACAATTAATTCATTTTTTGGAATAGCAAATTCTTTTGTTAAAACTATTTTGATAGCATTTTGGATTTCTTCTGGACTTATTAAAAGAATATTATCATCCATATCTGTATCTACTCTTTTTCTAATGAAGTCTATTTGCTGTTTCTTTAAATACACAAAATCATTTTTAACAGTAACAGTTTTCATGATATCTACCTCGTATTCAATGATATCCATTATCTTGCTTCCAACTCTCGTCATTCCAAATTGCTCAATCACTCTCAAAGCAAGTTGCCTTATGTGTATCGGAGATTCTTGTTCAATTATTTTAGAAATTAACTTCGGCAAAGTATCATCTTCATAGGAATTCTTGGCTAAATAGTAAAACTCATCTTGAAATCCATAATAGTATTCTGTATCGTCATAAATATCGTAATCTTTTATTGTAATGCCATGCCCTTGCGTGTCATCAATTTCTACCTCATCAAACTCTAATTCAGTCAAATCAATTTTTTCTGATTGCAGAGGTGCTCCCAATGTTTGTGCAGACTTAATTGACTCTTTTAGCTTTTTCATTTCTCGCTGTGGATTTGCAAACCAGTCTGTTGACCAAATACGGTGAAACTTCCATCCTAGATTTTCAAGCACACTTTGACGTAACCTATCTCTATCTCTTGCTGTTGCAGAACTATGATATGCAGCACCATCACACTCTAGTGCTAATATAAATTTTGACTTATCATTAGGGTCAACAATACCAAAATCTATTTTATAACCAGATTGTCCAACTTGAGGAACACAATCTATTCCAGCCAATTTTAATTGTTGATATACACTGCTTTCAAAAGGATTGTCTTCATCAAATGAATTGGATACATCTAGCGCATTTTGAATGGTGGTAATATCTCCACCACTTTCTGCATAATCTAAATATTCTTTGAGCAATCGAACCCCTACGCTCTGTGTTCGGGTTAAATCAAAATCGCTACCTTTTATAGAAGAAAAGATATTTACTTTTTCTTTCGCACGAGAAATCAACACGTTTAACCTACGCTCTCCCCCTTCTTTATTGATTGGACCAAAGTTCATCGGAAGCGTATTATTCTTATTCTTACCATATCCGACAGAGATATAAATAATATCACGTTCATCCCCTTGGACAGTTTCAAGATTTTTTATAAAGAACCTAGTTTGAATATTTTCTCCTTCAAATAACGCTTGTAATTCTGGCTGTTTTGCTAATATTGCATCTTTTTCTTGTCGAAGAGCAGACTGCTGACTTTGAGATAATGCTACCACACCAATTGACTTTGAAGGGTCTTTTTTTAACTGTGCAATTACATGTTCAAGCAATACTTTTGCCTCTTGACGATTCGACGCACTTCCTCCTCTATCATAGAGTGAATCTGGATGATAATGTAATTCAACACCAAGCTCATTTGTGTCCTTTAATCGAGTAGGAAAAGTAAACAACTTATTATTATAAAAATTAATGTTTGAAAACTGAATTAAAGATTCATCACGACTGCGATAATGCCAACGCAATTCAGCTTGAGTAAACGTGGGCATAACAGAACATTCATCCAAGATACTATCCAACATTACTTCGTCGTCATCCTCTTCTTCATTTAGTTCCATTTTTTGAAAGAATGATGTTGGAGGCAACTGTTTATCATCTCCAGTTACAACCAACTGTTTTCCACGAATAATCGCTCCCACACTATGTTCTGGCTTGATTTGACTAGCTTCATCAAAAATAACTAAATCAAATTGCATTTCTTGTGGGTCGATATATTGAGCAACAGACATTGGACTCATCATGAAGCATGGAGAAATATCTTGAACTGCATTTGGTGCTTTAATGAATAGCTTACGCAATGCCATTTGCCCTCTTTGCAGCTTAAATTGTTTTTGCAGTATACCTAATTGCGATGATTTACTTCCTTTGTAATTTTTGTCAGGTTTATTAATACAAATTTTATTTTTCACACGTTCTATAGCAATATCCATTTGCAACTTATCAGCTTTTTTAAAGTTTGCTAAAACCTTATCATGAGTTAAAGATTCAAACTCATTAATCACAGGATGTTCTTTCTTGACTGATTCAAACACCAGATAGAAAAACTTCTTTTTAAATTGCGACACCATCAAGTCTACATCAAAATCTGTAGCAATAATATCATCCAAGTATGAGGATAAGCCAACTTCTTCACACTGATTACACACTCTTCTAAATCGTGTCCAATCTACTAACTCTCCAATCGCATTTATCCAATTAGTAGTTCTTATAGAAAAATCAGAAAGGGATTCATTGACGAAACCATTTCGATATAATACCTCATCATTACTTAACAACAACTCATCCATTTCAGATTTAAGCTCTTTCAATTGCTTCACATCACTTACCAAGAAATTCAAGAGGTCTTTTTCCGTAGAGTTAAAAGATTTTTTGCTAAGTAAATACTCTTTAAAGCGAACATCATCTTCAATATCTACTCGCAAAGATTGATAAGTACTTAACCAATCTAAAGCACCTTTAATACCTTCAATATCTGAAGTGGTTTGTTGCCAATATTCTCCAAGAGGCTTAAAAGAATCTTCTGAAAAATTGGTTATTTTTTTCTGCAATTTCTGACAATCAATCAATTCATCACATAAGCTCAACATGCTATCGTAAGACAGTGACTCGTTTTGTAATTGAAATCCTTTTATTTCATTTTTTAAACTGTAATACTTTCCTTTGAAAAAACGAAAGAATGAACTCAAATCTCCTTTGAGCAATCTTCGTGCTGATTTGGCATTAAACTCTTCAAAAATATCTGAATCATACTTACTACTCAACATCTGATATTTATCTTGATAAGAAGCCAAAATATCTAAATCTGCACGTATTTCACTTTGATACGCTGATACATCTTTTATGGAGAGCATCTTATTATTTAGTGTATGTGGAACATCAAAATGTTTTAATAGTGCATCGTATTTTTCTATATGGTCTATTGATTGTATATTTACATGTAATACATCATTTACAGCACCAATTGACTCAAGCATGGATTCAAGCAAGTCATTTATAGGTTCTAATATCTGTTTTAACGATTGTTGATGTTGCTCACTAGTACTATCAATTTCTGTTCCCCAAAAATTATGAGCAATTGGTAGTCCAATCTGTGATATTCTTTCTTTTAAGGTCTCTAAATTTCCAACAGCCTTATTAAAGGATTCTAGTTCTAAAGTTTTAAATTGTCCTCCTAAGTCTCCATCGAGCAAAGGGACATCTTTCAAGGTGTTTAGTTGACCTATTAACCAGTATAATGATTGTCCAATACTTTTAATTTCTTGATGAAGTACTGTTGTGTAATCATTTAGCTTTTGACGATACTCTACTAATTCATCCAGATATTTTGTAGATGGCACTTTATCTAGTTGAAAATCATAAGCATCTTTTAATTGCATTAAGGTATCTTTTTTGTTTGCTTTTCTACTATGTATTTGTAAACAAAATCTATCTAGCCCTACGGTTTTTAATCGCTCATACACCACATCTAAAGCAGCCATTTTTTCACAAACAAATAATACTTTTTTATTAGCAGCTAACATTTCTGTAATCAAGTTTACAATGGTTTGAGATTTTCCAGTTCCAGGAGGACCCTGTATTACCAAATTAGTTCCAGATTTTACAATTTCAATCGCTTCTTGTTGTGAAGAATCAGCATCTAACACTTGATAGGTATCATGAGGCTTTCTTTTGATATCCAGCTCATCAGCACCAATATATTCAGGTAAAGGCCTATCTGTTAAATCTGAAATTAATCCAGATAAGCTTTGAATGATTTCGCTAGCACCATACATGGACTTAAAGCGGTCTAAATCTTTAAACATTACAAAATTAGCAAAAGAGAAAAATCCGAGATTAATATCCTCCTTTATAGCCCATCTATCATTTTTTGTAATGATTTTATTAATTTGGTTAAAGTAATCAATTGGGTCAAAATCTTCAGAGTCTACTATTTCAGGAAGTTCTAGATTGAAATTTGTAGCTAACTTTTCCTGCAAACTCAAATTAATGATTGGGTCTTCATCCGTTCGCTCAATTTGATAACTGCCTTTAATTGATTTTTTAGAAATTTTTACTGGAACTAAAATTAAAGGAGA
>JADHMR010000127.1 GCA_016779945.1 Bacteroidia bacterium | reverse complement strand
TGCAATCTAAGGGGATTTTACCTCAATTTTTAGGTAGCCTTTCCAGTACTATCGGAATCTTTCTGCCCGGTGCTTTATTAATTTTCTTTGTTTATCCAATTTGGAAGCAGATAAAAACCCATCCAATTGTTGTTAAAGCCCTTCCAGGAGTAATAGCTGCATCATGTGGGTTGGTTTTAGCAGCTGCATATCTTATGTTTTTACCTGTTGGTTTTAATTGGGTTGAAAAAGGGAGTTTTTACTTTACAAACCTCGATTCTAGTAATCTTGTGAATATTGGTCCAATCATTATTATTTTAATAACATCGTTATTATTGATGAAAACTAAAATTAAATCACCTTGGTATATCGTTATAGCAATACTAGCTGGAATTTTAATATAGGTAATTTATAATTCTGTATTTGAAATATATTTATTCCTGTAGATTTCAATGGGTTAGAGGTCATTAGCATTTATTATAACAAAAAGGGACCTCAACAAAGTTGAGATCCCTTTTTAGTTTTAGTTTTTGGTTATATTCTTAGTGTAACTTATCTGTCCAATTTTTATTGAAATAATGATTGGCCAGGATAGGTTGTTAAATTAGGAGCTAATTGAGTTTCTTCTAATGCTAAAGGCAGCCAAAGTTGGTTATCTGAGAAATTACCTTCTTTATCTCCATCTCCAACAAAAAGACTGGCATTTGCTCTTCCCGAACGTACAAGGTCAAACCAACGATCACCCTCACAAGCAAGCTCTGCACGACGCTCGTACCAGATTAAATCTAAAAGATTCCAACCTTCTTCAGCCATTACAGTTGAAGCATCTCTGTAACTTCCTGAATTATCACCAGGACCGGCTGCTCTTTCACGAACACTATTAATATGATTCATTGCCTCCGCATCAGAACCACCGCTTCTATGAAGTGCCTCTGCAAGCATTAATAATACATCTGCATATCTGAATACATGGGTGTTTTGTGATTTAGTTAAGTGCTCATTCCCACCGTTTACATTCATTCCTGCATATGCTTTGAAATTAGGATATTTTTCTTGCCAATATCCAGTAAAATCAACAGGGTTACTTTGTGTTTCATCAATTACAGTGTTACAATTAAGGTTAGAATCTGCTATTTCTCGTGCTAATTCATCATTAGATGCAATAGCAACATCTCTTCTAATTGTGTCGTCAGATAGATAATGATTCCAGAGACTGGGTGTAACCATCATAAAACCCCAACCAGCCTCATATCTTGGGTGGCTTGAGCAAAGTCCTCTTATTCCACACAATTGTACCATACCATTACCATCTACCCCTTCATACCAACTCCAATCACTCGACCATAATGGGTTGTGTTGTATTTCAAAGACAGATTCTCTTGTATTTCGAACATTAAATCTAAAAAGCGTACTCATATCATCTTCTAGTTCGTATACACCCAAGTCAACTAATTGTTGAAATGCCTCTGCAGCCTTACCAAATAAAACGGCATCATCATTTTTTAAATCAGCCCAATAGAGATAAGCCTTCCCCATCAATGCTAAAGCAGCACCTTTAGTTGCTCTTCCTTCTTCGCCTGATTTTGCCGACACTGGTAATATTGCTGCAGCAGCTGTGCAATCATCGATTACTTGTTGCATTAGCTCAGACATAGTACTTCTAGATAAATTAACATCCTCAGGTTGTAACATTTTAGTAATTACTGGAACTGGTCCAAAATGTTTAAATAATTCAAAGTGATAGTATGCTCTCAAGAAGCGTGCTTCTGCCTTGTAAACATCCACAGTTGGGGATTCAGCTTTACACAGTTCTAGTAACGTATTTACTCTACTAATCCCGATATAATTTCTTCTATACATGGGATGAATTACTGTGTTTGTGTTTGTTTGAGTAAAGTCATCAAACTCTTGCCATCCTGGTTGATCATTATTGGTAGCATCCCCACCAGCATTAGCATTGTCTGAGCGAATTTCTCCATACATTGTTGGAGATATCCATTGTCCAAAGGCCATAGACCATCCGATTGGATCATAGGCTCCAATAAGAGCAGATCCAATTTGATTTTCAGTTTGATAGTAATTATTTGATAGGAACTCATTTACGGGTTCTACCTCAAGTGTTTCTTTCTTACACGAAAAGAATAGCAATGTGCAAGCACTGATTGTTAATATATATTTTAATGATTTATTCATGTTATTATCTAATTAAAATGTGATGTTTAGTCCTCCTCCAATTGAAATGTTATTTGGATAGAACCCTTTGTCTATACCAGTATCAAGTATCCAACCATTTGTGCCTATATCTGGATCAAATCCTCTGTAGTTTGTTAATGTAAGTAGGTTAGTTCCTGTCATGTATACCTTGAGGTTTTGAATTTTAGCTTTTGCTAACCAATCTTTAGGAACGTTCCAACCTATCTGAAGGTTTCTTAACCTTAAGAAGGTTCCATCTTCAACATAAAAATCAGAAGGACGTTGGTTGTTATTTAAATCGGTAGAACTTAATCTTGGCATATCTTGAGATGGATTGTCTTCAGTCCAACGATCTAACCAGAATGTTTGGTAGTTACCAAACGTGATATCTGATCGTTCATATGTTCGATAGATTTGGTGTCCGATTTGAGTGTTAAGTATAGTATTCAAATAAAATCCTTTGTACTCCAAATTTAAACTTAGACCAATGATGTGTTTAGGCCAAGGGTTTCCAATATCTCCGAGATCATCAGAGTTGATTTCACCATCACCATTTGTATCTACAAATTTAATATCACCTGGTTTAGCTTTAGGTTGTAATAAATCACCTTCTGAATTGACATGATTGTCAATTTCTTCTTCAGTTTGGAAAATACCATCTGTTTGGTAACCAATGAAATGTCCTACAGCATATCCTTCAGACATTCTACTAATTGGTGTATTACGAACAGGCCAAGACCATCCATTTAAGTATCCAGCATCTCCGGCAACTTTAGTAACTTCATTTTTGAAGTGAGTATAGTTAAGGTTGGTATTGATTTTAATTGCACGGAATCGGGTTTGATAACCAATTGATGCCTCTATTCCTCGGTTTCTAATCTCTCCAAGATTTGATATTGGATTATTAGTTGCCCCTATGTAACCTGGTATATTTTGTTCCATTAACAGATCTTTAGTTGTTTTTTGATACCAATCAAGTTCTACAGATAATCTATTATTAAACATGGTCATTTCAAGTCCAAAGTCAATTTGCTCACTTTCTTCCCATTTAACATTTGGGTTAGGTGGGCCAGCAAGAGCTGTACCTGTGTTTAATATTTGGTTAGCACTTCCAAATGAGTATGTAAAAGCATTTTGAACTCTTGTTACGTAGCTAAGAGGAGAAATTCGATCTGAACCGTTAACTCCCCAAGAAGCTCTAACTTTTAAGAAATCAATGTGGTCAGAATCAAAAAAGTCTTCCTTATCAACAACCCATCCTAATGATGCAGATGGGAAAATACCGAAACGATTGTTTTCTCCAAAATTTGAAGAACCATCTCTACGAATGGTACCCGTAAACAAGTATTTCTCGTCAAAGTTGTAAATCAACCTTCCGAAAGTACTAATAAGATAATAATCTACACTAGCTGATCCATAAGTTAAATCTAATGTGTCTTGACCAGCATCAAGATACTGGAAATTAGGGTTAAATGCAGCATCAGCAGGAATATTTGATGTTGATCCACCAACTTGTCTGAATTGATTATTTCTGTATGTAGTACCTAATAATACATCGAAGTTGTGTTTCTCATTGTAGGTTTTGTTGTAATTAATGGTGTTTTCCCATTGTATTCCTTGGAAATTTCCAGATCCTTGAGCAACATCATTAGTTAGGTTTTGAGCGGTTGGGTGTAAATTATATGCAGGAGTAAATGACCTGAAATCCCACCAATTTGCATCGATACCAAGATCGGTTTTGATTGTTAATCCTTCAATTGGTTTTACCTGTAAGTATATGTTTCCAAGAATTTGATCACTTTTACCATCTCCATTGATCAAATACTCACGACTCATAGGATTTATATACTCTTTTTGAACCCATGGAGATTGAGCAAACCCAAATTGGGCATCCTCATCATAAACAGGAGTAATTGGGTCATAGGCAAAAGCGTCACTCTGAATACCACCAAAAGCGTTATTTGTTCCAATGTTATTGTTGTCTGTCCTATTCAAGTAAAGACTATTACCAACGGTCAGGAAGTCCTTAACTTCTTTAGTTGAATTAATTCGGAAGGCATATCTTTTATAGTTCGATTTTTCGCCACCAATAACTCCATTCTGATCCCAGTAGTCTAATGAAATATATGAATTTTTAAGTGAAGCGGTCACTCGATGATTAATCAGTTTAGCAGGGTTGAAAATTTCTTCCATCCAATTGGTGTTATGAAGAAGAGGATCACCCACATTCGGGAACCCTAATCTGTTTAGACCAACAGCTTGACCTCCATTCTCATATTTCTCACGTGTAAGCATTACATAGTCTTCTGCACCTAACATTTCGGGTACCTTCCAAGTACGTGAATTGAGATAACTCATTCCATAAGTGAATGTACCAACATCAGCACCATTTCCACTTTTGGTTGTAATGATTACTACACCATTAGCAGCTCTAGCACCGTATATTGCACCAGATGCAGCATCTTTTAATACATCTATGGATTCTACATCACCTGGGTTAATATTATCAATGTTTCCAACTTGAACTCCGTCCACAATAAAAAGTGGAGTGTTATCTCCATTGGTACTCACACCTCTAATTAAAAGGGTTTTGCTAGCACCTGGTTGACCACTAGATTCATTAACGATTATTCCAGCCATTTGACCCTCCATTGTAGATGAAACATCTGGAAGGGCAATTCCTTCTAGTTGTTTGGATTCAATTTTAGCAACGGATCCTGTATAAACTTTCTTTTTTTGTCTACCATACCCAACGACAACTAGTTCATCAAATTGATTTAAAATTTCACTTAATGAAATTTTAACAGGGTTGTAGTTTGTTATGGTTAATTTCTTTTTATCATATCCTACATAGGTGACTTCTAAATCAATAGGCGTTTTTTGATTTGCAATGGCGAACTCTCCATTTTCATCTGTAATAGCACCAGTACTGGTGCCGACTACTTGAAGGCTTGTTCCAATGAGGGCTTGTCCTGTATTTGCATCTAATACTTTACCACTGATAGTTCCTGTTTGTGCACTTAGGAAAAAAGGAAAGCACAAAATAAAAAGTAGAAATACATTACTTGGTTTCTTTGTAATTTTGGTTAAATAAATCATGGATTATTGGTTAATGTTTATTGGTGTAATAACGTGAGGAGTTTGAAAACTCATAAAAGAAATTCAAAAAAAAGATCTTCATCGAAATGAAAATCTTTTTTTTGAAATCTATTGTATTGGTTTAATTAATTATTCAAGTATTAAACGCTTAACAGAAGTTTTGTTATCTGTTAATACTTCAACCATATAAATACCTCTGCTAAATGCAGAAACATTTACAGTTGAGTTTAGGTTAACATCAGATGTTGAGAACATTACTTTACCAGTTACATCATAGATAGTAACTTTACTTAAATTCTCATTAGAACTAACCGTAATCTCGTTTTTAGCAGGATTTGGATAAACTTTGAATAAGTTTCTATCAAGTGTTCTTACATTTGAGTTGTCTTCTTGCTTAGCAAAAACAAAGTGCCACCATCCTTCACCACCATAATTCATATCGATAGTCATTTTCTCTCCGTCGGCAGACATTGAAACAGGGTATGTAATTGAAGCGACAGCATCATCAGGGCTAGCAAGTTCACCAGTATTGTGAACCTTAGCTAAACCAAGGTATGCACCTTTTCCTGTGATAGTAACCTCCATAGCGTCAGCA
>JADHMR010000126.1 GCA_016779945.1 Bacteroidia bacterium | reverse complement strand
CTCATATTTACTGATTTATCTCGTTGCTTGGCTGGACGCCATCTGCCTGAGGTTAGTTTGATTACTCGCATGGCTTCGTCTTCTAAGCCAAATCCTTTTTTTCTTCCAAGGATGGTTACATCACGAACTCTACCACTTTTATCTACGACGAACATCACATTCACTGTTCCTTGCATGTCATTTTCGAGTGCCATTGGTGGGAAAGTGATATTCTCTGCTATGAAACGTTGAAGACCGGCATCTCCTCCAGGGAAAGTAGCTTTTTCAGATACGTCAAAGATTTCGAAGACCTCGTTGGTTTCTTCAGGCTCTTCTTCTTCCTGCTCATATATTTCCATTTCAGTGTTCTGATCAATTTCGTTGTCTTCTATCTCAGGTTGGTCCTCTTCAATTTCTTCATCATCTTCTACCACTTCAATTTCTGGTGGAGGAGGAGGTGGAGGTGGTTTTTTCTCTTGAACAGTGTTTTCCATAACAACCAGGTCTTCTTCAATAATGATGTTTTCTAATTGATCTGGTCTATTATCATAAACAGTGTATGAGAATGCACCAAAAACAACCAATAAAGAAAAAGCAAGTCCAGTTAAGAAAAAGTCAATTCTTTTGTTTTTAACTTCGGGTTTTGGATACTTTTTAACTTCCATGTGTATTGTGTTTCAAAATTAACGTAAAAAATTTATACCTTAATTACCTTTAGGCCGAAAAGGTAAATACTTTTTTAATAACGGTAATAAATTTTGGGTTATTGTAAGTAAAACAACACCTAAAATACAACCTATCGTATTTGCAATCATGTCGTCCACTTCAAAACTTCTACCCACTTTCATTGCACTCTGTAAATATTCTATGATTGCACCATATGCAATTCCAATTAAAAGAATGATAATTTTATTTTTTTGATCTTCTTTTTTAAGATTTAAGGCCCAGAGCTGAACAAAGACAAAAAAAAGTACAAGATGTATTATCTTATCAAATTGGAATAAGCCTTGAAAAGAAAAAGGTTTAAATATAGCCGATGGTAATAAGCAAGAACTAGCTATAAATACGGTCCATATAGTCGCAAAAATTCGTACTCCTTTAGTATTCATAGAAGGAGGGTAGTTTTGGATAAATTTTATTGCCCGATGAGCGATTTGTATGCAGAAGCATCCATCAAATCATCGATTTGTGATAAGTCAGAAGCTTTGATTTTGACCATCCAACCATTTTCATAAGGTGATTCGTTCACACTTTCAGGAGCATCTTCTAGGTCAGCATTTATTGCTATTATTTCTCCAGTGATTGGCATAAATAAATCGGATACTGTTTTTACGGCTTCGATTGTACCAAACACTTCATTTTGGTCAAGGTTCTCACCCTCTGTTTCGATTTCAACAAACACAATATCTCCCAGTTCACTTTGTGCAAATTCTGTGATACCAATTGTTGCAACATCACCCTCTATTGACACCCATTCGTGCTCTTTCGTGTATTTTAAATTTTCAGGGAAATTCATCTTTTAATTAATTATATTTTTTGTTAATTCTTAACCACTCTTTTGTGGGTTCCAAATATATTAAGAACGTTGTATATTTTTTCTTTTAAGTCTTTTCTTTCTACAATAAAATCTACGAATCCTTTCTCCTGTAAAAACTCAGAGCGTTGAAATCCTTCAGGAAGGTCTTTGCCGATGGTTTCTTTGATAACTCGCGGACCTGCGAATCCAATCAATGCTTTGGGCTCAGCAATATTAACATCTCCAAGCATGGCGTATGATGCAGTAATTCCTCCCGTTGTAGGGTCAGTGAGTACAGATATGTAAGGGAGTTTATTTTCTGCTAAAAGTGCAAGTTTTGCTGATGTTTTGGCCATTTGCATAAGTGAAAAAGCAGCTTCCATCATTCGGGCACCTCCACTTTTAGAAATTATAATCATTGGAACTTTTAGTTCGATAGCCTTATCGATAGCTCGGGCAATTTTTTCACCAACGACGGAACCCATAGAACCACCAATAAATGCAAAATCCATAACAGCCATAGATACTTTTAATCCATTGATTTTGCCGATACCTGCTCTAACAGCATCCGTCAGTCCACTCTTAGATTTAGAGGCCTTTATACGATCGGGATAAGTTTTGGTATCTTTAAATTTTAAGGGGTCTCCAGAACTTAAATTGGCATCCAATTCTTTAAACTTACCTTCATCAAATAATAGGGCAAAATATTCCTTTGATCCAATACGTTCGTGATGGTCACAATGAGGACAAACAAACAAATTAAGTTCAAACTCTTTGGTGCTTGTCGGTGTTTTGCACTGTTTGCATTTATACCATAGTCCGTCTGGGGTAGGTTTTTTGTCTTTTGTTTCTGTTCGAATTCCGTCTGTTACTCGCTTAAACCAACTCATATTAAATGATGTTTTTTCGTTTCAAATTAATGCAAAATAGCGGAACAAATGTACATTTTTTTTAATACCTACATTTGTAATTAATGGATAAAGAAATAATTGTCGAAGTCGCAGATTCTCCTCAATCCATGGAAGCTATTTTTGGAGTTCGTCGAGAGGTATTTGTGATCGAACAACAAGTGAGCGAAGAAGAGGAATATGATGAATTTGAGACATCGAGTACACATTTAGTTGCATCTTGCGATAATCGAGTAGTTGGTACATGCAGGTATCGCAATACTAGTGATGGTATCAAAATGGAGCGATTTGCTGTACTGAAAGAGTTTCGAACTAGGTCCGTTGGAGCGTCACTTTTGTTGGCAGCTTTAGCTGACGTTGATCAAAACAAATTTATCTATTTACATGCTCAAGTTCAAGTGGTTGGGTTTTACAAAAAGTATGGATTTATTCAAGTGGGAGAACGATTTGAAGAAGCAGGGATACAACATTATAAAATGGTGTATTCGCCACAGGATTCTAAGATCAACTAGTTGATTCATCGCCATTAACTTATTTTTGCGAAAGCAATGAAAAAAATACTTGTTACCGGTGGACTAGGATATATTGGTAGCCATACTGTAGTTGAACTACAATCTGCTGGCTATGATGTAGTGATCATCGATAATTTAGAAAACTCCTCTCAAGAAGTAAAAAATCGTATATCAAATATATCAGGTCATCCAATTGAACTTGTAGTAGGAGATATTAATGATGAACAAATCATGAATAATTTGTTCAAAGACCACAATTTTTATGGCGTTATCCATTTTGCAGCATATAAGGCTGTTGGAGAGTCCGTAGAATATCCAGTAAAATATTACCACAATAATATTACCGGATTGATTGGTCTTTTGAAAGCAATGGATAACCATGGTGTTAAAAATTTAATTTTCTCTTCTAGTTGTACCGTATATGGTGAAGCTGAAGATTTACCCGTAACAGAGAATACTCCTATTAAAAGTGCAGAGAGTCCATATGGTACTACCAAAATTATTGGGGAGCAAATAATCCAAGACTACGCAAAACATAAAAATTTAAAAACAGTACTGCTGAGGTATTTCAACCCCGTGGCAGCTCATCCCTCTGCAGAGATTGGTGAATTGCCAAATGGCATACCCAGTAACCTTGTGCCATACATTACTCAAACGGCAGCGGGTATCCGTGAACAACTTGTAGTTTATGGCGATGATTATAATACGTCTGACGGCACTTGTGTTCGTGATTATATTCATGTAGTTGATTTGGCAAAAGCTCACGTTAAAGCAATGGCATTTGCAGATAGTATGACTGATCAAGTGGAGGTTTTTAATGTAGGAACAGGGCATGGATCTACAGTTTTGGAGGTTGTCAAAGCCTTTGAGAAACAGTGTAATATTAAATTGAACTATAAAATTGGGCCACGTAGAGATGGAGATGTCGAGCAAATTTTTGCAGACACACAAAAGATAAATAATATCCTCAATTGGCAAGCAGAATATGATATTAATGATATGATGTATCATGCTTGGATGTGGCAAAAAAACAGCAGTAAAAAATAAATTAAAAAAATCTTAACTTTCTAAAATAAGCTATTAATTATAGTGATAATCAAACTTAATTAACCAAAAATACTAAACATGAAATTTTTCAAATCAACAATTTTGACAGCACTACTTGCTTTAATTGGAAGTACTGTTTATGCAGGATGTACAGCGAGTGCGTATTTTGTACAAAACGGTGACACCGTTACTTTTTACAATGATTCATCATCTTCAGTTTCAGGAAATCACACATTGACATGGTACTTTGGTGATGGTAATACAGCTACTGGCGATCAAGCAGTTCATCAATATGCTCCTGGTACCTATACCGCATGTCTGATTATTTATGATTCTGCTTCAAATTGTATGGATTCTACTTGTTTAACAATCACTGTATCAAATATGAATGGCGGAGGAAATAACTGCTCTGCAAGCTTCTCGTACGGTGTAGACTCATCAAATTATTTAAAATACTACTTTTATGGGAGTGCTCCCGTAGCATCAGGAAGTGCTTCATGGCAATTGAATGATAATGGTATAAAAAATTACAGTGGTCAAAATGCTACTCACACATTTAGTGCAAATGGTACTTACATAGTGACATATATTTTAAAAGACTCTAGTTCAAATGTGTGCGACACGGCAAGTTCAATAATTATAATTAATAACAATATTCCATCATGTAGTGCTTCGTATTATGTAGCCTTAGATTCAAACAATAAGTTTGGATTGTACCTCGTAAACACGAGTTCGGGAACTAACATTAATACAAAATATTTGTGGGATTTTGGAGATGGAACTACTTCTAATGTTCAATACCCTACCCATCAGTACACTTCCTTTGGATTATACACTGTTTGTCTGACAATTTTAGACTCGAATAGTAATTGTTACAGTACTTACTGCGATAGTATTGGACTTGATTCTAATGGAAATATTCTAAAAGCCACTGGTTTTGGCATCACTGTTATCGACGAAGCTATGCTCAAAATTGAAGAACAAACTAATCTATTCTCGGGTGTAAATGTGTATCCAAATCCGTCAAATGGCATGTTTAAGTTTATCATTGACAGTAAAAAAGGTTCTAAAATGACTATGCGTGTTACGAATAGAATGGGACAGCAAGTGGCACAAAACGAAACATATCTAACTACTGGAAGCAATAAAACAGAGTTGGATCTTAGCACATTAAGCGATGGTCTTTACTTTGTAAATTTGTGTGCAGGTGATGAAGTGAAGAATGTAAAAATCTACTTAGCTAGATAATTCAAAATTCCTAATTTACCAGGGGCTATTACCTTGATTTAGCTCCAGTTGTAAACCGTTGTTTTCTTGTTTTTTGATAACTTCATCGATGCCAAAGTGATCCATAAATTTTTCTTTTTGGTAACTATCGACATCCCATTCTTTAAGAATTTTTCCTTGAGTTATACATAAAATCCTAGGGTATGTTTTGCCCTCAAGTAGTCGTTTAAACAATGTGAAATCGTCAATTCTGTGATGTGGATCTTTTTTACTTCCAGCTTGCGTGAAGAAATAATTTTGTTCATACTCCGTACCATAATTTATGAGATAAATTGGGGGGAGTTTTTTAGATAATTTCATGGATGAAATATCGCGATATACCTCTTGGCAGTGACTGCACGTCATACTAAACAAACACACTAGTGTTGTGTCATTTTTTTGAAGATATGAATTTAAATCAGGGGCATATAAATTCAGTAAATCTAGCGTTGTTTTGGGTGATTTTTGATTGGAAGATGAAGAAATATTCTTAGGGGATATTTTCGAATCAACATTCTTAGCAGTAGTCTCTTTATCGGATGCTTCAGTATTTAATGATTTTGTTTCAAGTTCATCGTTCCCAGCCTTTTCAGTGATGGTTGAGTCCTCTTGTAAATCTTTAAAATTTGTTTCTATTGTATCTGTTAAAATAGTGTCTTCTAATAGAATAGTCGAATTGGAT
>JADHMR010000016.1 GCA_016779945.1 Bacteroidia bacterium | reverse complement strand
CCAGTGAGGAATACATTTTTACCTGATTTGAGAATAGATAGAGCTTTTTCTTGAAACATGATTTAGTTTTTTTTCATAATTTTTTGAAGTAGGCTAAGAATAAACCATCCAATAAATATTCCTGAAAGTGCACCAATAAAAACATCCCCAGGATAGTGTTTCCCGACATAGACTTGAGCGAAAGAAATTAGTGATGCCCATATGTAGAATAACCAACTAGAGTATCGAAGATTATAGGATTCTTTGAAAAACCAACTCAAAATAACAGCCAACCCAAAGTGATTAGTGGCATGCGATGAGATAAACCCGTATTGACCACCACAATCAATCAAACCACGAATATATTCAGCTAAGTTGGGTTCGTGGCAGGGACGAAGACGCTCGAAGTAGGGTTTCATAAATCCAGCAGAAAATTGATCGGTTAGTGCAACAATAAGTAGGGTTGCAGCAAAAATATAAAGTCCATGAATCTTATACTTTTTAAAAATAAAATAAATAAAACCAGCGTACAACGGAATCCACGTATTGGCGTTTCGAATAATAGGCATTAACCCATCAAAAAATGAGTTTGCAAGATCATTATGAATGATGATGAATAATTGCTGATCTATATTAATGAGGGTTTCAATCACTTGCTGAGTATTAAAATAAATCGTTTAGATTTTTGCAAATCAAATGGAGCCAGTTGATAATTTCCAAATTTTTCCTGAACAGAAAAACCACAGTTTTCCATCATTTTAATCAATTCGTCTGGATGAAGTGCTCTAACTTCCTCTTTGTATTTATGTTTATTTCCATTTATATCAAAAGAAATATGTTTGGTAATAAAGCCCTCAATAAGTTCTCGTTTTATATTAAAACTAACAGATTCTTTTTGCACTTCTTCATTAGCAACTAAATGTTCGAGTACATGAACTGTATTCATAAAATCAAATATAAAAAGACCCTTATCATTTAATCCGTTGAAGATATTTTGCAATGTCATTTGGTGCTCTTCTATGGATTCAAAATACCCAAAACTGGTAAATAAGTTGAAGATATAATCATAAGTTTTGGGAAGACTATTTCGCATGTCATGCGTATAAAAACGTAAGCGATCATTTTCAAATTGCTTCGCATAATTTATGCTATTCTCAGAATAGTCACAGCCCTCTACTGCAGCACCCATTCTATTCAGGTAAATGCTGTGTCTACCTTTTCCACATGCCAAATCAAGCACTGTATCATTGGGGTTAGGATTGAGATATTGGTATATATTATTGATGAATTTTTCAGCTTCAGTGTGGTCTCGATCTTTGTATAGTAAGTGATAGTAGTCACTGTCAAACCATGTTTTAAACCATTCACTCATAAGACAAAGTTAATCTTATGTCGATAGGTTATAAAATAACTTACCCAAACTAAATTAATTTTTAATTAGAATAAAGTGTAACTTTCTTTATGAAACTCCGTATTATTAATATTGTGAGAGGCTAAATTATGACGATTAGAGTATATAATGAATGTGTAAATGAACATGCTGATGGTCTCTTTCGATTTATTGTAAAAAATTTAAATGATGAGTTCGAAGCTGAAAATATTGTCCAAAATACTTTTGAGAAGCTTTGGGTTAGAATTGAATACATCGATGTTAAAACGGTTAAAGCTTATATATATAAAATTGCTTATAATGAAATGATCGATGTAACACGAAGAAATAAACGTTTTTTAAAACTTGAGAGTGCAAGTACTGTTGAAGCTGAAAAACAAGAATATAACAATGTGATGGACTACGTCAATAAAGTTATTCATACCCTGCCTAAACAACAAAAAAGTGCGATTTTGCTTCGAGACTACGAAGGGTATGATTACAACAGTATCGGAAAAATTACCGGAATGAGTGAAAGTCAAGG
Source organism: Bacteroidia bacterium (assembly GCA_016779945.1). Lineage (GTDB taxonomy): Bacteria > Bacteroidota > Bacteroidia > NS11-12g > UBA9320 > UBA9320. The sequence continues at coordinate 26,557 of JADHMR010000016.1, read as the reverse complement.
TGAATATTTACAGAGCAAGAAAAAAGATTAAAACTTTCATCTCAAAATTAGAGCTATTGATATTATGAAAATGAATTATGACAATTATGAGTGGTTGATGTTTGAATTACTAGAGGGTAATTTAAGTGAACAAGATGAGTTGAATGTTATTAAACAAATTGAAGAAGATGAGTTCTTTTTTAAAGAATGGAAGCTCTTTAAGCAAACAAAAATTCACAAAGACGATGCGATAATATTTCCTAATAAGTTAAGTTTATTGAAGCCGATTTTGCAAGCTCCGGTCAGGACTGTTCCCATTTTTGGAATCGCTGCATCTATTGTTATAGCGGTTATGATAGGGATTTTTTGGCCATCAGTACTCTCAGATTCAGAAACAATTAGTACCGTTCAAAATCTTTCAGAACAGCAAAAAATAACTCAAAAAAGTACAAACGATATTCAACTAACAAAAAGTAATACACCCAGAAATTCTTCAGTTAAGGCTGAACAATTGTTTATGCCCAATTCAAATATTGATGTATCAAAGCTCAGTTACCGTCACGAAACACGAATTACAGAAGAATTTTTTAGTGATGCTCCAATTAAACTACATGAGCAGATTAATATAGAATATATTGACGTTAGTCAGCCTGTTTGGATTGATTCGTTGGATGGCAGTATGATTGAAATTGAAGACAATATTAGTGTTGCACAAAGCACGTCAAAACCTAAATCAGTAGAAAAATTAATCAAATTTGTAACTAATCGTCCAATTCGACGTATTAGGGATAAAACAAATACAATTGTCAAAAACATGAAAAATTCTAACTTGAAAATTAAACCCAATTTTGACGGAAGAAATTCCACATTGGGTATCTACTTTGAAAGTGACGGATACATCGTTATGGCAAATCTAAAACCCTTTAAAAAACAAACATTAACATTATGAAAAATTTAATTATCACTTTTATGATTACTCGTGCTTTACTTGCACCAATTTCCTCTTCTGCTCAACAAGAAGAACAGATTGACACTATTAAAATATTAGGCCGAACAGGTATTATTATAATAGATCGAACAAATATGAGTTCTGAAACCTTAGATTCGATGAAAAAAAATGATCCCCAAAAAATTAATGAAGTAGAGATACATAAATATAAGAACGAAGAACCTAAGTATTTGGTAACTAATTGGTTTAATCTAAAAGCAGGCTGGACAAATTGGTTGAATGCGTCTGGAAATCTTGATGCAGATGGTAATTTTCCTATGCTAGAACTAAATCCTGGTAACTCTTATAATTTACAAGTAAATATTGTAGAGCAATCACTTAAATTATTCAAAGATCGTTTTCGTTTAACGTATGGTTTAGGTTCGGATAACTACTACTATAATTTAAAAAATGATATTTCAATATCCAATGATCAAAATGGATTGTTAATTACAGATGATTCTGAAACAAAAGACTTTAAGAAAAACTGGTTGTATAATAGTTACATTACTGTACCCCTAATGTTTAATGTAAACTTTGCCTTGCAAAAAAATAAAGAGAAGGATATTTATTTTGCTTCGGGTGTTAACTTTATGTATGCAATGAGTTCTGTTACCAAGCAAAAATGGAAAGATGGTGATACAAAATATAAAAGCAGAGGTAATAAAGACTTAGGACTAAAACAATTTAACATAGGTTATGAAGCACAGTTAGGATATAAGAATTTAATCTTATACGGAAAATATATACCTGGGGGGATTTTTAAATCATCATCAAGACCAGATTTAAGATCATTGTCCTTTGGAGTTGTTATCGGGGACGTTTTTAACTAGGTCTAATCTTCTCATTGCATTGAGGATAAGCTTATTCTCATCATAGATATCATAACACTGGTGTGCATTCCATTCACGGTCAAAATAAATGGTTCGATAATCAAAATAGACCGGCATTGGCTTATCGAGCATTAGTTTGGTAGTTTCTTCAAGAGGCTGTATTAGAGCAGTTGTATCCTCTGGGTCGTATTCCTTGAGTCGATCTTCATCCAATGGTGCAAATCCCATCATTATTCTAAAGTCATCAGCATCGTACTTTTTACTATTCTGCATCATAAATTCACCGAATAGTATAGGCTTTTCTAATCGAACACAACCATGGCTTACAGCACGTTGTGTTCTTTTGAAAGCTTTTTTATTTGGAGTATCATGAAGATATATGCTAAATGGATTATAAAACATGAATTTTACTGTACCCAATGCATTTTTAGGTCCAGGGTCTTGAACAATTTGATACGGAATTTTCATCTTATCGATTCTACTCCAATCAATACTATCTCCATTTATTGCAGAATCACCGAGGTAAACTTTATGCCCAGTTCTGCTAAGATGTTCGGGGTCTCTAACTAATTTACCCCACATCTCATTTCGGATGATGCTGAAAGGAATAGTCCATGTTGGATTGATGATCAAATTAGTAATATGACTTGCAATTTGAGGAGTTTCCATATTCTTTGGGATTTTGTGAACTATACCACTATCGGTATAATTTTGGACGAGTGCTTCGTAGTTGTCTGGTAGATTTTTCCCAATACATACTTTGAATGAAGATGTACTATCCTCCCAATTTAAATCGATAATATACTCAGGTAGATTGATGTAGACAAATGGTCGTTTGTTAGGCATGTTAAACCAACGTTGACGTTCTAAATTTGCTCGTATTTTTTGAATGTAGTCCGTGGGTGTGGAATTAATAATTTGATAGGTTTTATAACCCATAATACCGTCGGGCGTTAGGCTATATTTTTCTTGAATTTTTCGAATTTGATTCACAAGTTCATTAGTATATACTTGTGTGTCTTTTAGCTGAAGAATACTGCTGTCTGGAAGATTTTTTTCTTTGAGTTTTTGTATAATATCTAAAATAATTGGTGAACTATCTCCTTTTACAATTTTGGGGTATGCAGAGAAATCAATTTTAGTTGATTGAAGTTTTTTGATTTTAACAAGTTCATTATCAAGCAGTTTGACTAGTTCTTGATATGTAGTGTCATTTTTATGAAGCTTTTCTACAATAGAGATTTTGTCATTTTTTTGAAGAAAAGAAGAGTAATTAAGTTTTTTGAAATTGTTTAGTGGGAGTAAATACAATTTGCCAAATACATCATTTGGCCTTGTTCGTCCATTAGCAATATCTTCATATATTCTTAGAAATGAGTTAGATATAATTAACTCACAAGAAGCCAGTAATTCATAGGCTTTTTTACTTGATTTTAGAGAATCAACTTGTTTGCGATAGTAGTCTACTATGGGTAATAAATAGTAGTGAATTTCCATGCCGTGTTTTTCACCGTGCATAAAGGTATTTTCAATATTTTTCCAACTTAGGCTATCACCTCGTAGGGCACTCCACCATAATGATTTATGATTTCTTTGCGCATAAATTTCCTTGAGGGTATCTTTAAAAACTAGATAGTCATCACAAATTATATCAATGGGGTTATCAAACTGCCTTTCAATGAAATGTGATAGTGAATCATGAGTGAGTATGATTTTTGTGTCTTCGGATTCAATGATAATGGGTTGTTTTTTACACCCAAAATAAATCAATGAAATAAGGAAAAAAGCAAAAACTTTTAAATTATTAACCCCATACATGATTAACAAATTTAAAGAAATTATATCACTAGGTCCTCAATGGTCAGATAAAGATCTGTATTCAGTATTTCTGAGTTATTAAGGTAGTAGGAGCTAGGATGATATATAAATAGACAACTACCCCCTTTAATTGTATTGATGATTTTATTATTTGAAGATTTTGAAACTGCAGGACAACCAAAGCTTCTACCAATTCTTTCGTTTCGATTCACAATGCTAGCAGATATGTAATTTGCTCCGTGAACGACAATTCCACGAGAGAAAGCATTTGAATTAAAACTTTTTTCTAGGCCGTGCAATTTGAGCGAAAACTTATTTCTACCCCAGTATGTACCGCCAGTAACAAAGAAACCAAGTGAACTCTTTTGACTATTATAACGATTGCTAAAATTATTGGCGTATTCATTGCCACTTCTCTTACCATGTGCAACCCACTCGTTAATTTTAACTTTTTGGTTTACTAAGTCAAGCACCCATAATCTTTTTTTATTGCAGTATTTTGAAAAATCAATGATTGTAATATGTTGAGTGTCTGTTAATTCTTGAGTGTGCTTTAAATGCATGAAACCTCTCAATGCCAGAGCAAACGGTTCAAAAGGTATTGTATCTTGATTGGGTTCATATGAGATATTTTGAAAAATATCTCGGGTGAACAATTTAAATTCCTTCGATTTGAAAGAGACAAGTTCTTTTCCGTCTTTATTTTTAAAACCATTACCAAAAATTGGAATAGTTTTAATTTTAAATGCAGTGGAAGAAATAAGTAAAAACAGATAGGCTAAAAACTTAACCATTGATGATTTCAATGCGTTAATTTTCACATGATTAGAGTTTAGCCTTTTCACTATTTTTTACTTTGCAACGTCGTTATATGCAACTGTTGCGTTTTTATCACTGCAGCAAGATTTTTTCTTGGATTGAATGGAGGTTTCTTCTGAAGATTCATTATGAGAATCATCTGAAATGTGACCACCAAGAATTGGAGCAATGATTAGACCGATTAAACATGTTAATTTGATTAAGATGTTCATTGATGGACCCGAAGTATCTTTAAAGGGATCACCAACAGTATCGCCAGTTACAGCAGCTTTGTGAGCGTCAGAACCTTTGTAAGTCATCTCGCCATTAATTTCTACACCTGCTTCAAAGGATTTTTTAGCGTTGTCCCAAGCACCTCCGGCATTGTTCTGGAAAATAGCCCAAAGAACACCACTTACAGTAACTCCAGCCATATATCCTCCTAGCATTTCTGCAACGAGTTGATTATTCTCAGGATAAACAAGTTTACCAATGATAACTACAGCTATTGGAAATCCAATAGTAAGAATACCTGGAAGCATCATTTCTTTAAGCGATGCTTTTGTTGAGATGTCTACACATTTACCATATTCAGGTTTTCCAGTACCTTCCATAATCCCAGGAATATCTCTGAATTGACGTCTAACTTCTTCAACCATTTCCATAGCTGCTTTTCCCACTGCATTCATAGCAAGAGCAGAGAATACTACAGGAATCATTGCACCTACGAAAAGCATTGCCAAAACAGGAGCCTTGAAGATATTAATACCATCGATACCTGTAAACGTTACATATGCTGCAAAAAGTGCTAATGATGTAAGTGCAGCAGAAGCAATGGCAAACCCTTTACCAGTAGCTGCTGTGGTATTTCCAACAGAGTCTAGAATATCTGTTCTTTCTCTAACTATAGGTTCTTGATCACTCATTTCTGCGATACCTCCCGCATTATCAGCAATCGGACCAAATGCATCAATTGCTAATTGCATTGCAGTGGTAGCCATCATTGCAGATGCAGCAAGAGCAACACCATAAAATCCAGCAAATGCGTATGATGCCCAAATAGCACCAGCGAAAAGTAGTACTGAAGAAAAAGTAGATATCATACCTGTGGCTAGACCCGCAATAATATTGGTTCCAGCACCAGTGCTTGACTGTTGTACTATTTTCAAGATTGGTTTTTTACCTAAACCTGTGTAATATTCTGTGAATGAAGAAATAGCTGCTCCTACAATAAGACCAACTACAGTAGCAAAGAAAACTCGAGTTGAACTGATAGACTTCAATCCTTCACCAAAGAAATTCATTTGCATGGTATCGGGTAGCATCCAAGTTACCAAACCGTAACAAGCTACTAAAACTAAGAATATAGAAGTCCAGTTACCAATATTTAATGCTTTTTGAACATCAGCTTCTTTAGCTTCGTTATTTGATATTTTTACTAAAAATGTTCCTATTATGGAGATAATAATTCCAGCTCCTGCAATTGCAACAGGAAGAAGGATAGGACCAATTCCGCCAAAAATATCAGCAACACTACCACCCATATCATTAATTACATAGTTACCCAATACCATCGCTGCAAGCACGGTAGCAACATACGAACCAAATAAATCAGCACCCATACCAGCGACATCACCAACATTGTCACCAACGTTATCGGCAATAGTTGCAGGATTTCGAGGGTCATCCTCTGGGATACCAGCTTCTACCTTTCCAACGAGATCAGCACCAACATCAGCAGCTTTTGTATAAATACCACCACCAACTCTAGCGAAAAGTGCAATAGATTCGGCTCCAAGAGAGAATCCAGCAAGGGTTTCAAGAACTACTGTCATATCTGTTGTAGAAGTCCATACTCCACCCATGAAAATATTGAAGAATAGAATAAATAATAAAGTTAGTCCAAGTACAGCAAGTCCAGCAACACCCAATCCCATAACTGTTCCTCCACCAAAAGAAATACTTAAAGCGTTGGGTAGACTAGTTTTTGCTGCTTGAGTTGTTCTTACATTAGTTTTTGTGGCTATTTTCATTCCCATGTTACCAGCTAGTGCAGAGAAAACAGAACCTATAACAAAAGCAGGAATGATTAAGTAGTCAGTTGTTGGAACAAAATAGGCTATACCAGCAAGAACAATACTCGCACCCACAACAAAGTAGGCAAGTAATTTGTATTCTGCTTTAAGAAATGCCAATGCACCTTCATAGATGTAATCTGCAATTTCTTTCATTTTCCCATCTCCTGCATCTTGCTTCATTACCCATTGTTTTTTGTAAGTCATGTAAAGAAGCCCAAGAATTGCCATTGCTATTGGCATGTAAATCATTATTGATCCCATAAGATTATTTTTCTGTTTGTTTTTGCAATTTTCAATTAAAGCCTGCAAAGATAAGATTTATATCAAAATAAGAACCTAATTTAATTTCTTATAAATAAATCAAATTGAAATTCTTTAATAAGTGTCTAAAAAGTTCGATTTACAAGCGTCAAATCTTCAGCTAAACAATGTAGAATTTTGAACGTTATTTATTTTTAATTCTTACTTTCAAGTATTAATAATCTTATTTTCGCAAACGCAATGGAGCACATCCGAAATTTCTGCATAATAGCACACATCGATCACGGTAAAAGTACGCTTGCTGACCGATTACTTCAAACCACAGGAACTGTCAGTGATCGGGATATGAAGGAACAGACCTTGGATGACATGGACATTGAACGTGAACGTGGTATAACCATTAAGTCTCATGCGATTCAGATGGATTATGTCCATGAGGGAGAAAAGTATGTATTGAACCTAATTGACACACCTGGTCATGTAGACTTCAGCTATGAGGTAAGTAGAAGTATTGCCGCTTGCGAGGGTGCTTTACTTATTGTTGACGCCGCTCAAGGAATTCAAGCACAAACAATATCCAACCTTTATTTAGCTTTAGAGCACGAATTGGAAATTATTCCAATTCTAAACAAAATGGATTTACCGGGAGCCATGCCCGAGGAAGTGAAAGATCAGATTGAGGAACTCATTCTTTGCGAAAGGGACGATATCATTGCTGCAAGTGGTAAGACAGGCATGGGAGTTCAAGATATCTTATCTGCCATTATACACAAAATACCATCGCCAAAAGGTAATCCAAATGCACCATTAAAAGCTTTAATATTTGACTCAGTATTTAATCCATTCAGAGGAATTATTGCCTATTTTAGGATAATTGACGGAGCATTAAAAAAAGGGGATAATATTCAGTTTATGAATACCAAAAAAAGCTATTTCGCTGACGAAATTGGAGTACTTCGTATGGAGCAAGAACCTAAAGAACTTGTTAAAACAGGAGATGTAGGCTATATCATATCAGGAATAAAGGAAGCTAAAGAAGTGAAAGTTGGAGATACCATCACGCTTCTTAAGGAACCTACTGTAAAGGCTATTCAAGGGTTTGAAGATGTCAAACCTATGGTATTTGCGGGTATATATCCCGTGGATACTGAGGATTTCGAAGAACTTAGAGATTCAATGGGAAAGTTGCAGCTAAATGATGCAAGTTTGGTATTCGAACCTGAGAGTTCGGCAGCTTTGGGATTTGGTTTTCGTTGTGGTTTTTTAGGAATGCTTCACATGGAAATCATCCAAGAGCGTTTAGAGCGGGAGTTTGGTATGACCGTTATTACAACTGTACCTAACGTGAGTTATCATGCTTATCTCAAGAAAGATCCCGATAAAATAGTCATTGTTAATAATCCCACTGATTTACCAGAACCCAATTATTTGGATCGTGTAGAAGAACCGTATATCAATGCTCAAGTAATTACGTCAGCAGATTATGTTGGCTCTATTATGTCACTTTGTATCGATAAACGTGGAATACTCAAAAACCAAGTGTATTTGACCTCAAATCGAGTAGAATTAACCTTCGAAATGCCAATGGCTGAGGTTGTTTTTGATTTTTATGACAAACTTAAAAGTGTGAGCAGAGGGTATGCAAGTTTTGACTATCATCCTATAGGTTATCGACAGAGTATTTTAGTAAAACTAGATATTTTATTGAATGCTAAGGTCGTGGATGCACTTTCTGCGGTGATTCATCGTGATAAGGCGTATGAATTTGGGAAGAAGATTTGTGAAAAGCTAAGAGAGTTAATTCCACGTCACCAGTTTGAGATTCCAATTCAAGCTGCTATTGGAGCAAAAGTAATTTCACGAGAAAATATTCGAGCAATGCGTAAAGATGTAACTGCCAAATGCTATGGGGGAGACATCTCTAGAAAACGTAAATTACTCGAAAAGCAGAAAAAAGGTAAAAAAAGAATGCGACAAGTAGGAAATGTTGAAATTCCGCAAAGTGCATTTATGGCTGTCTTGAAAATCAACGATTAAATTTATTTACTTTCTTACAGGCCTGTGTAATTAGCATTTTTGTATTTGCATTGAACTATATGAATTCTATGCTTTTTGATGGATTCTAAGTATTAGATTATTTTATTTTTTTGGTTTTCCAAATCTTTCTTATTGAACGGATTTAGGGAGAGAAACTATTTTAGTATAGGATTCATATTTTTTATTTAAAACAAAAGAATACGAATATGAAAGAATTTAAAAAATTTATTAGCCGTGGAAATGTAGTTGACATGGCATTTGGATTAATTTTAGCCACCTATTTTGGAGCAATTATTAAATCATTGGTCAATAACATTATAATGCCGCCCATAGGTCAATTCTTAGGAGGGGTTGATTTTTCAGATATGAAATATATCATACAGCCCGAAAGTGAGGGTTCATTGAACGAGTCAGATTCTGTGGCTGAGATTGCTATTTATTATGGACAGTTTATTAATACAATTATTACCTTCATTATTGTTGCTTTTGCCATTTTTATGTTGGTAAAGCTTTATAATAAAATGAAAGAAAAAATGGAGAAAAAAGAAGCGGAAGAACCTTCAACCCCTCCAGTACCTACAAAAGAAGAGATATTATTAACAGAAATAAGGGATTTACTAAAAAAGTAGGGCTTTTATTTACCGTTTTTGCTAATTATACCTTGCGTAAGCCAATTAGCAATAGCTTGACGATTATTGACAATTAGTAATCGTTTTTGATCAAATTCGTTGGTAATATTACCTAATTCGATATAGACTACTGGTGGTTTAGATTCTCGAAGTGTATGTAGATTTCGTCCCCGTACAACTCCTCTATATCCCCGATTTGATTGATGCTCCTCATATTCAGATTTGATGGTACGATACATTTCTTGTGCAAGATCTTTTCCTACATTACTTCCTGGATAATAGTAAAAGAAAATATCTACTTTCTGACTTTCATAACGACTGTCAATATGAATTTCTACTACACGTTGTATTGTTGCTCCTTGTTTTTTATGCTTATCATACAACTGATTAATCTTACTTGATCGTTGTCTTAATCTTCTGACTTGATTCAGAGGAATACTCTGGTTGAACCATACGGTTTCATCTTTATCGTTTTCTAAGAATTCCTCGTCTCTTATGCCATCTTTATCACGAGTAATCACATATACTGTTGCACTGTGTTGTAATAGCCTACGAGCGAATCGTAGTGTTACATCATAGGCATATTCATCTTCACACAATAAATGACCGTCTTTTTTGCCGATGGCACCGGGATCTGGTCCGCCGTGACCACTTATTAAATAATAAACTTGACCTTTTAGTTTCTCACTTATTATTGGTGTATTTTCATATACCTTACCAAAAATAGGGAATGTTTCAGTTCGAAGAACGGGCCCTTCAATCTCGTCAGTTTCCTTATTATTTGTTGCAGCAACTTTAGGTAAACTCTTAGCAGAATCACTATTTATGGCTTTTGTCTCATCTGAATTACAGTTCCATACATGGAGTGGAACCCACAACACCTTATCTTCTCTGAAGTCAGATTCCCTCACGCCTTTTTCATGGGCATTTTCATTGAATTGCTGGATATAAACTGCTAAATCATAGTCGTTATTTCCAATCGTAGTTCGGATGCTCTTTCCATTATATTCAAATACATTAATGGGTAACTTGTAGGATTTATTGAGTATTAGATAACTAGTTCGTTCAAGGTTATTAAGTTTTAGAAACGTATCCACATTGCATGGATAGGCACTTAAATCAAATCTGTTTAGTAATACTGAAATGCCATCTCCTGGTTGTGCTTTTGTAGTAAGGTAATTTTGTGAGTATCCAAGGTAAGGTAGTGTAAAAAGTAAGAAGAGTATTAAGTATTTATGTGATAGACCAACCATTCGTTCCTGTAAGTGGGACAAATTTAAAACGACCGTGAGTAGTTTCTTGGTATTCATTATCACCAACTCGATGGACAAGTATCATTTTTTGGACATCCAAATCACCAACAGGAGCTACTAATTTTCCGCCTATTTTGAGCTGGCTTAATAGTGATTTGGCCAATAACGGGGTGCCTGCTGTAATAATTATTTTATCAAATGGGGCTAATTCTGGAATTCCCAATGATCCGTCTCCCAGAATAGTAGAAATATTTAATCCCAATTTTGTAAATAATAGTTTAGCTTTTTTGTGAAGTATTTCAACGGTTTCAATTGTATGAAGTTGAGCCCCCATAATCTTCAATACTGCAGCTTGATAACCGGAACCTGTTCCAATTTCTAAAACCTTATCACCAGATTGGATATCTAAAAGTTCAGTTTGCCTAGCAACAGTATAGGGTTGCGAAATAGTTTGTTTTTCGTCAATAGGAAATGCAATATTTTCATATGCTTTATCAGCAAAGTCGGAAGGAAAGAAAAAATGTCTTGGAACATGTTCCATGGCTTTCAAAACAGCAGGGGATTGAATGCCTAAATTTTTAAGTTCTTGAATTAGTTGATTGCGTTGTCCTTTATGTTTATATGTGTCTTTAAGCAAGTGTTTAGTTTTTAATACGGCAAAAATATCATTGTTTTTAGCTCAAAAGAAATTAGCCTTTAATTCGTAGCATAAATTCATATCAAAATAAGTGCGAGTTGGAATAATAGGGACAGGTAATTTTACAAAAAGTGTTTTGAATTCTTTGCAAAAAGAGGATTACCTCACGATAGTTGGAGGATATGAATCCCTCAAAGCAGCAGGTTTTCAGGATTTTAATTCACTCAACGATTTAATTGATGCTGTAGATATGGTATTGGTTTTAGATTTATTGTCTTGCAACTATGATGATTTTTCAGAGGTATTGCGTTATAGCAAACACTTGTATATTGAGAGTCCAGGGTTATTAGCCAGACGCGACTTAAGTAGATTAGAACTCTTGGCTAATGAAGCAAGTGTCTCACTTCAAATTGGACTCAAACAACGATTTTATAACTTTTTTGATGACCTTAATAAGTACGAAGTATATCCAAGAATCATTGAATCTAAAAGGAATGTTAAATTTAATTCAAAGTCTACTCAATTAAGTGTAGTTGATGATTTGATGAGTCATGATGTTGATGTTGCACTGAAGTTAGTCAATTCTGATGTGAGATCCGTTTACTCCACTGCTGTTGGGGTATATTACAAAGATCCTGATATAGTTCATACTAGAATAGAATTCTATAATGGTTGTGTTGCAAATTTAACGGGAAGTAAAATTGCAGATAATGAAACGCACAAAACAGAGATTTTTCAAAAAAATCTACATTGTTCTATAAACTACCTAAAACAAGAAATTAATGTGCAGAGTAGTCAGTCAAACACTAAAGTAATCAGTGAGGATTGGGGTGAACGAACAAAATATGATCAGCAAAAAGACGATTACACGTTCATGTTGAAAAGGGAACTTAACTCATTTTACAACTCTATTACAAATAATATAGAGCCAATTGCAGGGATTTCGCAATATTTGCAGCTACAGTCAGTGACTGATAAAATTAAGGAGCAATTAGAACGCAATTTCACAGCAAACGTTTAAGTCATTTTCTATCTTGTATAGGAGTGTTTGTGGTATTATCAACTTTTAGTAGTTGTGATACGGAAGAAAAAATACCCTCATATGTTTATATCCCCAGTATAGATCTTGAAACAGACGCTTTGCAAGGTAGTAACTCGCATGATATTGTAGATGGTTGGGTGTATTGTGATGGAATATTAATTGGTGTTTTTGAATTGCCTGTCCGAGTTCCAATATTAGAGTCTGGTGAACATACGATTACAGTTGTGCCGGGAATAAAGAAAAATGGATTGTTTAATGAAAGGGTAACTTATCCGTTTTACACGCCATTTGAAGAAAAATTAGATTTAATTCCGTCAGCTATTGATACAATTCTACCGATTGTTACTTATCGAAATAATATTACATTTAGTTGGTTAGAAGATTTTGAAGATAATGCTATCTCAGTAGAAAAAAGTGGATCAAATACTACTACTGACAGTATGTTCGTGACTGATGATCCACTCCAAGTTTTTGGTTATGATGGTGTAGAAAATAAATATTCTGGACAAGTTAATATACCATCAGAGTTTCAGATTTTTGAAAATGCAACAGTTCAGTTGTATGATTTGCCACGAAAAGGGGTAGATGTATATTTAGAACTTAATTTTAAGTGTAATGTAGAATTTACGGTAGGTGTCTATCCTGTAACTGGTAACTTTATAAATGGTATTCCAATTGTTAATTTCTATTCAACAGCGGATGATCAAGGCGAAATGCAATGGAAAAAAGCCTATGTTAGCCTAAAAGAGGATATTAATAACCCCAAATATGCAGGTGCAAGTTTTAGAGTATTCTTTAATGCTCAAACCAATGGATCGGATGAAAAACAGCTTTTCTTTGATAATATTAAATTGATTCACTTTTGAATAAAACCAAACTAATCATTAAATATCTTGTCTTAGATTTTTTAGCAGCAATGGTTGCTTGGGGCGTATTTTTTATTTTTAGGAAGTGTTATGTTGACGGTATTTTTAATCCTTACTACTTAAGGTATGTATGGGGCGATCATAAATTATATATTGGTATAGTGGTTATCCCTTTGTTTTGGATCATACTTCATGGGTTGATTGGTTTGTATCGGAATGTATACAGAAAGTCTCGTTTGAGGGAGTTTTTACAAGTAATGACTACCAGTATTATGGGAGTCTTAGTCTTATTCTTTACGCTGTTATTAGATGATGAAGTTATTGGCTATCAAAATTATTACCAGTATGTAACCGTATTATTCGCTCTTCATTTTGGACTTACAGCTGTTTTTCGCTTTACTTTATCTTCTCGAATAGCATATCAGATTAAAAGTAGAACGATTGGTTTTTCAACTATTTTGGTAGGTTCAGGTTCCAGAGCTCAAAAAATATATGACGAATTAATTTCTGCTAAAAAATCTGAAGGTCATTTCTTTAAGGGTTATGTGAATATTAATGGGGAAAAAACAAGCATTAATGGTTTAGATAAATTGGGAACCAAGACAGACTTGGTTAAAATTATAAAAGAATTTAATATTAAAGAGGTCATTATTGCCACAGAGGAAGATCAAAAAACTGAAATAGCTGAGATTTTATCCATTCTAGATGGTGAAAATATTGTAATTAAAGTCATCCCTAATTTGTATCAACATTTAACTGGGATGGTAAAAATGGGAAACGTTTTTGGAGCAGTTCTCATAGAAATAAAAATTGACGTTTTGCCTCCATGGCAGGAGTTTTTTAAACGTTTTTTTGATATTTTAATAGCTATCATTATACTAGTTTTAGGGTTGCCTTTTTATATTTTAATTGGGTTATCCGTAAAATTTAGCTCTAAAGGTCCAATATTTTTTTCCCAAGAAAGAATTGGGTTAGGTGGAAAGGCTTTTTATATCTTCAAATTTAGAAGTATGAAGGTAGATGCTGAGGCAATGGGGCCTCAATTAAGCAAAGAAAATGACCCGAGAATTACGGTATTAGGTAAGTTTTTGAGAAAAACACGAATCGATGAATTTCCGCAGTTTTGGAATGTTTTAATAGGAGATATGAGTTTGGTTGGACCACGACCAGAACGTCAATTTTTTATTAATCAAATTATAGAAAAGGCTCCTCACTACAAACGACTTCACCGAATAAAGCCGGGTATTACCTCCTGGGGACAAGTAAAGTATGGGTATGCAGAAAATGTAGATGAGATGTTAGAACGACTGCAGTATGATCTCCTGTATCTCGAGAATATCTCCATAATACTCGATCTCAAAATTCTAATTTATACTGTTCTGATAATGATTCAGGGTAGGGGTAAATAGTATCAAACTCTTTCAAGTTATTTAATCGTATGCCCAAACTCTGTAAATGATGTTTTGATTCGGTTTTATACTCAGATATATTTGTGGTTTAAAATAATTATGAATTTGAAAAAATTATCGCCAATCCTAGCTTTACTTTTTGTAGTAGGGTGTACACAAGAAAAAAATGATCATAACAATCATGGTAATCACCCAATAGCTTTTGATACGAATTATATCGATTCAACGACAAGTCCGTGTGAAAACTTTTACCAGTATGCTATAGGTAATTGGCAAGCAAATAATCCTGTGCCAGAAACAGAGAGCAGATGGATGGCATTCAATATATTGAATGAGGAAAATCGAAAAAAACTACTTAAAATAGTAGATGATGTTGCTCAAAATGATAACGCTAAACAAGGTACAGAAGAGCAAATGATTCGAGATTTCTACCGATCTGGTATGGATACGCTTGCAATCGAATCAAAAGGTATCATTGAAATTAACGATCTACTAACGCGTATTGATAACTCAACAAATATTACTGACATTCAAGTATTATTTGGAGATTTAGCCCCAATTGGAATTAATACACCAATTGGTCTGTATATTTCGGCTGATAGTAAAAACAGTAAGATGAATACGGTATATGCTGGTCAGTCGGGATTGAATTTACCAGATCGTGATTATTATCTGAATGACAATCCTAAGTTTCAAGATATTCGATCATCATACAAAGATCATATCAATAAAATGATGGAAATGGCTGGAGATTCATCAAGTCCTGGACAAGCTATATTAGACCTTGAGACGGCAATTGCTCAAATCAGCTGGAGTAGACTAGAACGAAGGGATCCCAACAAGAGATATAATAAGAAAAATTTGATTGATTGGGATAATAGCCTGAGCATTATTGATGTTCAATCTATCCTAACCAATAGAGGATTTGGTGCTTTTGATACCATTATTGTAAGTCAGCCTTCATTTTTCGAATCGTTGAATAGCTTATTAGAAAATCAACCTGTCTCAGCTTGGAAATCTTATATGAAATGGAATGTTGTGAGCTCGTTTGCCTCATACTTGAATCAATCGATGGTTGGAGAACGCTTTTCTTTTTATAGTAAAAAATTGCGGGGAACTCAAATGATGAAACCAAGAGAAGAACGTGTTTTTTCTGTTATCAACGGATCCTTAGCAGAACCTTTGGGTAAGTTATTTGTGAAATCTTATTTTGATGAAGAAAGTAAACAGTACATGAGTAATATGATTGAAAACCTCAGATCAGCTTACCGTGAGCGAATTAATGATCTGTCTTGGATGAGTGCTGAGACAAAAGAAAAGGCATTAAAAAAACTAAATGCATTCACCTATAAGATTGGCTATCCTGACGAGTGGAGAGATTATAGCGAGCTTGCTATCAAAGCCAATAGTTATGTTCAGAATATCATTCAGGTTAGAAAGTTTGGTTATAACCGAATGCTCGAGAAGCTAGGAAAGCCAGTAGATAAGAGTGAATGGTATATGTCTCCTCAAATGGTTAATGCTTATTACAGCTCGAGTAATAATGAAATTGTTTTTCCTGCTGGGATACTACAACCACCTTTCTTTCATAAAACCTTTGATCATGCGATAAATTACGGTGGAATAGGAGCTGTAATTGGCCATGAATTTTCTCATGGATTTGATGATCAAGGAAGTAAATTTGATTGGGATGGAAATTTGAACTCATGGTGGACAGAGGAAGATCGGGCTAAGTTTGATGAATTGGCACAAAAATTAGGGGAGCAATATGATAGTTATTCTCCAGTTGAGGGTATGAACGTAAATGGGAAAATGACCATGGGAGAAAATATAGCTGATTTAGGTGGTGTTACACTAGCATACAATGCTCTCCAATTGGAATATATAGATGGCACACCTGAAGATATAGACGGATTTACTTGGCAACAACGCTTTTTCCTTGGATGGGCGAACGTTTGGAAAGGAAATATTAAAGAAGAGGAAATGGTTAATCGATTGAAGTCTGATGTACATTCACCTGCAGAATACAGAGTATTAGGTCCTTTGGTTAATTTCGAACCTTATTATCAAGCATTTGGAACCTGTGAAACCGGTTCTATGTATAAGCCAGATACAAGTCGTATTGCAATCTGGTAAAGTTGTATAATTCAACAAAAAAGCCCGAGTAATACTCGGGCTTTTTTGTTTGAAAAATTTATTTTTTTATCTCTACAAAAATATCTGAGAAGGAGGCATGCGTTATAAAATCATCGATAATTTCGTTAACATCAGGGTGTATATATGTTGACTTGGTCGAGTCTATTACTACTTTAGATCCATCGGGAATTTGATTTAGGGTTTCTAGGATTCTGGCTTTGTTCAAGAAACTAACTTCCTCTGCTAATTCGATGTGATAATCTTTATCGTTCAAATCAATATGGTATGGTTTTTTATAGTTGATATATAGTATTTCAAAAATGGCAACTACCAAACCAATACTAACCCCCCAGAGAAGGTCCTTGAAAAGAATAAGCACTATAGTGATAATAAAAGGAAGAAACTGGTTCATACCAGCATTCCACATTTGTTTGAATGTAGAGGGTTTAGCGAGTTTATATCCTACTATCAGAAGTATCGCAGCAAGACTGGCTCGTGGTATTAAATTAAGAAGTTGTGGAACAAAACCTACAAAACCTAAAATCATAAAGCCGTGGAAAACAGCAGATAACTTACTCTTACCACCACTTTGAATATTCGCAGAACTTCTCACAATTACTTGGGTGATTGGAATTCCTCCAATAAGGCCAGAAATGATATTTCCAACACCTTGTGCTTTAAGTTCTTGATTGGTAGGAGTTACGTTTTTCTCAGGATCTAATTTGTCAGTAGCTTCCACACAAAGTAACGTCTCTAAACTTGCCACAATGGCAATTACAACGGCAGTCTTCCATATCAAGACATTATTCAATGATGAGAAGTCAGGGAAGTTGAAAAAGCTAATGAATTCACTAGAAGAATTAGCAACTGGAACATTCACCAGATGTTCGGCAATCATTTCAAAACGTCCACCTTGAAATGCAATAACCAAGGATACCCCAGCAATTATGGCCACTAATGGGCCTTGTATGATATTGAATATATAGTGCTTACGGATGAAGTTTTGTTCCCATAATATTAATATTAAAAGACCTACAACAGCTATAATAGTTGCACCTAAATCGGGATTACCAAATGCATTTAAAATAACGGAAAACGTATTTTCTCCATCAACTTGAAAGAAGCTAAAATCACCTTCAATATCTTTATCATACCCTAGAACATGTGGTAGCTCTTTTAGAAAAATTGTAAGACCAATCCCCGTCAACATACCTTTAATGACAGAAGAAGGGAAGTAGTATCCAATAATTCCACCTCTTAAAAATCCGAGGATGATTTGAAATACTCCGGCGAGAACAACAGCAAGCAAAAACATTTTAAAAGCCTCAGGAAAGAAGTCTATATTTTCAACACCATTAGAAATAGAATCTTTTAATTCATCAATCGAATCATAAACAATAACGGCTAAACCTGCAGCAGGACCACTAACTCCAAGTTTTGATCCACTAAGTAATCCAACAATGATACCACCGATAAATCCAGCAATTAGTCCAGAAAAAGGAGGGACACCACTTACTGCAGCTATACCTAAACAAAGTGGAACAGCTACTAAAAAAACTACGATTCCAGCAGGAATATCTGATTTTAGGTTGTTAAATTTAAAGCTCATATTTTTTTGTGGTATGGGTGTAATTATAGCTTATTTAATTGTTATTTACTTAATAATTTCTAATTAGTTGATTAAATTTTTTCAATTCCAAGTCCCTCTCGAATTATACTAATTTCTCCGTTGGAGGCATCTATTACAGTTGTTCCTGTATTTTTTCCTGCTCCACCATCGACAATAAGATTAATTTTATTTTTCCAATTTTCATAAATTTCTTGTGGTTCAGTTAGGTACTCTTGTATTTCATCTACCGAATGGATAGAACTTGATATTAAAGGGTTGCCAAGTTCTGAAATTAATGCTTGACAAATAGTATTATCTGGAACACGAATTCCAATGGTCTTTTTATTCTGTCTAAAAATTTTGGGAATATTGTTATTTGCTTTTAAAATAAATGTGAACGGACCCGGCAAAAGTCTTTTCATAAGTTTATACAATGGATTGGAAATGGTTGAAGTGTACTTGGATAAATTGCTCAAACCGTCACAAAGAATGGATAAATTAGCTTTATTGGGTTTTTTGCCAATTTGTTTGCAAATTTTTTCCAAGACTTCACGATGATTTAAATCGCCAACAATGGCGTAGATACTATCGGTGGGGATAATTGCTAAATCTCCTTTTTTAAGAGCATTCACGATAGTTTGAATACACCTGTGGTCAATATTGTGAGGCCTTATTTCGATGAGGTTGCTCACAATTTAAATTAGGATAAAACGTATTTTACCTTATCTGCTGCTTCTTGCAAGACAATTGCAGACTCTACTCGAAGACCACTTTCGTCAATTATTTTCTTTGCTTCTTCTGCATTGGTGCCTTGAAGACGGACAATAATTGGTACGTCTATCTCTCCAATGGATTTGTATGCTTCTACTACTCCATTTGCCACTCGATCGCATCGAACAATACCTCCAAAGATATTTATGAGGATAGCTTTAACATTTGGGTCTTTCAAAATAATTCTGAAACCAGCTTCCACAGTTTGAGCGTTTGCTCCACCTCCTACGTCAAGAAAGTTTGCAGGTTCGCCTCCACTTAATTTGATGATATCCATAGTAGCCATCGCTAGTCCAGCTCCGTTTACCATACATCCAACATTGCCATCAAGTTTAATGAAATTTAAATGGTGTTTTTTGGCTTCTACCTCTGTTGGGTCTTCTTCACTTTCATCTCTTAATGCCGCATAATCTTTATGTCTGTATAAAGCATTATCATCCAAAGAGACTTTACTATCAACAGCAATAATCTTATCATCGGATGTTTTTAAAACAGGGTTGATCTCAAATAAAGAAGCATCAATGCCAATGTATGCGTTGTAAAGTGAGTTTACAAATCGAACCATTTCTTTGAACGCATTACCACTTAAACCAAGGTTAAAAGCAATTTTACGTGCTTGAAATCCTTGTAGTCCAAGTGTGGGGTCAATAAACTCTTTAAATATTTTTTCTGGTGTATCATGAGCAACTTGCTCGATATCCATTCCACCCTCAGTTGTATAGATAATTACATTTTTTCCGGTGTTTCTATCCAAAAGAACACTCATATAGTATTCATCCGGTTCGTTTGCACCCGGGTAATATACGTCTTGAGCAAGCAAAACTTTTTTCACTAATTTACCTTCTTTGCTGGTCTGAGGAGTTATTAAGGTCATGCCTAAAATATCATTAACAACCTGCTGAAGTTCCTCATCGTTTTTTGCAAGTTTAACGCCGCCTCCTTTTCCGCGTCCACCTGCATGGATTTGAGCTTTAACAACCATCCAGTCAGTACCTGTCTGTTCACGCAGTTGTGCACCAGCTTTTATGGCATCTTCTTTTTTATCGATAACGATACCTTCTTGTATGGCTACACCATAAGATTTTAGTATTTCTTTTGCTTGATACTCGTGTATATTCATAATTGTGCTGCAAAAATATACGACTAAAGTAGTTAGAGTACCATTATTAATAAAAAGTTGAAATCATCAGTAACAATGAATCAACAGAACCATTAATTATGATTATGTCCCTCGTGATTTTCTTCTGATTTGTAGGGCTCAGAAAAATGAGATTTTATGTCTTCATTAGGCTTTACCATGATTTCAAAAACAAGACTAATAGGACCCGCATTACTTTCAATATTGATTCCTTTTGCTTGATATCCTGGTCGATCATGAGTGTCAAATGTGGCAACGATAGAATCTTTAGCTCCAGGTTTAATGGCGTATTTTGGGTATTTAGCCACTGTGCATCCACAACTCGGAGCAACTTTGTTTAATATCAAGTCAGCACTACCTGTATTGGTGAAGTGATATACGGTCCTAACAAGGGTTCCTTCTTTCACCTCATCGAGTTGTTTCCCTTTTTCAACAAAAGTTGCCTCAGGTCTATTCTGAGACCAGCTAATCTGACTAATTAAAATTACAGCTAAGAGTAATGCATTTTTCATGTAACAAATATAGTATCAATAGCTACAAATATTATTTTTTGGGTATCACAACGGATCTACATCAATAATTACTCGAGCTTTGTTGAATTCTTTGGTCTTTTCTAGTTGATGAATAGCTTGGAGTAATTTTGACTTTTGTGCTTTTATAGGCCCTCCTTGATTAGGTATTTTTAATACAAAATTAAGAATGTACCAATTTCTGATTTTTCCCACATAGGGTTTTTCTGGTCCTAATAAACTGGATCCAAAATAAGTGCTAAGTTTATTTTTTGCAATGCCCCCAAGTTTATATAGTTCTAATGCATCCTTGTGCTTAATTGTTATCTGAATAAGTCGATAGAATGGAGGATAGTTAAATTTTTCACGTTCATTCAAATCATTTTCATACATACCTACATAATCGTGATCTAAAATCTTTTGGATAATGGGATGGTCTGGCATTGAGGTTTGAAGATAAACTTTTCCAAGGTCTTTTTTCCGACCTGCTCTTCCTGCTACTTGTGTAATAAGCGAATAGGCTCTTTCGTTGGATCTGAAATCGGGGAAATTGATAATATGATCAGCATTAAGTATGCCCACAGTTGTTACATTTTCAAAGTCTAATCCTTTAGCTACCATTTGAGTTCCAATAAGTACGTCAATTTTTCCGGAAGCAAATTCATTTATGATTTTAGTGTGTGCGTTTTTTAAACGTGTGGTATTGTAATCCATGCGACGAATGGATAGATCTGGAAGATAGAGTGAGAGTTCGTCCTCAATTCTCTCCGTTCCGTAGCCAATTAGTTCAATTCCCTTATTACCACAAGTCACGCATTGATTGACAACCTCTTGCTTGAAACCACAGTAGTGGCATCGGAGGTTTTCTTGATATTTGTAATAAGTGAGTGAAATATCGCAATTTTGACATTTTGGAGTCCAGGCACAAACATTACATTCTAATACAGGTACGTACCCTTTTTTATTTTGAAAAAGGATGGTTTGTTTGCCTTCTTTTTTTGCATCTGCAATAGCCTCAATAAGTGTATCGCTGAAAATACCTCTAATCCTTTTTTGTTTCTTTTGGAGTTTCATATCAACCACTTCTATCTTGGGTAGTTTGGAGTGATTGTGTCGTTTTGTGAGGCTAACCAGTCTATACTTAGAGTGTTGAGCATTGAAAGTACTTTCGATTGCTGGAGTGGCACTGCCAAGTATGATAGGAACTTGTCTTTTATGAGCTATGTACAATGCAGTATCTCTAGCATTAAATCGAGGAGCAGGTTCGTGTTGCTTAAAACTACTTTCATGTTCTTCATCTACTATTATGAGTCCAAGATGTTTTAATGGCTGAAAAATGGCACTTCTGGTACCAACAATTAGGTATGATTCACCCGAGGCAATGGCTTGATATATCTCTACCCGTTCATTGTTCGTAAATTTTGAATGTGATACTAATAGTTTTTTTCCAAAGTATTCTTGAAGTCTTGTAATGAGCTGACTTGTTAGTGCTATTTCTGGTAGTAGATAAAGAATTTGCTGTTTTTTATCTAAAACTTCTTTGATTAGATGCGAGTATATATGGGTCTTTCCACTCCCTGTTATTCCGTGAAGGAGTACTGGTTTTTTTTCATTAAACCCAGACTTTATTTCAATCAAAGCTTGATTTTGAGCATCGTTTAGTTCTTCAATTGGATTCTCCTTTAAAGAAAATTGTAGCCTAGATTTTTCTCGTTTTTCTTGTATAAAAATTCCTTTGTCAATTAATGCATTAATCGAAGCGTTAGTTACGTCATGTTTGGCTAATTTAGTTTTCTCACACTCACTTTTTATTCCAAAATGAGCGATGAAAGTCATTAATGTTTTAAGTTGTGTTTTGGCTCTTTTTTCGAGTTGGTTAAAGATATCATTGAGTTGATCTTCGCTAGCTATTTCATCATTAATTTTTATGTAAGTAGTTGTTTTAGCAGTATAATTTTTCTGGAGATTATCTTTTAGCAATATTGCACCCTTGAGATATAACGACTTCACATATTTGTGGATGGATCTGGATTTCAAATAGCTTGTAGCTTGTGTGATGGAAATTTCCTTTGCTGATCGAATTGCTTCAATTAAAATGGTTTCTTTAGTATCAAGAGTTGTATTATCAGGATTAAAATCAGGGTTAAGCACCATTTTTGATTCTCCTTCTAATTTAAGTCCTGCAGGCATTGCAGCATTATATACTAAGCCAAGGGATGACATGTAATAATTGGACATCCAATTCCAAAGTTCAAGCTGATTTTGATCTACAATGGTATCATTGTCAATGACGTCAATTAAGTACTTGGCTTCATAATCTTTAGGTGGCTTTTCATGAATTGAAAATATTAATCCTGCTAGGATTTTCTTTTTTCCAAATGGCACGCTTACTCTTTTTCCTACAATGATTTCCTCATTTAATTCTATTGGAACGCGATATGTGAACAAATTTTTGAGGTTGAGAGGTAGTAAAACCTCAACAAATAGGGTTTGTATGGTGTTAGAATTGTCCAATTATTGTAAAAAATACTATAATTATATTCAAAGCTAAATTAATTCTTAAAACAAGATACTACATTTGTGTTCAAATCAATCAATCTTAAGCGTTTGTCGTACAAATCAATATTTATTTTTATTTCGTTATTATTTGTTTTTGGGTGCAACAATGATGATGTTATTGAAATAAGAGACAATCATAAATCTACCGAAACGTGTATATCTCTGGTTAGTGAATTTTTGTCCACATTTGATATTGTTAAAGATGTTATTACATCAGAACAAATTTTTAATCCAGAACACTTATCAGTTCTTCCGGTTGATGCAGAGATAGTGTACGAAGATACTACATTCACAGATGGTGACGGTATGGATATATTGATAAAGTTCGGTGAATTAGGATCTACACCACACGGACTTCTTTGCAGAGATAATAAGTATCGATCAGGATCAATTTTGTTATCCCTGGATCAGGACTATTTCTTAAATAATTCTACATTAAAAATTACACTATCTGCTGAAGATCCCTATTACTCGGGTAATGGCGAGGATATGACTCAATTAATAGGAGGTATAAATTTTCAACGTCTTGGCACTGACCATGTAAACGTTAAATGCAATGAATTTAAACTTGTAAATTCATATGCAGATATGTCCATGAGTACAGATTTAGATATCATAGAAATTAAATCTAGCTCACCTAATGATTCCGGTGATCACATTTGTGTTGGAGGAAACATTGAACTTAGTGATGGTAACGAAAGTGCAATATTCACAATCATCTCACCTCTACAAAAACAATCAGATTATGATTGTTTGAGATTTATTTCAAATGGACAAATCCGAGTGGATAAATCATCAACGATATCCGAGATTGTTGTTGACTTTGATCCACATCAAGATCTGGGTTGTGATCAATTAATATCGATTACAACAAACGGTAAACGTATCTTCACCCATTATTAATCATACTTGGGTAAGAAAAATATTCGAGCTCCAAATTACATTCAAGAATATTCTCAAATTTATCGGTATGGAATTGAATACAACCAACTCCACTAGTAGGAATATGGTCTATATGAATGTTGAAGTATTCTGAAAAGACATCTGTTATGCCTGGATTGTGTGCAAGTATTAAAACAGAGTCTAGCATATTGTCTAACCCTTTTATCTTACTCACAATTGTTTCTGAGGATGCTAGGTATAATTCTTTATCAAATTTCGAACGGTTGTTTTTGAAAATATCATTTAGATGCTTCCAGGTCTCTTGTGTTCGTTTTGAATCCGATATCCACATAATATCTGGAATGACTCCTTTGGACTTAATGAATTTAGCCATAGTACGAGCATCTCTCTCTCCTCGTTCAGAGAGATTTCGTTCGTGATCGTTTTGATGCAATTTTGCTTGGCGAGATTTTGCGTGTCTCATGAGTAAGACTTTTTTCATATTTTCTTTATTTCTAAAGCAAATAAAACCCACGAAGAGGCATAACATAATCCTCCAATTGGAGCAATAATTGCGAACAAGTTGACGTTGATATGAAGGATATCTTTTAGTGCATGAATTATCAAACTTGATGAAAAGAATAAAATCCCACCATAAATGAGAAAATAAACCCATTTATTGTACTTGTTGAGCGTTATATAAACCAGACTTATCAAGATAATTCCTAATCCATGTATTATCATGTATCTCAGCCCAGTGTTGAATGTGTTTAATTGATTTGTAGTGATTTTTCCCTCCAATCCATGGGCACCAAATGCACCAAGTAAAATATACAAACTACAAATAAGAGCACCAACAACCATATGTCTAACTATTTTAATCTTTATCATATTACCTTTGTCAAAATTAGCTTATTATGAAAAAAATATACTCTTCAATTTTTATATTGTTAGTTTTGGTTATCATTTTTCCTGCGACCTCATGCGTGAAAGATATTACCGAAACCATAGAAAAGGCATCCAAAGTAAACCAAGTTAAATGGAACCCAACTATTGCATTACCCTTGGTCTATTCAAATTTGAGTTTTAGAGATTTTTTAAAAGGAACTAATGCAAATCAGTACATCATGATTGATGATGATAGTTTGGTTAATTTAATTTATGAAGAAAACTATATTTCTGATTATGCAGAAGATGTTTTTGATTTAGAAACCCAAAATTATAGTGAGACATTTACATTCAATAGTACTCAATTGGAGGTGCTTAATTCGTTGGGTGAAGTCACTGTGAATTTTAGTCAACGTGTTTCGTATGATGGCAATGGAAATGAACTTGACAAAATATGGTTTAAAGCTGGTCAAATAGAATTGAATTTTACAAGCACATTCGAGCACAACATCTCGTGTAAATTATCAATACCAGAATCTCAGAGAGGTGCTGATGCAATTTCTATAGATTTAAATGCACCCTATTCTGGAACTCCAACAGACGTATCAGATAATTATGATTTAAGTGGTTCTGAAATTGACTTCACTAAGACAGCTCAAGGGCATTCAGAATTTGATTTAGAATTTGAATTCACCATTACCAAAACAGGGTCTAATCCTATCAAAGCATCCGAGTCTATATCTTATTCGATGGCTTTGGTCGATCAAAAATTTAGTAAGGTAACAGGTTATTTTTCAGATTTAGATTATGAAAATTTATCGGGTTCATTTAGTATTCCATTTTTTTCAAATAGTAAAAATGGCGAAATTGGCATTGTTGACCCTGAGCTTGAGTTTATCTCAGAAAATGGAATTGGTTTGCCAATTGATTTAGTTTTTGATCAATTTGAAGGAAAAAATAATTTCGACAATATTGTTCCATTAACCAAAACTTCGGGAGATCTTCAACTAGCTGTACCACGAGCCGTTACAGAAGGAGAATCAGTTTTAAATTCTCAAATTTTGAATAATTCAAATAGTAGTTTAATTGAATATATTTCAAATCGTCCCATCAATAATTATTACAAGGTTAGTATACTCCCAAATATTACGGATTTATCACGTCATTGGTTATTAGATTCTTCGCAAATTTCTATTATAATCAAATATACTCTTCCTTTACATGGAACTTTAAAAGACTATCTACTTGAGGACACAAAACCATTTGATCTATCTCTTGAGAATGCAGATGAGATAAAGGAAGTATTAGTTCGATTATACTCAGAAAATGGGTTTCCAGTAAATATTAAAACTCAGCTCTATTTTGAGGATAGTATTACAAATACACTAATAGATTCATTATTCATTACTGATCGAGTTGTATCAAAAGCAGCACAGA
>JADHMR010000125.1 GCA_016779945.1 Bacteroidia bacterium | reverse complement strand
GTTAAAGCCAGTATTTCAGAAATTACTTCAACCTATATTGTATGCACTCTATAAGATGGGGGTAACCGCCAATCAACTGACTATAAGTGCAATTATTCTATCCTGTTTAATGGGATTTGGGTTTTTAACATATCATACACATTATCAAAGTATTTTAATTATTCCATTTGGACTGTTTTTAAGAATGGCATTAAATGCATTGGATGGGATGATGGCAAGGCAATATAATATGCAGAGTCAGCTTGGCGAAATATTAAATGAGATGGGAGATGTGATTTCTGATATGGCTATAATTTTTCCATTTGTAATATTACCCGGAATTAATCCAGTTATAATAATATTGTTTGGCGTACTGGCTATCCTTAATGAGTTTGCTGGTATTTTAAGTAAAGCATTAGGGAAAGAAAGAAGATATGATGGTCCAATGGGGAAAAGCGATAGGGCCCTAGTAATTGGTATTTTCTGTTTAGTATTTTTCTTTTGGAGAGATGTGATTTATTATGGTGATTGGATTTTTGGGGCTGCTAGTGCTTTGGTACTTGTGAGTACAATTATACGATTGCAAAAAGCCTTATAATGGATATTTTTGGATACTATATACCAATTGAGTTGCTCTTTATATTATGTGTAATATTTGGAGTCCTTATTATCTGCTCATCTATATTTGGCTTCATTTCTCTTATGAATAAAAGTGATTCCGTTTCAGAGTTAGTTGTGAGAACTAATTCTTGGTGGAAAATAGCAATTGGAATTACTGTTGTCGCAACGGCCCCAGCAATAATTGGTACAATAGTTTTAGCATATGTGGTATTTGTTGCATTACGTGAAATGCTATCCATAATACCATTGAGAACTGCAGATAGAATTGTTTTGGTTGCATCATATTTTGCTATACCAATTCAATTTTATTTAGCATACAAAAATTATTATTACCTATTTCAAATCTTTATACCATTGGTCATGTTTGTATGCGTGTCCATTATTCTTGTTTTAACAGGAGAAACCAATCGTATAGGTAGATCTATGGCAATTATACCAACCATACTGATCTTGACGGTATATATGCCGAGTCATATGGTTTTATTGTTTCATGTAAATGTACCAGAGTTTACCGTAGGCGCTGGTGGGTTAATTGTATTTCTAATAATAATTACTGCCTCTAATGATATATTTCAATTTACCTGGGGAAAGTTGCTTGGAAAACGAAAAATTTTACCCAAAATTAGTCCCAATAAAACATGGGCAGGATTTATTGGTGGAGTAATTACATCAAGTCTATTAGGGATTGTACTTAGTTTTTTAACACCCTTAAATTATATTGAGTCTTTTTATGTTGGTTTGTCTCTAGGCATAATTGGTTTTGTTGGAGATTCGATTATTTCAGCTGTCAAAAGAGATCTAAAAATTAAAGATACAGATGACCTAATTCCTGGGCACGGAGGCGCAATGGACAGGTTAGATTCGATCGTACTTACAACTCCAGCATTTTACTATTTACTTATCTTTTTTATTGAAAACTAAATGAAAAATATATTTGTAAGCTTCATTTATACTATTCTTGTAAGGCCTTGGCTAACCTTTATCATTGGAGTTAGTTTTCATAACATTAAACCTCTAAAAGATGCTAATCAATTTATAATTGTGGCCAATCATAACAGTCATTTCGATACAGTGTCTATAATGGCAGCTTTACCATCTAATAAGCGCAAAAATACATGTGCAGTGGCTTCTGGAGACTATTTTGGAAAATCTCCGTTCACTGTTACTTTAATGAAATTATTTTTTAATGCTATTTTAATCACCAAAAAAACAAAGCCTGGACATCTTTCTAATCTAGAATTATTAGATCAAAGAATAAAAGAAGGGAAATCTCTAATTATGTACCCAGAAGGTAGTAGAGGAAATCCAGGCACCATTTCCAGCTTCAAAAAAGGGATTGCTAAATTATTGAAAGAAAACCCATCGGTACCCTTTATACCTGTTTATTTAGATGGTTTTGGTAGAGTTCTTCCGAAGAATAAAATTCTTATAGTACCTTTGATATGTAAAGTTAGATTTGGATCACCACTTTTTGCGACAACCAATGATACTAAAACCACTTTAGAAGAAGTGAAAAAAGAAATTTTAAATTTAAAGCAAAAAAATGAAAGGGATAGAAATCAGTTTGATTTCTATTAACCATTTATGAATACTTCTATTGTATCAGTCATTTATTTCATCATCGCCGCAATGTTTGGCGCATTAGGTCAATACTTATATAAGGCTGGTGCTGAAAGTTCTAGCGGTACTCTTTTTAGTTATTTAACTAATCTAAAACTTATTGGTGGTGTATTATGTTATATTACAGTAATGATATTATTTGTGGCTGCATTTAAAAAAGGAGGTTCCTTAACAGTACTCTACCCAATTTATGCAACTACTTTTATATGGGCTGCTTTAATCGCATTATTAGCTTATGGTACACCAATAAAAATAATTAATTTAGTAGGCATGTTATTAATGATAGGTGGAATGTATTTAATGGGTAAATAACTCTGAAATGAACATCTTTTATCATTATGAAGCTATATAAGCTTATTTTTCCTTTAATTTTTGTATCAGGATGCATTAGTTCAAATGTGCTAGATTCTCACACATCTCCTAAAAGCAAGAGGAGTGTAATAGCTATTCAAAAAGGTGAACTTTCTTACTCAGAAAAAGAAGCATTAATCATTCTTCCAGGAATAGGAGACTCTAAAAAAGGAAGAAGACACCAGAAAAAATATTTTAAGAATCAAGGTTATGATCTATACATACCAGATTATATTGATAGAAGATCGTATGAGGGAACAATAGATAGGTTTACTAAATTATATGATGAATATCGGCTTGAAGAGTATAAAAAAGTACATATTTTTTCATATATCCTAGGTTCCTATGTCCTTAATGAATTTATCAATGAATCAGGAAAAAAAAACATAAAAACTATTGTATATAATAGAAGTCCTTTACAGGAACGAGCTCCTCGTGTAGTTGTAGAAACTTTTCCGTTGGTAACAAAGATTTTTGCTGGTAAAGTTCTTCATGACTTTAGTAGAGTAATTTACAAACCAATTTTAAATGACGAGGTAAATATTGGTGTGATTGTAGAAAATAAAGCTACTCCTTTAATTCGAAGATTCAAAAAAAGAGCAATGAGTTATGGGCCAATTGATTGGAATAATTTAGATCTGAATCAATCTTATGATGAACTGATTTATATCCCATTAAATCATGATGAAATGTATTATTCTTTTGATGTGGTAGGACTTGACATTTTAGAATTTATCAAATATTCAAAATTCACAAAAGAGGGAAGACACAAACCATATGAATGGGATCCTTTTGAAAAGAATCCCAAATGAACAGCCATAGTGAAGAAGAATAAACGAAGATAAAGCTATATTGAATGTTATTTATAACTTTATGTTATTGTTGAACAACAAAGCAGCATGATTACAAGTCAGGGAGACGAAATTTGAACACTCCTTATAGAACTTTTTTTGAATACTTATATAATTGTTTTTTTTTGACAAATAAAATTTCTCTTCATCGCCTTTTGGGTGTTAGCTTGTTCGGTTTCGCTGTACTCGTATTTAGCTTATCTATGACCTCGCTGGTCCAAGCTAGCTCGAATGATCCAGGACCTAACAGCCTACGGATGATGACCTACAATATACGCTTTGACAACCCGGCCGATGGGGTGCATGCATGGCCTAATAGAAAAGAGTTAGTAGCCAGCGTGATCCGTTTCCATAAAGCGGATATCATCGGTGTACAGGAAGCTTTGGAGTATCAAATTCAGGATTTGATGGAATTACTACCAGGGTATGATTGGGTGGGAGTGGGGCGAAACGAGGATGGCGGCGGCGAATTTAGTGCTATTCTTTACCGAAGCTCCGTTGTTGCAGTGAAAGCAGCTCAAACCTTTTGGCTTTCAGAATCTCCGGACGAACCCGGAAGCAAGTCATGGGATTCGTCTCTTCCACGTATTGCCACGTGGGCGCATTTTGTAACAAGCTCCGATGGACGAGAGCTCTTTGTACTGAATACCCATTTTGATCACAGAGGAGAGCAAGCTCGTCTTGAAAGTGCACGATTGTTAAAAGAACAGGTTTCTAAATTAGCGAATGGGTTACCGGTTATAGTGATGGGGGATTTAAATGCAACCTCGGAACAGCCCCCTCTTGTATTGCTGTCAGACACTCCTTTATCTGATGGCCGGTCTTTGCGCGATGGGTTTGTTCATAGTATTGTGCCTCATCATGGTCCAGCATCTACCTGGACGGGGTTTACTAAAATTGAAGCTGATCGGCGGATTGATTATATCTTTGCCAGTGAAGATTTGCCCATTCATTATCATGCTATTTTAACCGATAAACTCGAAGATCGATACCCGTCCGACCATCTTCCGGTGCTGGTAGAAGTTGAGTTAAAAGACTAGTCAGTAATAACCAAAAATAGCTAACTAGTATTTAGATAGCATTGGAATTTAAAAAACCGACTAATTAGGCCACGTATCGGGGTTGTTTCTCCAGTTGGCTAGGTGTTCTAGATCATCACTAGTAACAAAGCCTTTTTCGACGGCTACATCTACCAGGATGGTATAATCTGTAAGATTAAAAACCGGAACGTTCACCTTTGAGAAATTTTCGGTCGATTTATCAAAACCGTAGTTAAAAATGGATATGATAGCTTGAACATCGGCACCTACAAATTGTAAGGCATTGATTACCGAAATAGCAGAACCTCCGGTGGAGACCAAATCTTCGATTACTACGGTTTTTTCTCCTTTTGCGACGCCCCCTTCAATCTGGTTACCCATTCCATAACTTTTAGGCTTGGCACGCACATAGGCCATGGGTTTGTTGACCTTATCAGCAACCCAAGCTGCGTGTGGAATGCCAGCGGTAGCAGTACCCGTTACTACATCGATATCGGGAAATTCTTTGGTAATAAACTCACTTAATTTGGCGGCAATTTTGGAGCGAATATGGGGTTGTCTTAGGGTGAGGCGATTGTCGCAATAAATCGGGGAATGCCATCCTGAAGCCCAAGTAAAAGGTTCATTAGGGCGTAAAATAACAGCATTTATTTCTAATAAATCAGCGGCTAGTTCTCTTGCAAATGTGGTGTCTATAATCATGTTCTCTAAATTGGTGCTTTCTAGCTAAGTAGATTGTGTAAACGAGGAAACAGCTGCGCTAGCGTATAAACGATGAGTTATTTAGTCTACCAAATTTGGAAAACGATGAACCAGCCTATTCCAGCATACCATCCAGCTAAAATATCATCAAACAATATACCAAATCCTCCGCTCAATTTCTGCATTCTATTCACACCTAAGGGCTTCCAAATATCAAATAGTCGAAAGAAGCCGAAGGCAACTAGAAGATGGACTAAGCTAAGTTCACCCCCTTCTATGCCGATTGACCAAAGCCAAGCCCATAGACTTATTCCCATGCCAGCCCATTCGTCTAATACCATGGCCCCTGGATCTTTTCCCCAGGCTGCTTCGGCTGCTGGTGCTGTCCAGAAATTAGCAGCCACACTAAAGACTACGAAACCCACTAAGAAAGGGATTTCGAATAGCATTAACCCGAAAAAGAGGAGTATACAGGCCGCAATGCTTCCTGAAGTACCCGGAGCAATGGGGCTGTAGCCAGAACCTAGTCCGGAGGCTAGGAATCGTTGAAAAGAGGGGAGCATAATGGCTAAACTGGTTGAAATAGGTGACGATTTTGGCTTAGATAATGAAGGCCGCTATATACCGTTATACCTGTGACAACGATCAGTAACCAAAACATAAGATCGGTGCTTAGAATAAGGGCGACCCAGTCGCCTAAAAAGATGGGGGCACCCTTGAATACCCCAAGAACCAGGCCTAGATAAAGGAATATCATCTGCACCGTGGTTTTAAGCTTGGCTAAGGAACTGGTTTGCATTTCTAGATTTTTGCGGCGAGCCCACAATCGAAGCAAAGTGATAGAAATATCTCGAACAGCAATGGCGAT
>JADHMR010000124.1 GCA_016779945.1 Bacteroidia bacterium | reverse complement strand
AATCTGAAGTTCATCATAGGCAAGTTCGATTCCACTTGGCAAATCCTCAGAAACCTCTGAATGGAAACCCATTTGATGGCTGATATGAGTAAAATAAGTCTTTTCT
This sequence comes from Bacteroidia bacterium, assembly GCA_016779945.1. GTDB lineage: Bacteria > Bacteroidota > Bacteroidia > NS11-12g > UBA9320 > UBA9320. Next base: position 6,046 of record JADHMR010000124.1, on the reverse strand, counting down.
ACTTCTAGTTCTTTAGCTAAACCAACAGCCTCTTCCAAAGAAAAGTGCGAAATATGCTCTGATTTTTTTAATGCATTCAGCACGATAACTTTGCTCCCTTTGATTTTTTCTTTTTCAGTATCACTGATATAATTGGCGTCCGTTATATATGTGAAATCATCAATTCTAAAACCTAAAACTGGTAACCGATAATGCATGACTTCAATCGGAATGATTTCCATAGGACCAATGTTAAAAGGTTTATTATCAATTACATGGAGATTTAGCTTGGGTACTCCTGGGTATTTATTTTCTCCAAAAGCGTAATGAAAATCACGCTTAAGGGCAATTTCAACATTCTGATTGCCATAAACTTCCATTGGCTTTTTTTCTCGCCAATTGAAACCTCTGATATCATCAAAACCAGCAATATGGTCCTTGTGTTCGTGTGTAAAGACCACAGCATCTAATTTTTCTACTTTCTCACGAAGCATCTGTTGTCTAAAATCTGGACCCGTATCAATAACAATCTGGAAACCATCCTTTTCGATTAAGACACTACTTCTTAGACGTTTATCCCTTGGATCAATCGAAATACAAACTTCGCAACTACAGGCTATAATAGGTACACCCTGAGAGGTGCCAGTTCCAAGAAAACTAACTTTCATGTTCAGCAAATATACAATTCAAGTCTTCGATAACTCATCATCATACTAATGGATATTTAATTAAAAGAAACACTAAAATTATTTCACCTAGTATTACATTCGCATCGTGAATCAAAATGGATTAACACACCCCATATTTCAATTGGTTTCGGAAGCATCCAAATCACTTGGGTTTAAAACCTATATTGTAGGTGGTTATGTTAGAGATTTGCACTTAAATAGAAAATCAAAAGATGTTGATTTTGTTACTGTCGGAAGCGGAATAGAACTCGCACAAGCCGTTCAAAAAAGACTTAAAAATTCATCGTTAAGTATATTTAAAAACTTTGGTACAGCTCAAATTAAAACAGCCGATTGGGAGTTCGAATTTGTTGGAGCCAGAAAAGAATCATATGATCGTAAAAGTAGGAAACCAAAAGTAGAAGACGGAACATTTGAGGATGATATTCATCGCCGCGACTTCACTATTAACACACTAGCAATCAGTATACAAAAGGATGATTTTGGATCATTAATTGACACATTCAATGGACTTTCTGATTTAAAAAACAAAATCATTCGCACACCACTAGATCCAGTAGTCACTTTTAAAGATGACCCACTCAGAATGATGCGAGCAATTCGTTTTGCTAGTCAACTTGATTTCAAAATAGAAAGTTCTACTAAAGAAGCACTTAAATCCGAGGCCAAAAGTTTATCCATCATCTCACAAGAACGAATCACTGATGAGCTTAATAAAATTATTTTAAGCCCAAAACCTAGCATCGGTTTCAAACACCTTTTTGATGCAAAATTGCTCCATGAATTTTTCCCAGAAATGGTAAAATTACAAGGAGTTGAAATTAGAGAGGGCAAAGGACATAAAGATAACTTTTATCACACCCTTCAAGTTCTGGATCAAATTTGTGAGCGAACTGAAGACCTTTGGGTCCGATGGGCAGCAATACTTCACGATATTGCAAAACCCCCAACCAAAAGATTTGTAAAAGGAGAAGGATGGACATTTCATGGTCATGAGGACAAAGGTTCTCGTATGGTTAAGCCCATATTTGCAAGACTTAAACTACCTTTAGGTGCTCCTATGGCTAAAGTACGAAAACTCGTTCAACTTCATCTTAGACCCATTGCTTTAACCAAAGAAAATATAACTGACTCTGCAATCAGAAGGCTGATATTCGATGCTGGCGAACACCTAGACGATCTCCTAATTTTGTGCAAAAGTGATATCACCACAAAAAATAAATTAAAAGAACAACGCTTTCAAAAAAACCTAAGAAATGTTGAACACAACATTGCATTAGTCGAAGAACGCGACAGAATTCGAAATTGGCAACCTCCAATCAAAGGTGATGAGATTATGAATTTGTTCGATATAAAACCAGGGAGAGAAATTGGCATAGTTAAGACTGCTTTAAAAGACGCTATCTTGGATGGTATTATCCCCAATAATTATAATGATGCTTTAAAATTTGTAATAGAGCAAGGAAAAAAATTAGGTTTGCAGATTCATGAGTAAATTGATATTTAGATTTAAGGTAACATTTGAAGATGTTGATGACGTAGAACGCATAATTGATGTAAGCTCTACGAATACATTTAAAGAATTCCACCATTTCATTCAGGAATCCATCAAATTCGATAATATAAAACCTGCTTCATTTTACAAAGCCAATGACTCATGGAGAGGAGGAGAAGAATTTTCAACGACAAACAAACAAAATGCAAAGTCAGCTGGAGCGAGTGAACTCGGAAAATTTATTGATGACCCTCACCAAAAATTTTTATACAATTATGATCCTGAAGCTGGAAATTGGCATCTCAGAGCTGAAATCATTAAACTATTAAAAGCAGATGAAAATGCAAAATACCCAAGTCTGCATAGATCAATTGGCATAGCTCCCAAACAATTTGTAGATCCTAAAAAAATTATCACTGATCCTAGTGCAAAACTTCTTCAAGAAGCGGATGAACTAATAAAAAGCCTAACTGATGACATCGAAGATGAAGACTTAGATGAAGATTCAGAAAATGAAAACGAAAATGACTTTAACTTGTTCGGTGATGAGGTAGATGAGTCGGAAATAGATGAATCTCAAATAAACGATGGACCCCCAGAAGACTAAAAAACTGATTGTGTTGGCAGGGCCAACCGCAGTAGGAAAAACTAACTTTGCAATAGAAGTAGCTAAATATTTTAAAACAGAGATTATTTCGTGTGATTCGAGGCAAATCTACAAGGAATTGAATATTGGAGTTGCTAGACCAAGCAAACAAGAATTATCAGAAGTTAAACATCATTTTATTGCAAGCCAAAGCATACATGACCCCTATGATGCTGGACTATACAATCAAGATGTAAATTCACTGCTCAAGGAGCTATTTAAAAAACACGATATTGTTATCATGACTGGAGGAACAGGCTTGTATATAAAAGCAGCGACTGAAGGGCTTGATAATCTTCCTCCTAAGAACGATCAACTTCGTCAACAACTCAATTTTATTTTAGAATCCGAAGGAATTGACGCACTCATTAATATCGCAAAATCTATGGATATTGATGGGGATAAAGTAAACCTCAGCAATCCTCAAAGAATCATTAGAGCAATTGAAATAAAGCAAGGTAAACCTGATGACGCAAAAGAAATACCCCCAAATGACTTTTACGATACTTCATACTACTATTTGAATAGAGACAGACAAGAACTATACAATCGAATAAATAAACGGGTAGACCAAATGCTTAGGGATGGTTTTGAGGCTGAGGCTAAATCGCTTTTACCCAATAGAAATCTAAATGCGTTAAATACTGTTGGTTATAAAGAATTCTTCGCTTTTTTTGATGGTGAACTCTCTAAAGAAATTGCAATTGACAAAATGAAACAACACACTCGAAATTATGCAAAAAGACAACTTACATGGTTCCGAAATCACGGTGGATATAAAGAAATATCTACTGATGTTGACCTTTTTTTGAATATAATGAAATTGGGATAAAATTCAATTCACTTCAAAAAGTTCAATGTCAAATATTAGAACTGCATTTTCAGGTATTGAACCACTTGGAGGATTCGCTCCATAAGCTAAATGTGACGGTATAATTAATTTACAAGACCCTCCCTCCTTTATCTTTGGGATTCCTATTTGCCAGCCTTGGATGACTCCTCTCAATGGAAAACTTGCTCGCTCTCCCCTATCATAAGAAGAATCAAATATGCTACCATTAGTGAGGTAACCACTGTAATGTACAGTTACATTATCACTTAAAGTTGGACGATCTCCAGTTCCCTCTTTATTAATTACATAGTATAGCCCTTCAGTTGTTCGATTTGCATCAAGATTGTTATTAGATATGTACTCTTTAATTTCATCATCATTAAGCTTTACATAATCTTTCTGGCAACCTAGACATCCAAAAATTATCAGGGACAAAAAAGTATATATTAAATTTCGCACGCTATTTTTTTATCTTTCTTTTTTCCAAAGATATGATTCCATCCAAAATGAACTCCTAAATTTCGGGTATTATCAGTTACTGACCCAATTGCATTGTCAGTTGTTATATAAAATTGCTCAGGCCCTAACTTTAATGCGACTCCAAAACCTAAATTCACATAACTCTCTCGATACATAGTATAACTGGCACTAAGAGCTAAAATATTTCCGATTTGTGAATTCCAAGATAACGTCAATGCAGGATAAAACTCTTTTCTATAAAAACTTCCATACATTAATGCCCCGATATTATGGTTTTTTGTGATGTGGAAATTTCCACCCACATAAAATTCACCCATTAATCCTGTATTGAAACTTTCGGATGAAGTATCCAAAGCAATGATTTCAATCAAAGTATCCCTAAACGACTCAAAACCTCTTTTCTGATTTGAGGAATCACCAATAAATTCTTGAATATCTATACCTCTATACTCATGATATACACCAGGATTTTTAGTGAATGTTGATTTCAGGTTATCTTTCCATTTAACAACACCCAAGTCGATGATACTTGCAGATAATGATATTTTTTTATTTAATTTTAAGTTCGCACCCAAATCAACTCCAAAACCGCTATTCTGTTGATTGCCTAATAAAATTGAATTGACAGTAGTATTAGAATCAATTGGCATAACAGAACTATTAAATTTCAAGTCTGATTTCACGTTATACGTAAATGCTTTTTCGCTTGTCTCAAAAGATAAATCATTTCGTTCAGTTTGAATCGCATTGATTCCTGCGATATACTTCAAACGTCCACCTATTCTCAACTTATCATCAATAAACGACCGACTGTAACCCACTGCAAATTCTCGGGTGTGTATGAAATCTATACCAAATCCTAAATCAAATACCTCTCCTACATTATCTCCTCCATTACCTTCAAATACCAATCTGAAAAAATCTTGCGGTAATAAAACTTTTGATTTTAACTTTTCATTAATACTAAAAGACCACATACTTTTTCGTAAACGAAAACCAAAGCCAATCCATTCATGATTATAGTTTGAATTTACAGAGACTCCATTTGAAAAAACGTTTGATAATTTAGTTATATCCAACGTATAATTTGACCCATTGGGAATTAAAGTATTTGATAATTCGTTTAATCCTAAAACACGACTATTATATGAAAAATCCATAGAGGATAAGGCTGGGGTGCCAAAATACCATTTGCAGGTTGGAGTAAATGCTGGATTTATTGCCATACGCTGCGGCACGGGTTTTAGGTTATATAAGGTAAGATTATTCTGGGCCTTTAGCTTAACTAAAGACAGTAAAAACAGGGTAAATATTATTAGTTTTCTCATCATAATTCTTGATTAATTAATACCTCTGCTTGAACTCCAAACTGCAACATAATTTTGTCATCACTGAATATCTTGATATTGGGCTGCGTTCCATCATCATTCGTTATAGAGAATAAGTTAGCTTGAGCTCTTATTCGATTTGCTTTAATCACTTTATCAACACGCTCAGCATCCATAACCACATCAGTTATCTGACTCGAAATGCCAATTGGGATTCCGTCAGAATCGATCTGTGCTGCTTTTGATACAACTCGATCAGTAATGAATAATGAATCTATTAGTGTATTTGTAATACTATCCTCAAAATAGAGCTGAGTTTTAATATTTACTGGAAACCCATTTTCCGAGTATAATCGAACTAAAACTTCCTTTATCTCTTCTGCATTCTCAAGAGATAGATCAAATGGTTTTGTGTCCTCAAGTAGATAGTCTTTAAAAGTTCCATGCAAAGGAAGAGTAAATTTGATCATAATAGAAATTTGCGAAGAATCTAATAACCAATGACGTGATAAATCCGTAATATTTGGGAGTATACTAACCTTGTAATAATTATTGATGGGACGATTTGAAATATATTCAATTAAACTACTATTTGAA
>JADHMR010000123.1 GCA_016779945.1 Bacteroidia bacterium | reverse complement strand
CTAAAACTGCAATGAAGAAATATACAGACAAACTTACACCTGAACAAAGAGAGAAATACAAAGACAATAAGTATTTCAAACTTCTAGAAAATGCCACTTATTCAGAAGGCAAAAAAGGTGAGGTTAAAATTTTTAAAACCTCTTCAAGAAAATCTCAAAGTAAAAGACAGCTTCCTCTTGAAGATATAGAAAGTAGAAGTTGGATTGATGGTAAAGTGATTGTCATCTACAAAGATGGCACTATACTAACTGCAAATGCTAATGAAATAGAATTTGTATCAGACTACAAAAATGAAAATGATATTCCTTTGAATGACCATTGTTAGTAACGCTCTATCATATCAGCTTTTTATTATAGAAGATAACCATTATTAGCGTTGTTTCTTTTTTACGAAGCAGAAATGCTACTAAGAATACCGCTAAACATTAATTTAGCTCACCGGTTTTTATCCTTATATTTGATATTATTGAATTTATATTTGGCTTTTTGGATAAGTAAATTAAAAAACACCCGACTGAAAGAAACAGATGACTGCCTTAAAAAAACAAATAGTTATAAAATACAACGTTTTGGCTCGATGTAAAGTTGAAAGTTTATTGCTCTCTACTACCCTACTTACCTCATACTAATGTTGGCAAAAATTCAAAACAAGATATCAAAACAACAATAATGAACGCTGAAAAGATAATAATAGGCAGTGAGGAATGGTGTTGCTTTCCCCAAATTAATATTCCTACTATTAAAGCTAGAGTTGATTCAGGAGCAAAAACTTCTTCGCTTCATGCGGTGAATATTTCACCATTTAAAAAAGATGGAACACCTTGGATAAGTTTTGAAGTTCATCCGCTTCAAAACAACGGTAAAACAACAGTTCACTGTGAATCACCAATATATGATCGTCGAAAAGTTAAAAGTTCTAGTGGAAATAGTGAACATAGATATGTGATTAAATTAGTTTTATCAATAGCAGAAGATTCATGGGAAATTGAAGTTACATTAACCAATAGGGATACAATGGGATATAGAATGCTTTTGGGCAGACAGGCTATGTCTGGAAAAATGCTTGTAGACCCAGAAGCTTCATTCTTGTTAGGAGAACCAACCGATGAGCTATTATCTAACTATTATAATAAATATATAGTAAAGAAAAGTGGGCTTAAAATTGGACTATTAGCAAGTAATCCAAATCTATATAGCAACCGCAGAATTATGGAAGCTATTCAAGAAAAAGGCCATGAGGTAGAATTTATGAATATAAAGGACTGCTATATAAAACTCGATGGAAAAAATCCTGAGATGCACTACCGAGGGGGGAAAATTTTAAATGATTTTGATGCTATTATTCCTAGAATTAGACCGAGTGCTACTTTTTATGGTTGTGCATTAACCAGACATTTTGAAGCTATGGAGGTATACACCTTAAACACCGCAGATTCTATTACAAAATCAAGAGATAAACTCTTTGCTTTACATCAGTTAATTAATAAAGGATTGCCAATTCCAACAACTGGATTTGCGAATTCGCCCTTAGATACAGAGGAGTTGATTAACATAGTTGGGGGTGCTCCTTTGATTGTAAAGCTTCTAGAAGGAACGCAAGGGACGGGAGTCGTACTAGCAGAAACTAAAAAGGCGGCAGAAAGTCTTATTAATGCTTTTAAAAGTCTTAAGGCCAATATTCTTGTACAAGAATTCATAAAAGAGGCAAAAGGTGAAGACATTAGGTGTTTTGTTGTAAATGGAAGGGTGATAGCAAGTATGAAACGAACAGCATCTCTAGGTGAGTTTAGAGCAAATATGCACATGGGAGGAACTGCTTCACTAGTTAAAATAACTCCTGAAGAAAAAAGAGTTGCCCTTCTTGCAACAAAAACAATGGGGCTTAAAGTAGCCGGAGTCGATATTATTAGAGGGAAAAATGGTCCACTACTTCTTGAAGTAAATTCTTCCCCTGGATTAGAGGGCATCGAGGGAGTTTCTGCAAAAGATATAGCAGGGGAAATGGTTAAGGCTATAGAAAAAGATTTAAAGTATGAAAGGACTTAAAAGCTGTTGCAATCAAAAATATAGTTATTGATTACGTTCATGATTTGACAAAGGATTACGGACAAATTAAAAAAGCGGGATAGTATAGACAAGCTTACAATCAAAAACAGCTTTTCCCAAAAACATAGTGCATAATAGTTGGATTGACAGTAAGGTATGCCAAGGTTTTTTTTGATTTTTAAAGTGACATCTTGTGGTTTTGTTCGCTACTTTTGCACTAAAATTATACGAAATGCTGGGATTATTAAAAAAACTATTTGGACCTAAAGTTGACTTGAAACAAAAACTACAAGAAGGTGCTATAATAGTTGATGTAAGATCCTCTGGAGAGTTTGCTGGAGGACATGTAAAAGGAAGTAAAAATATTCCATTGGGCTCCATTTCATCAAAAATAAAAACCATCCAAAAATGGAATAAACCCGTTATTACATGTTGTGCAAGTGGTATGCGAAGCGGAAATGCTGTTCGCATCTTAAAAAGTAATGGAATAGAAGCTTATAATGCTGGTCCATGGCAAAAAGCAGATCGACTGAAATCCTCTAACTGATCGTTTAGAAGAAAACTAGACCATCACTAGAAGGATATTTAATCAAAAAGGCCTAAAGCCCTGCTAATTTACTTGAATCATTTTACGTATAACATCTTTCCCATTGGATAATATAATGAGGTAGCTACCTGGCGTCCACGAACTAACATTAACATCTGCACGAGTACCTTTTTGAGAGTGCTCAAATTCTTGAACCATTCGACCAACAGCATTGTATATAAATAGCGGTTTGTATGTTGTGTTCTTGCAATCGATGGTTAATTGCTCATGTGCAGGTGACGGATAAATACGGGGTTGATTAAACGATAGCTGCGAAATGGCTGATTGATCCCTCTGGGTAGTAAAAGACCATGCATCACTCCAAGGACTTGAAGCCACACTATTGGTAGCTTTCACACGCCAGTAGTAAGTTGTATTATATGCCAAATCCGTAAAAATATAGGTATTTTGGTTGGCCGTCCTTTTAAATACCCCTATAAAATCGGGAGAGCTCGATAATTCAATGTTATATCCAGAAGCCGATGAAATAGTCTCCCAAGTTAATTGTACTGAATTTGAAAGTTCAGTAGATTGATTTGCAGGTTTAAGCAGTTGAGGAGCGAGTAATCCATCTACTGTTGTGAATTGCCAAGTTTCGCTCCAATCATAAAATTCTTGGTTGTTTGAATTTTTACCACGAACATGCCAATAATAGGTCGTTTTAGGTTTGAGTAAAACGCTTTTGGACGTACCTCCTACCGAAAGTTTTTGAGCATCTTGAAAATCTTTGAATTCACTGTATTCTAAAGCATAACTGGCAGCTCCACTGTATGCGTTCCAAACCATAGTCACCTGAAGAGGTATTTGTAAAGAGGAATCCAAGGGCAATGATAATGTTGGAGCTCGTCTAGGCTTGGTGGTAAAATTCCATACTGAACTCCAATCGGAAGTATCCTTGGCATGGAATAGTTTTACACGCCAATAGTATTTAGTATTGAATGTAATTAATTCGGGTAATGTCGTGAAATAATAAAAAAATGCATTGGAGTCTTTCTCAAAAATGCGGATGGGTGACGCAAAAGAAGGATTTGAATCAAGCTCTAAAATATACCCCGATGTTCCTTGAATAGATGCCCAATCTAGACTGGTAAGACTAAGATTAGTTATATTATTGAAAGGAGAATTTAATCGTGGGGTGTAAATCGTAAATTGCCACGTATCGCTCCATGCCGACGTATCTGTAGGACTTAATGCCCTTACTTTCCAATAATATGACTGACCAAATAAAAGCTCTTTTAAATCCAATTGACTAGCCTCTGAAATTAACGTGTCTAATCGCATTGACGAATTGAGCTTTGATGATGTATCAAACACAACTTGATATTGCTTAATGGATTTGATAGGTTCCCAAACTAGACTTGTAGATGGATTGGTGCCCAATAAACGGCTATTGTAGGGCAATGTAAGTTTTGGTGCAACTTGGGTTGTAAACTTCTTTGGAGTCCCCCATACTGAAGTATCTTTTGCGTGCCAACATCGCATTCGCCAGTAATAATTCTGATTAAATTTAAACGTTTTGGTTTTTATGTTAGGGTCTTGAAAGATGGGTAATTGAAGCAATGTGGTGTCCAGAAAAAGAGTATTACTGAAATCTGTTTCCGTTGAAATTTGCATTTGAAATCCATCAATTCCTCTGCGAGTACTAAATACTAGGGAGTCTCTCAAGCCAATGTCTGTCCAATTATTATAAGGATAATATGTCGTAGGAAATGGGAGTACACGCATCGTTCGGACCTTTGTCCAATTGCCTGTATCTTTTGCGTGGTAAGGTCTTGAACGAACAAAATAATAAGCCCCAAATTGCAAGTGGCTAAAAGTTGCGTTTCCATCGCTAGATTGGTTTGAATTAAACGCTATGGAATTAAAAGAATCGGATACATCTATTTGAATTTCGTATCCTGTTGATCCTTCAATTTTTGTTCGTACACTTAAATCAGCAATTGGGTCTACATAGGCGTCAGTCGTCGTAAAATCGTTTGCAAATCCTTGGGTTGTAAAGCTGCTTGAACTCCATTTTGAAGAATCATTTTTGTTGACTGCTCGCACACGGTAATAGTATTGAGTTTCATAGAGGAGCTGCGTCACTTTAAACGGATTTACATCAAATTTTCGAAGTCCATCAATACTCACTTGGTCTATCAGAATGTGACTATCAAAAGAAGGAACTGTATCTACTTGCACTTGAAAAGGTTCTGTTGATGATCCAAATTGCCATTCAAACTCAATGCTTACATTTTCTAAAACAGATGGCTTAGGATATTGGGTGACAAACGTGGGGTGCCTGATTGAATTCCGCGATAACGCCAATAATAATTAGTTCCATAGAATAGATCTTGATGGAAGTATTCGATATAGTTTGATTTAAACGTATCTGGAATGATAACTTTCCTTAGTACGGCTGATGAAAAACTAGATTGCGTATCCAACTGCAGTTCGAAGCTATCATAAGGCTGAGCTCTGTAACAAGATAAATAAATTTTAGAATTAGTAAACGTGGCACCTGTTGAGGAAGGGTAATATTTCTGAAGTTGGTTAGCAGTCGTAAACGACCATATACTTGTCCAATCTGGTGAATCCGACGAACTCAGTGCTTTTGACTGCCAGTAATAGGTTGTGTTTAATTTGAGTTTGTTAATCCAATGACGAGTATTGAACGACGCTTTAGCCACGTCAATACGGGTTGCATTTGCCATGTTCGACGACGTTGCGTATTCAAAGATATAGCTGGTGCCGTTGCTATTTTTTACATTAAGTTGAATTCCCGTAGGCAGGTTATTGGCATTGTTAGCTGGATAGACCAATGTGGGTTTGGTTAGTGCCGCTTGGCTACTAATACTAATAAGTAGAAATACCCAAAATAGCAGATTGTCGTTGAACCGTTTCATATAAAAGTGATACGAATTTAATAATAGAACTTTTAAAGAATCATAAATTCTCTTAGCTTTTGAAATAAACTGCTTCTTGTATTAAATGATTGAAACTAATTTTTAATACTAATAGTAGAGAGAAGGTAATAAAGGTTTCTTAAAAAAATACTTCTTGTGCCAACTCAAAGGTATTCGAATGAGCATCTATAATTTCTTTTAGATAGATCGAATACCCCCCACCCATACTAACTTGTATTGGTAAATTGTTGGATTTACAGAATTCTAGAACAAATTGATCTCTTTTTTTACACCCCTCAATTGACATCCCCAAACGACCTAGCTTATCATTTTTTAAAACATCAACCCCAGCCAAATAAAATATAAAATCGGGTTGAAAAGTATCCACCAGTTTTGGAATTGTGTTGTGCAATGTTTTTAGATAAACATCATCTGGAGTGTTATCTTCAAACCCTAAGTCATAATTACTTTTTTGTTTTCTAAATGGGTAATTCTTTTCTCCATGAAATGATAGCGTAAATACATTGGGATTATCTTCAAAAATAGAGGCTGTTCCATCGCCCTGATGTACGTCTAGATCAATAATCATTACCTTTTTGGCAAGTTTATTAGTAAGTAAATAATTGGCAGCTATTGCTTGGTCGTTGAGCATACAAAATGCCCCTGGTCTACTTCTGAAAGCATGATGAGTCCCTCCTGCAATATTCATCGA
>JADHMR010000122.1 GCA_016779945.1 Bacteroidia bacterium | reverse complement strand
ATGGATTTATGATTCGATGGCTTATGTCGTAGGAAAAAAGATCGGTAAGCGACCTGTTTTCCCAAAGGTGTCTCCCAAAAAAACAATAGAGGGAACCATTGGGGGGATAATTTTAACCGTCATTATTATTTTCATAATTGAAAAATACCTATTAGATATATCTGAAAACATTGTTATAATATCGCTAGTGGTTATTCTTTTTGGAATATTTGGCGATTTTGTAGAATCATATATAAAAAGAAAGCTTGGTATAAAAGACAGTGGAAACTTAATTCCAGGACATGGAGGAATTTTAGATAGAATGGATTCGATTTATTTGTCAGTTCTGCCTTATTTAATTTTAATTTCCTTGTTTAGATAGAAAATAAACTACCTATTTCAAACTCTCTTAGTAAGAATAAATACTTTTGCTAAATAAAACATATTAAACTTTAACATTATGACTTTAAAGTTCAAAGAACCAGCTCCAATAACGGATCATTCTAATCCGTTGGAGTCTATGATGGAAAGATTTGACGAGGCAGCTAAAATATTAGGTCTTGACGAATCGACTTACAGTGCGTTGAAATCTCCGGAAAAAGCAGTTATTGTTAGCTTGCCTGTTACTATGGATAACGGGAAAGTTCGGGTTTTTCAAGGGTATAGAGTTATTCACTCTTCAAAATTAGGACCTAGTAAAGGCGGAATTCGGTATTCAATGGGAGTTAATTTGGATGAGGTTAAAGCTCTTGCCGCTTGGATGACATGGAAGTGTGCTGTTGTGGGGATACCTTATGGCGGTGGAAAAGGAGGAATACAGTGTGATCCTCGAGAAATGTCTCAAGGTGAGTTGGAGCGTCTAACAAGAGCATTTGTTGGTGCAATGAGGGATGTTATTGGACCAGAACGTGATATTCCAGCACCAGATATGGGCACAAACCCGCAAACAATGGCTTGGATGATGGATGAATATTCAAAACTTTCAGGACAAGCATCGCCTGCTGTAGTAACGGGCAAACCGTTAGTTCTTGGTGGATCGTTAGGAAGGGTTGAGGCAACAGGTCGAGGGGTAATGGTTTCTACACGAAGTGCAATGGCCAAATTAAAAATGAATCCTTCTGAATCTACGTGTGCTGTTCAAGGTTTTGGAAATGTAGGTTCAATTTCTGCAAAACTCATTGAAAGACAAGGAGTTACGATTGTAGCTATTTCTGACATTTCAGGTGCTTATTATAATCCTGATGGATTAGATATTGAGGAAGCAATTAAATATGTTGAAAAACATAAAAGTCTTGAAGGGTATAAAGGGGGTAAATTGATTTCTAATGATGAGCTGTTAGAGCTTGATGTAGATATTTTAGTTCCAGCTGCTTTAGAGGATCAAATAACAGAAGAAAATGCTGCCCGAATAAAAGCCAAGTTAATTGTTGAAGGAGCCAATGGGCCAACAGCCTCAACTGCTGACGATATTTTAGAACAAAACGGTGTGATGGTTGTTCCTGATATACTTGCAAACGCCGGCGGTGTGTCTGTCTCGTATTTTGAATGGGTTCAAAATAGATTAGGATACTTTTGGACAGAAGAGCGAGTGAACAGACGAGCAGATCGTGTGATGAAACAAGCATTTGACAATGTATATAAAGCTGCTAAAGAACATAAGTGTAGCATGAGAACAGCAGCTTACATCGTGTCAATCAAAAAAGTAGCAGATACTTCTTCATTAAGAGGAATATTTTAAAAATAGAATGAATTTACACAAGGAAGGGTATAAAATTATCTTTATATCCACGCTTATTTTAGTTGGTATTTTATATGGCATATCTTCATTAACCGATTTACTTTGGTTGAAAGGAGTCATTTTAGTTCCTGTGCTCGTATTGTTTATATTAGTTGTTCGGTTTTTTAGGAATCCGCCACGATTTTCTGATAAAACACCAAATGGTGTAGTGAGTCCGTGCGACGGAAAGGTTGTTGTTATTGAAGAGGTCGAGGAATCAGAGTACTTTAAAGATAAACGCATACAAATTTCTATTTTCATGTCGCCGCTTAATGTGCATGTTAACAGAAATCCAGTTTCAGGAATCGTAAATTATTTTAAGTATCACCCAGGTAAATATCTTGTAGCATGGCATCCAAAATCGAGTACTGAAAACGAAAGAACAACTACTGTCATCAAAACAGATTCTGGAACAGATATTCTATTTAGACAAATTGCAGGTGCTGTGGCCAGACGTATACGATGGTATATAAAAACAAAAGACAACGTAACTCAAGGTAATGAGATGGGCTTTATAAAATTTGGCTCACGTGTTGATGTATTTATTCCGATAGGTTCAGAAATTAATGTTGAAATTGGACAAAAAGTGAAGGCTGCCGAATCTTTATTGAGTGTTCTGAAATAAGTGACTACATTAACGTATCTAGAAGAACATTTACCAGCTAAAAAAGCTCATGCCATTATTGATTATGCAAGTCAGCGTAATTGCACAATTAGGGTAACACGACCCCGAAAAACCAAGCTTGGAGATTTCAGACAGTTTGGTAAGAATCAATCAATTTCAGTTAATAAAAACACGAACTCTTTTAGATTCTTACTTACACTTATTCACGAACTTGCTCATTTAGAGACATTTATATTACATAAAAACCAGGTTAAGCCGCACGGAAAAGAATGGAAAGCAAATTTTAAAAAGCTCTATAATTACTTTGAATTGGATGAAGAGTTTTCTGTGGATGTTTCTATCTTGAATGTTGTTCGTCAAGAACTCGAAAACCCCAAAGCATGCAGTGGAATAAATGTGAATTTAGAACGGGCTTTTGGCAAATACGATGAGGAGCAGGGTGATTTTCTTGATCAACTTTCTGAGGGTGATTTTTTTATGTTTCGAAGCCAAAACTATAAAAAATTAGAAACAAGAAGGACAAGAGTTGTTTGTTTAAATCTCAAGAACAAGCGAAAGTACCTCATCAATAAAGGGGCTAAAATTCAGAAAATTAAATTGGTTTAACGAGGATATTTAGATGGGTTACTCTCGTTCATAAGGGAGTAAATGACATCAAATAATTCTTCAGCATTTGATTTCGAAAAATAATCACCATCCGTGCCATAGGCAGGTCTGTGATCTTGTGATGTTAATGTTTTTGGTTCGCTATCTAAATAACGATATCCACTTTGTTCTTCGAGTACTTTTTGCATCATAAAGGCAGTTGCACCCCCCTTTACATCTTCATCCATAAAGACAATTCGGTTTGTTTTTTTAATGGACTCAACAATGGAATGATTGATATCAAAAGGTAGAAGAGATTGCACATCTATAAGTTCAACTGAGATGCCTTTTTCTTCAAGCATTGAAATACTGTCTTGAGCAATTCTTACACAACTTCCGTATGTAACAAGGGTTACATCAGTCCCTTGTTGTAGTATTTCTGGTATGCCAACAGGTACTGTAAAGTCGGTTAAATTAGATGGTAATTTTTCTTTCAATCGATACCCATTTAAGCATTCAATGATTAATGCAGGTTCGTCGGATTGAATCATGGTATTATAAAATCCTGCTGCACGAGTCATGTCTCTTGGAACCAGCACATTCATACCTCTAACGGCATTTAGAATCATACCCATTGGCGATCCACTGTGCCATATACCTTCAAGTCGATGTCCTCTTGTACGTATTATTAATGGGTATTTTTGAGATCCTTTGGTTCGGTATTGAATGGTGGCAATATCATCACTCATCATCTGTATACCATACAAAAGGTAATCTAGGTATTGGATTTCTGCTATAGGTCTTAAACCCCTAAGTGATGCACCAATAGCCTGACCAACGATTGTATTTTCTCGGATACCCATGTCCATTACTCGATTTTCACCGTGTTTTTCTTGAAGCCCAGCAAAACCTTGATTTACATCACCAATTTTACCTACATCTTCCCCAAAAGCAATAACTTCTGGATGAGTTGAAAGTAGCGAATCAAAAGTTTTGTTGAGTATTTCAAAACCGTTTATCTCCTTAGAATCAGTATCATATTCTGGTTTAATTTCGGTAATATTTACAGCTTTTTTATTTGACTCACTATGCAAGTGACTACTGTAGATATTTTGATATTTATTTAAGTAGGAATTATAATATTCTTCTAATTCATGAACTGCTGGATTACCAATATTTTTTCGGATACAACTATGCAACGCTTTTAAAATATCTTTCCTTCCAGGATCCATAGATTCTTGCAGTTGTTTTGCAATAGATTGATCAATGGTATTTAATATTTGAACAGCTGCAGTTATTTCTTCTTTAATTTCGTTTCTAAAGGCAGTCCATGCCGCTTTTTTAGCATCCTTAACTTCTTGTTCAATTTCTTTTTCAAGTGCTGAAAGATTTTGATCAGTTGATAGACCGCTATCAATCATCCAAGCTCTCATTTTGGCGATACAATCATTTTCGGTCTCCCAAGTTAGACGGTCTTTTGATTTGTACCTTTCGTGAGAACCAGAGGTGCTATGCCCTTGAGGTTGAGTGAGTTCTTTTACGTGAACAACTACTGGTGTGTGTTTTTCTCTACAAACGTTAGATGCTTTTTTATATGCATTTAAAAGGGCGGGATAATCCCATCCGTTTACCGTTATTAATTCTATCCCTACTCCAAATTTATCAGTTTTAAAACCTGAGAGGATAGCTGTTAGATTTTGTTTTGTGGTTTGGTGTTTTGCGTGAACAGATATTCCGTATTCATCGTCCCAAATACTAGTGAGCATGGGCACTTGCATTACACCTGCAGCGTTTATACTCTCCCAAAAATGGCCTTCAGATGTACTTGCATTGCCAATCGTTCCCCAAGCAATTTCATTTCCTTGTTTTGAAAAATTGGTGTTGGCATGTAAATCTTTATTGCCTTTGTATATTTTGGATGCAAAGGCCAAACCCAATACTCTTGGCATTTGACTTGCCGTGGGAGATATATCAGACGAAATATTTATTCGGTCAGTTTGTTTTAGCCAATTTCCTTCATCATCAAGCATACGTGTGCTGAAGTGTCCATTCATACTTCTTCCCGCACTGCTGGGTTCTTGTTCTTTGTCGGGATGAGCGTACAATTGAGCAAAAAACTTTTGAGTATCACTCAGTCCTAAAGCAAACATAAGTGTTTGATCACGGTAGTAACCGGCTCTAAAATCACCGTTCTCCATGAAACGAGCCATGGCTACTTGTGCTAATTCTTTTCCGTCACCAAAGATTCCAAATTTTGCTTTTCCGGTTAGCACTTCCTTTCTGCCGATTAAGGAAGCAATACGGCTACTGTACGCAGTTCTGTAGTCATTGATTACTTGATCAATAAATTCAGATTTTGAAAGAGTAGATTGTTCTGCCAGTTGGGTTGCCATAATTTGGTTGGTGCAAAGATAACTTTTATCTTTTACATCGCGAGGTCAACCTAATGGATTATCCTTTTAACAATTTGCTTGTCGCCAATGGTTATTTTTAAAATATAAAGTCCCTTTGGTGAGTCGGAGATTGTTAGCATAATAGTATCGTTCAAAGTACGTTTTGAAAAATTTACTTCTTTACCTAGAATATCAGTTATTTCTAGTGATGTTAACGGTGTACTTGTTTGAAGCATGAAGATACCATTTGATGACGGATTGGGATATACATTTACACCATTTTCTGAAGCAGTTTCAAAAACCGATGCTGAGCCATCACCCTTGATAACCAGTTGGTATCCGTCGGTAGTATCTGCTACTGGCAGTTTTAATGGAGGCCCCACAGGTAATACCTGAGCACTAGCATATGCAGTAGTTGCGATTTTAAGGTCATATACCCCAACTTGATCAGGCGTTGGATTTCCATTCAGATTAATACAACCCACAGCTTTGTGTGTGAATGAACATTGACTTGGATTGCATGCAAATTCAAAATTATCAGGCAAACCAATGACTGCATCCACCGTAACAGAGTCAATATCTGCAGTGACATTTTGACCAAGGTATACTACTGCAGTATCTTTTATTGAAAGTATCTGAAAACTGAAATTATAACTTTGATTAGCATAGGCTGTATCGGGTTGGTCGGGGTACACTCCAGATTTGGTTATACTATTATCTGGTGAACAAACTTGTCCAAAAATGGGACTAACTGTAATACCTAAGAGAATTAGTGTTGCGTAGATTTTTTTCATTGCGGTTGCGTTTAAATATATTTGTGAATTAACGAATTTATGCTCAAGCGACTATTTGTGCAAGGGATGTTGATGGTTTTTACCTTCTTTGGGTACTCACAATCGACTTTTGAGTTTGATGGAGTAATAAAAAATTCTTCAAATGAATCTATCATTGGGGCTCAGTTTATCCACCCTCAAACTCAACGTATATTATTTATTTCAAGTGAGTCAGGATCTTTTAATTTTAATGCAGACACCAATATTTTG
>JADHMR010000015.1 GCA_016779945.1 Bacteroidia bacterium | reverse complement strand
GAACTATAAGGTATTTACCCTTAATATCTCTTACAAAATTTATAGGTGAATTATCATCATAACCTGCTCCATTGTCTTGTGGCAAACCCATGTATCGCTCTGTATAAATATTGTCGTAGTACCTCCAATTAGTTACCGGTGCAACAGCAATTGCCATTTTGAATACCTCATTACCTTTCGCTAAAGCAAGACTACTCATGTATCCTCCATAGCTCCAACCCCAAATTCCCATCCGATTTTTATCTATAAATGAGAGTTGACCTAAAGATTTAGCGGCAGCAATTTGATCTTCTGTTTCGTATTTTCCAAGCTGTTTGTAGGTCATTTTCTTGAAATCTGCTCCTCTTGCCCCAGTTCCTCTATTATCAACCGATGCAATTATGATATTATACTTATTTGCCAGCATTTGATACCAATAATAATTACTCCAACCAAAACTATTTTTTACGGTTTGAGAACCTGGTCCACCATACACATACA
The DNA here is from genome assembly GCA_016779945.1 of Bacteroidia bacterium. Classification (GTDB taxonomy): domain Bacteria; phylum Bacteroidota; class Bacteroidia; order NS11-12g; family UBA9320; genus UBA9320. Next base: position 29,816 of record JADHMR010000015.1, on the reverse strand, counting down.
TTAACAAAGGATATTTTGTCGAGTCATTAAAGGAGGCCGGTTTTATCATCCAGTAATTCAAATCATTGTCATTTACGGATAATTGGTCAAATGAGATGTCGCCCATTATAAATTGATTATTTCTAACCTTAAAATCTTCATTGTCCTCAACAACACGTTGTGTTTCCCAATTTATATCTTTTATATTAAAGATATGAGGTTGGGTAGCTGTGTGATAGTTGTGCAGTGCAAGGGTGAAATCAGTACTAAATTGAGCAGAATGCCAACCTGATTCAGTTGTTAATCTTAATTTTTCCTTTCCCTGAAAGTCAATGCTGTATATGTGACGCTCTGTTGGGTTTACTTCGGTGCTTGTATAATAAATTAGCTCATTTTTCTCATCAATTCCTAAAACCTGATCAACTTCCCAATCTCCACTGGTAATTTGAAAAATCTGAGGTCCATCTACTTTGTGAAAGTATAAATGTTTGTAACCATCTCTTTCGCTACTGACAATCATATGCCTTTTATCACTCAAAAAAAACAAGTCATCTGTTATGTCAACATAACGTGGATTGGTCTCTTCCAGGGATACTTGAACATCAGTACCTTCAACCATAAGAAGCTCCCACTTATTCTGTAATCTGTTTAAACGCTGAATGCTAAGCACATTAGGATCTTTTGTCCATTTTATTCGAGGTATGTATTGATCGGCATCTGAATTTAAATCAATCAATTTACAGCCCCCTTTCTGAGCATCAGCAATGAATACTTGGACTATACTATTAGACTCTCCAGCCTTGGGATATTTGAACTTATACAAATCTGGATATAGCTTACCGTAAGTTGTCATTTGCCATTGCTTTACTGCTGATTCGTCAAATCGATAAAAAGCAATCCTCGTACCGTCACTATTCCATTCGAATCCCTTACTCATCCCGAATTCTTCCTCATATACCCAATCTACAGCCCCATTTATAATCGTGTTGTATTCTCCATCTTTGGTGATTCGTTTTACTTTTTGGCTCATTAAATCCATGACATACAAATCATTCTCTTTAACATAAGCTAGCTTAGTCCCCTTGGGGTTGAGTGTTGGGTATCGAACCTCCTTGCCCCCTCCAATAACTTGTTTATCAGTTAATTGAACTACCTTAAAATCTCCACGCGTAGAATGACGATAGATTCTTTGTGAGTTAAAATAAATTAGTACAACCGTCTGATCTTGATTAAACGCATAGGAATTAATACCATATTTCTCATCACCAAATACATCTTTGGCATTAAGTATCTCCTTTATTTTGGACCCTGATACATAATCGTACTGATTAATTGCGTCAAAACCTTCATCGTTTTTCTCCAAAACACAATAACTTTTTCCATCGTTAAGATTTACAAATCCATTAACCGTCTTCGGATAAAATGTCCCACTGGCCCATATATCGGATAATTCAATGTTTCGTTTTTGCCCAAATAATAGTGTGGAATATGCAAGTAAAATAAGTATGAACGTATTTTTCATGTTGGATTTAAATTTACTTCAATTATAATTGAATTCTTAAATGAATTGGATAGAAAGTCTTGAAAAATTAGTTGGAAAAGAAATCGTCTTTACAAACCCAGAAATTCTCTTAAATTATGCTTCTGACTATACTGAAGATATAACTTGTTTACCACAAGTTGTTGTCACCCCAAATTCAACATCCGATATTTCAAAAGTTTTGGCATTTTGCAATGACCACAAGATACCTGTCACACCCAGAGGTGCTGGAACAGGTTTGAGTGGAGGTAGTATTCCTGTTAATGGAGGTGTCTCTTTGAGTATGGAAAAATTCGATCGAATTATAGCGATTGATGAAGAAAATTTCCAAGCAACTGTAGAAAGTGGTGTAATTAATGATCATTTTCAAACGGCGGTTAAAGAAAGAGGACTATTCTACCCGCCTGATCCAGCGAGTAAGGGAAGTTGCTTTTTAGGCGGAAATATCGCTCATAGTAGTGGTGGTCCAAAAGCACTTAAATATGGTACAACCAAAGACTATGTTCTCAACCTTGAGGTTGTTTTACCTAACGGAAAAATTATTTGGACAGGATCTGACACACTAAAAAATAGCACAGGTTATAATCTAACCCAATTATTTCTTGGAAGTGAAGGCACCTTGGGAATAGTTACTAAAATTGTGTTCAAACTATTACCGCTTCCTCAGCATGACCTTCTTATGTTAGCAAAATTTAACAGTATTGAAGATGCATGTAAGACTGTTCCTCAAATTTTTACAAAAGGAGTTCAGCCTAGTGCACTTGAACTCATGGAAAGAAATGCAATTGAATTTGTTCAAAAGCACGGCTCTGAATCTCAAAAGAAAATTACTCAAGAAATGCTCTCCCAAGATAGCACAGAAGCATTTCTGTTGATAGAGGTCGATGGTAATGATATGGATAACCTCTTCACAGATTGCGAAAAAATTAATGAAGTTTTGGAATCGAATAATGCATCTGAAGTCCAATTTGCTGATAGTAGCGATCAAAAAGAACGAATATGGCAAATCAGAAGGAACATCGGCGAAATGGTTAAACTACATAGTATTTTCAAAGAAGAAGACACTGTTGTCAAGCGTGCCAATCTACCAAAACTAATGGCTGGAGTAAAAGCTATCGGAAAAGAATATCATTTTGAGAGTGTTTGTTATGGTCACGCTGGTGATGGTAACCTTCATATCAATATCATCAAAGGGACAATGTCTGATGATCAATGGAATGGTAAGCATTTGGAAGAAGGCATTCGTAAAATTTTCCGATTATGCAAAGAATTTGGCGGCACCATTAGTGGAGAACACGGAATCGGTCTTGTTCAGAAAAAATACATGAATGAGGTTCTCACAGAAACTCATATCGAAATCATGAAAGGAATTAAAAAAACATTTGACCCAAATGGAATTCTGAATCCCGGTAAGATTTGGGAATAAGTTATTTCAAATTCTTAAAAACAAACTCCTTTTTGTCATTGATATCTAATTTGATTTTTGAATCTGTTGAAATCGTTGAATCCAATATTTTTATACTTAATTTATTAAGGACCTCACGTTGAATTGCCCTTTTGAGAGGTCTAGCCCCAAATTGTGGATCATAGCCAATCTCACTTAACCAATCTAAAGCTTGGTTTGTGGCCGTAATCTCTACCCCTTGATTTCGAAGTATTTTCTTTAAACCCTCAAATTGAACATCAACAATTCCTCGAATATCTGACCTAGATAATGGTTTAAACATCATTATCTCGTCTATACGATTTAAAAACTCTGGGCGTATCGACTTTTTTAGAAGTTCAAAAACTTCTATTTTAGTTTTTGCTTCAATTTCGTTGGAATTCTCATCAGTAACTTGACCAAAATGCTCTTGAATTAAATGACTTCCTATATTGCTTGTCATGATAACAATCGTGTTTTTAAAGTTGGCTGTCCTACCCTTATTATCCGTTAACCTTCCATCATCTAATACTTGAAGTAGAATATTAAATACATCAGGGTGTGCTTTTTCAATCTCATCCAATAAAATAACGGAATATGGTTTTCTCCTGACTGCCTCAGTTAATTGGCCACCCTCATCGTACCCAACATATCCTGGAGGTGCTCCTACCAATCTACTTACCGTATGCTTTTCTTGGTACTCACTCATATCAATTCGTACTAAAGCATCTTCCTTACTAAATAGATATTCAGCCAAAGCTTTGGCTAATTCTGTCTTCCCAACACCAGTAGTTCCCAAAAAAATAAAAGAACCAATGGGTTTCTTTGGATCTGATAATCCCGCTCTGCTTCTCCTTATTGCATCTGAAATTGCAATAATGGCGTCATCTTGTCCAATAACTCGCTTGTGTAGTTCTTGCTCAAGATTTAGTAATTTCTCTCGCTCACTTTTAAGCATGCTCTGAACTGGAATACCGGTCCATTTACTCACAACTTCTGCTATGTCTTCGCTAGTAACTTCTTCTTTTACAAGACTGTTATTTGTCTGTTTTTCAACAAGTTGCTTTTTGAGATTCTCGAGTTCTTCCTCCGAAGATTTAATTCGACCGTATCTAATCTCTGCAACTTTTCCAAAATCACCCGAACGCTCAGCTTGATCAGCCTCATATCGTAAAGATTCAATTTCTTTTTTCTTCGTTTGAATACCATCAACTATCGATTTTTCTTCTTGCCATTTTGCTTTCAATTGATTTCTATCTTCACTCAGATTTGCTATTTCTTCATTCAACTGATTCAACTTCTTTTGATCTTTTTCTCGTTTGATTGCCTCACGTTCAATTTCGAGTTGCATAATCTTTCGCTCGATTTCATCTAACTCCTCGGGTACTGAGTCAATTTCTAGTCTGAGTTTTGCCGCTGATTCATCCATTAAATCAATGGCTTTATCTGGTAAAAATCGGTCGGATATATAGCGTTGCGATAATTCTACTGCAGATATCACGGCCTCATCCTTTATTCTTACTTTATGGTGAACCTCATATTTTTCTTTTATCCCTCTTAAAATTGATATAGCATCTTCTGAAGATGGTTCGTCAACCAACACATTCTGAAACCTACGTTCAAGTGCTTTATCCTTCTCAATATACTTTTGATATTCCGCTAGTGTTGTTGCACCAATGGCTTTTAATTCACCTCTTGCCAAGGCTGGTTTCAAAATATTAGCAGCATCCATAGCTCCCTCACCACTACCTCCGGCTCCAACCAACGTATGAATTTCATCAATAAATAATACAATCTCACCATCAGCAGATGTAACCTCTTTTACCACAGATTTTAGACGTTCTTCAAACTCACCCTTATATTTTGCACCGGCTATTAAACTACCCATATCCAAACTATAAATCTGTTTTGTTTTTAAATTTTCAGGGACATCTCCGCTAATCACACGATGTGCTAACCCTTCTGCTATTGCTGTTTTACCAACGCCGGGTTCGCCCACCAAAATAGGGTTATTCTTTGTTCTACGACTTAAAATCTGAAGCACTCTTCGAATTTCTTCATCCCGGCCAATCACTGGATCAAGCTTACCCTCTTTGGCTAGTTGATTTAAATTTCTAGCGTACTTATTCAACGAATTATATTGACTCTCAGCACTTGAGCTAGTTGCTCTTGTTCCTGCTCGTAATTCTTTAAATGCCTTAATTATCTCATTGGACTTAACCCCGGCGTCTTTTAGTAAGTTAGCAACTTGATCATTACCATTTAATATTGCCAAAAATAAATGCTCAATAGTTACAAATTCATCATTAAACTCCTTTAGATAAGTGTTTGCCTTAATTAATGATTGTTGACCAGAATTGCTCAAATATTGACTTCCCGAACCTGAAACTTTTGGATAACCTTCAAGTATTCCGTCTAAAACCTGACCAATGCGTTTAACATTGGCATTCACCTTTTTTAAGCCGTAGGATATTACGTCTTCATCAACCATCAGAATTGCTTTTAAGAGATGACCCGTTTCTATAGCTTGATGCTGATTGCTCATTGCAATTTCTTGTGCTTTTTGAACTGACTCTTGAGTTTTAATTGTAAAATTCTTAGTATCCATATTTTGACTATTTCAACTATTATTTATCAAAACATGAACCAACTAAAAATTAGGGTCATAATGACACAATTTGCGAGTCAAATCATTGATTTATAAGCCATTATTTCATTAAATAGACCAATATCTATCAAGTTAAATGAAAATTTGTCTGAAAGTATTTGATGAAATGTATAAACCAATCGTAGGATGATTTAATTTCGCCACACAAAAAAATGAATCCTTTTCTTTCAACTTATAAAACACCTTTTGAGACTATTCCATTCTCAAAAATCAATAATGAGCATTATCTCCCCGCCTTAAAAAAAGGAATTGAGCTAACTCAAGCTGAAATTCAAAACATTATCTCAAATCCTCAACCACCAACATTTCAAAATACAATTGAGGTCATGGAAAAAACAGGGGATATTATAAATAAAGTTACCGCCGCATTTTTTAATTTAAACGCTGCCAATACAAATGACGAAATGCAATCTTTGGCCCAAGGAATATCTCCATTATTAACGGCACATGGTAATGACATCATGATGAATAAAGAACTCTTTGACCGGATTAAAGTTGTGTATGAATCTGGTATTGAGGGATTAACCACAGAACAAGAAACACTTCTAACAAAAACCTATAAAAGTTTTGTGCGAAACGGTGCAAATCTGGGTGAAAATGAAAAAAATCGTCTTCGTGAGATCGATACGTTAACCGCTAAACTATCATTAACATTTGGAGAGCATGTATTGAAAGAAAGCAACCAATTTAAATTAGTTTTAGACAATCAAAAAAATTTATCTGGATTACCACAAAGTGTGATCGAAGCGGCATCAATCACTGCAAAAAATGAAGGATACGAGAATAAATGGGTGTTTACACTTGACTATCCAAGCTATATACCATTTATGACCTATGCTGAAAATCGGTCTTTAAGAGAGCAAATGTATCGAGCATTCAATTCAAAAGGTTTTCAGGATAACGATAATAATAATACAGCTGTTGTAAGAAAAATCACAAAATTAAGAGCTGAACGTGCACAACTCCTAGGGTATGAAAGTCATGCTCATTACGTACTTGAGGAACGTATGGCTGAATCTCCATCAAAAGTGCTGGATTTTCTCAATGATATTCAGTCCAAGGCTATCAGACACGCAAAAAATGAGTTTGATGAACTAACGGCTTATGCTCACCAACTGGATCAAATTAAACAAATTCAAAAATGGGATGGCATCTATTACTCTGAAAAACTAAAAAAGGAAAAATTTGCTATTGACGATGAACTCTTGAGGCCTTATTTCCAATTGGAAAATGTTGTTAATGGGGTTTTTAAGACCGCTCAAAAGTTATTTGGGATTACATTCAAACAAAGAAATGACATCGATGTATACCATGAAGATGTAATTACTTACGAGGTTTTATCCGATAAAAATGAGCATTTAGCTGTGTTTTATGCAGACTTTTTCCCAAGACCAGGCAAAAGACAAGGAGCATGGATGACTAGTTTCAGATCACAAAAAATTGAGGACAATAGGAATATCCGCCCGCATGTTAGTATTGTTTGCAATTTTACCAAACCCACCGATGAATTGCCTTCATTACTGTCATTTCAAGAAGTAACCACACTATTTCATGAATTTGGACACGCTCTTCATGGAATTTTTGCTAATGGTAATTATGCAAGTCTATCTGGAACAAGTGTTTTTTGGGACTTTGTGGAACTTCCAAGTCAACTCCTAGAAAACTGGTGTTATGAAAAAGAATGCTTAAACCTTTTTGCAAAACATCATCAAACAAACGAGGTAATCCCATTGGATTACGTTCAGAAAATTAAAAACTCCTCAAATTTTCAAGCTGGAATGGCAACTCTAAGACAAATTGGACTTGGAAAAATTGATATGGGATGGCACGCAATTACTTTGGATAATGCAGAAACATTGGAAAACGATTTTATAGCATTTGAGAGTAGTCAACTCAACGGTATTGATTTATATCCTAGTGTAGACGGTTGCTGTATAAGTACTTCATTCTCACATATTTTTCAGGGTGGTTATAGTAGTGGGTATTACAGCTATAAATGGGCTGAAGTACTAGAAGCAGATGCATTTGAAGCATTTAAAGAAATGGGGATATTCAATTCTAAAGTTGCTCATAAATTTAGAGATCATATTCTCAGCTCAGGTGGGTCTGAACACCCCTCGCTTTTATACCGAAAATTCAGAGGTAAAGATGCGACCATTGATGCACTATTAAACAGAGCAGGTTTGATTCAAGATCAAAAAATAAATTCAAAATCCTAATTGCTCATTAATTGTTAATCAACAGTAGTTTACTGAGTTTGAAATTTAAATCCACCACAATTGTCATTTGCCTTTTGTTTTTCACCATTCAATTAATGGGGCAAAAACCGATTCCTAGGCTGAATATATTTCAAACTGATTCTAAGATAAAAATTGATGGAGAGTTGAATGAAAGCGTGTGGCAAAACTGTGATGTTGCAAATGAATTTTATCAGAGTGTTCCTGTAGATACTTCCTATGCAAAGTCTAAGACGGAAGTCATGACTACATACGATGAAAAATTCTTATACATAGCAGCTATTTGTTATGATACGAATAGTCAACCATTTATCATTCAATCACTTAAACGAGACTTTTCCTACCCTGTAAGTGATGCATTCGCAGTATTCATTGACCCCTATGATGATCACACCAATGGGTTTAGTTTCGCTGTTAACCCAAAAGGAGTACAACGTGAAGGACTTGTTCAAGTAGGTGGGAATTATGGAGTTACGACGGCTTGGGATATTCTTTGGTATTCTGAAGTGAAAATCTATAACGACCGATGGATTGTAGAAATGGCTATCCCATTTAGCTCGCTCCGTTTTAATCCAGGAATGAAAAAATGGAGAATTAATTTTTCAAGAAATGATCTCAAAATTAACGAAGGTTCGTCTTGGGCTGCTGTACCTCGCAACTTTAATATAGCTTCGCTCCCCTTTTGTGGAGAATTGATATGGGACAAACCCATTCGTAAACGAAAAAAGAGTGTTGCCATTATTCCATATGTTTCTGGAAGCACCCAAAAAAAATACCAGCCAGTAAATGAGGATGCCACTTTTAACAGAGGATTTGGTGGTGATGCTAGAATAGGAATCACTAACTCGTTACAATTAGATTTGACCATCAATCCTGACTTTTCTCAGGTTGAAGTGGATAGGCAAGTTACTAACTTGAGTAGATTTAGTCTTTATTTCCCTGAGCGAAGAAACTTTTTTATTGAAAATAGCGATTTGTTCTCTGACTTTGGATTTAGACAAATTAGGCCCTTTTTCTCAAGAAAAATTGGCCTTAATAACGGAAATATTATTCCTATTGTTGGTGGAGCAAGATTGAGCGGTAAATTGAACAAAGATTGGCGGATTGGTTTAATGAATATTCATACCAACAAATCAAGTGATAATCCCCAGCAAAACTACACTGTAGCTGCACTTCAACGGCGAGTTTTAAAAAACAGTACAATTGGATTCATAGGGTTAAATAGAAATAGTTTTGAATCCTCTGAATTTAATTCAACCGACTATAACCGTATTATAGGTACGGATTTCAATTTCAATACCATCGATAGAAAATGGGCTGGGAAATTTTTTTATCACCAATCATTCAAGCCCGACAAGCTCAGTAACAGTTATACGCATGCATCATGGTTAGCGTACAGCACCCCAAATCTATTTGTGATGTGGAACCATGAATATGTGGGCCAAAACTATCGTGCTGATTTTGGGTTTGTACCACGAACAGAAAGGTATGATCCAGAAGAGGAGGTTATTCGAAGACAAACATATTGGAGGCTTGAACCCATGATTGCCTATACATTCTATCCCAAAAATAAATCGTGGTTCATCTCCCAAAGATTTGAATCTTATCTTGATCGATATACAGACGGTGATTACAACCTAACAGACAACCAACTTCGACACACATACAAACTCAAAACGAACAATACCAGTGAGTTCCGTTTTGATTACAATCATTGGTTCACAAAGCTTTACTTTGACACAGACATGACATTTACAGGTGATACCAATGCAATATCACCTCAAGGAAATTACACTTATCAAAACGCAAAATTATCGTATGAATCCAACGCAAGAAAACCACTTTCAATGGAGGCGTCCTATTTCTTTGGACAATACTTTGATGGAAAAAGAACGAGCATAAAAACAGCCCTTAATTACCGTTGGCAACCCATTGGCATATTTGGAGTGTATGTGAATCAAAACATTTTTGATATGCCAACTATACAAAAAAATAAAAATCTTACGCTAGTTGGAGCTCAAGCGGAATTAGCATTTACCAAAAGCGTATTTTTCACTACCTTCTTACAATACAATACCCAAATCGAAAATTTCAATATCAATAGCAGACTTCAATGGAGATTTAAACCCATGAGTGATTTGTATCTCGTTTATAGTGAAAATTATTTAACTACGGACTTTAGTACAAAAAATCGGGGTATTGTCCTTAAATTTCAGTATTGGTTTCAATAAAAAGGGTTATAACAGTTGATTTCAATGCAAAATATTTAATCTGATAAAAAAACTTTTTAACAAAAACTAACATATAAATACTTAACCCCTTTAAAAACAATAAATTCGTCTTTGTTTTATCATGAATTTTACTACTCGATTAAATCGTATTAAAGAGTCATTAACCATCGGAATGGCCAAAAAAGCCCGTGAGCTTAAAGCACAAGGGAAAGATGTGATTAGCCTAAGTTTAGGTGAACCTGATTTTGACACTCCTCAGCACATCAAGGATGCTGCTATCCACGCCATTGATTCTGGAAAAACAAAATACACACCTGTGGGTGGAATTCCTGAATTAAAATCAGCAATATGTTCTAAATTTCAACATGATTATAACCTCGAGGTTACACCTGCTAATGTAATGGTAAGCACTGGGGCAAAACAATGCATCATGAATGCTATTTTGAGTTTAGTAGACCACGGTGAGGAAGTTATTATTCCACTTCCTTATTGGGTGAGTTATTCAGAAATGGTCAACTTCGCAGGAGGTAAATCTGTATTTATTCCCTCTAAATTTGAAGAGGGTTTCGCTATAGACATCGAAGCAATGGAGCGTTCTATAAACGATAAAACGCGTGTAATTTTATTTTCTAGTCCAAATAATCCGGCAGGAAGTTCACTTTCTTACGACCAACTAAAGCAGATTGCTGATATTGTAAAAAAACATCCAAAGATCACCGTTATATCCGATGAAATTTACGAGCATATAACTTTTGACGGTGAACACACAACCATCTCTCAATTTGATGGAATTAGTGATCAACTAATCATTGTTAATGGAGTTTCAAAAGGCTTCGCAATGACAGGGTGGAGAATCGGTTATATGGTCGGACCAAAAGAACTAATCTCTGCGTGTGATAAATTACAAGGTCAATTCACATCAGGTGCCAACAGCATCGCTCAGTGGGCTGCTGCAGAAGCAATTAGTGGAGATATGAAACCTACACAAAATATGTTGAATACCTTCCGAAAAAGAAGAGATATGATGGTTGAATTATTAAGTGAAATTCCAGGTGTTGAAACAGATACTCCAAAAGGAGCATTTTACTTATTTCCAAAAGTGAGTTCATTTTACGGAAAAGAATTTGGAGGCAGAACCATCAACGATAGCTTGGACTTCTGTGATTATATTCTCAATACTGCTTTAGTTAGTCTTGTACCTGGAGTAGCATTTGGAATGGATGAACATGTACGAATTAGTTATGCCAGTAGCGAGGAAGAGTTAAGAGAAGCCATGAAAAGAATCAAAGCTGCATTAACTTGAGTCAATTAGCGTCCATATTTGATCAATGGGAATCAACCACCGCATTAATCATCGGTGATAGCATGATTGATGCCTATTTTTATGGAAAAAGCACTCGAAATAGTCCAGAAGCACCTGTTCCTATTATTAATCTAGCAAAGAAAGAACGCAGATTAGGTGGTGCGGCAAATGTAGCATTAAACATAAAAGCTTTGGGAGCTACACCCATCTTGTGCAGCATTGTTGGCCATGATAGAAATGGATCTCAACTCAAGTCACTACTCGACCAAGAAGGCTTGTCTACCCAAGGAATTATTGAAGATGAGTCGCGTTGCACTACGGTAAAAACAAGGGTTATCGGCAACAATCAACACTTTCTTCGCATTGATGAAGAAGAAACAAATCTGATCAATACTGATGTTGAAAATCAACTTTTTACAACTATCAGCTCACTTATTCGAACGGCGGATGTATTGATTTTTCAAGATTATAACAAAGGAGTCCTCTCTCCTTCCCTTATCAAAAATGTCACCCAATTGTGTAACAATTCTAATGTCCCCATAGTGGTTGACCCTAAGCACGACCAGTTTTTTGACTATCAAAACTGTACCTTATTCAAGCCAAACAGAAAAGAAATTGTTGAGGCCTATCAATTAAAAGAGGAAGATAACCACAACATGCAGTCGCTGGCTCAACAACTGAGAGCCGATTTAAATGCTAAAAATGTAATGACAACTCTTTCTGAAGATGGAGTTATCATTATCAATGACCAGGAATATCATCACCTGCCTGCACATCCAAGAAAAATATTAGATGTTAGTGGTGCTGGAGACTCTGTATTAAGTGTTGCTGCTCTTTGCGTTGCCTTGAAATTACCCAATCCTCTAATAGCAGGGCTTGCAAATCTTGCTGGTGGATTAGTATGTGAAAAAATCGGGGTAGTTCCTATAGATAAAGGTCAGTTGATTGACGAGGCAACAAGACTTGAGATGGGATAAACCCTACTCTAACAAATCCGGTCTTCGATCTTGAGTTATTTTGAGAGCTTCGGCATCTCTCCATTCAGCAATTTTTGCAAAATGACCACTTTGCAGTACCGTTGGAACTTTCATTCCTCGGAAATCTGCTGGTCGAGTGTAAACAGGTGGAGCTAACATGTTATCTTGGAAACTATCTGTTAATGCCGACTCTTCATCTGAAATCACGCCTGGAATCAATCGACAAATCGAATCTGCTAGTATCGCTGCCGCAAGTTCTCCCCCACTCAATACATAATCACCAATACTAATCTCTTTAGTAATTAGGTTTTCTCTTATTCGTTGATCAATGCCTTTATAATGTCCGCAAAGGATGATAATATTCTTTTTAAGTGATAATTGATTTGCAGTTGCTTGATTGTATACTTCTCCATCTGGACACATATATATGATTTCATCATAGTTACGTTCTGTTTGAAGCTTTTCTATGCAATCGAAAACAGGCTCACATCGGATAACCATTCCTGCACCTCCACCATATACAGTATCATCTACTTGGCGGTATTTGCCCAAACCATACTCTTTCAAATCATGCAATACAATTTCCAAAATTCCTTTGTCTTTTGCACGTTGCACAATGCTATGATTCAGAGGACTTTCCATTAGTTTTGGTTGGACCGAGATGATATCTATACGATAGGCCATATCTACAAATCTAAAAGACCATCGGGAAGATTCAGCCAAATTTCTTGGTTTTCTTGTGAGATATAATCAATAAAATCATCTACAAGTGGGATATATTTTTCCTCTCCTTGGAAGGATACCGTCAACATCAGTTGTTGAGGCAATTCTTGAACATCCAATACCTTACCGATTGAACCAATTTTAGAATCAATCAATTCATAACCTAGAAATGACAACTCAGAATCTTCTGGTAAGACTTCTTGATCGGTAAAAACTGGTGAACCCACGATATCTTGGGCTTTTTCGAAGGTGTCAATAAACTCCAAACCTACCACTGGAGTATCTGTTTTACCCTTTAAGTGAGTGATTTTGTATGGAATAAATTGCCCTTGTAATTGGATAAAAACAAAATCGTCCCGCTTAAGCGAGACGATTTTACGTTCTAATGTTATTTGAACATCACCTTTGTATCCATGCGGACGACTGACATATCCAAAAGATATCAATCTATCCTTGTTTAGCATGGGTGTTTAGGCGTTATCCTCAGATGGCTTATCTTCAGTTGCTTCTTCTGCTGGTGCAGATTCTGCAGCCACTGGTTCTTCTGTAGTTTCTGCTGCTGCCTCTGGTGCTTCTGCTACCTCAGTAGCTTCTGCTGCCGCCTCTGGTGCTTCTACAACCGCTTCAGTAGCTTCTGCTGCCTCTTCAGTAGCTTCAACTTCTGGAGCCAACTTAGCAGCAATTGCTTTCTCTCTTTCAAGCTTAACTGCCTCCTCACGTTTGTGAGCTGCAGCAGCTAATTCAGCAGCTGATTTGCTAATACTATCGAGCTTAGCCGAAACTTTACTTTCTTTTTCTGATAACCAAGCATTGAACTTTTCATCAGCTTGATCTTGTGTTAGAGCACCTTTGTTTACCCCTTTGTTTAGGTGGTGTTTGTACATCGCACCTTTGTACGATAAGATTGCTCTACAAGTGTCAGTTGGAACTGCACCATTACCTAACCAGCGAACCGCATCGTCTAGGTTTAAATCAATTGTTGCTGGATTGGTATTCGGATTATACGAACCAATTCTCTCAATAAATCGACCATCCCTAGGAGCTCTTGCATCCGCCGCCACAATGTAGTAGAAAGGTTTTCCTTTTCTTCCTTGTCTACGAAGTCTTAATTTTACCATTTGTATATTTTTAATCTGCTGGTTCTCCTTTTTCCAGCAAGGCTGCAAATGTCGTTGTTCTTATTTAATTTTCAAAACAAATTTTAGAGACCCATTTATCGCGTTCTATCCTCTCGGAATTTACGGATATTGTAACTGAAGTTTACCATAAAATAACGAGTTAAAACATTCCTATTGGTTGCTTCATAATAACTATCATAAAAGTTTTGGCTGATGTTGTTATTTTGATTGAGTATATCAAACACACTGAGTTGAATTTCACCTCGCTTATTTTTAAATAGTTGTTTACCAACTCCCGCTGTCCATAGCAACACACTATTATCTAAATCTGTGCCTAAACCATAAAAGTTTTGATACCTAAAATTTGTTCGAAAAGTAAATCCCATAGGCATAATCCAATCCAATTTGATTTTATTAGTCTGCACCCAAAAGATATTATCCAATGTAGAGTTAAGCGAATTTTCTGAACTATTATAGGCTGTTATTGTGGATAATGTAAAATCCAATTTTTCACTAATGTTGCTACTAATAACAAGTCCCAACTCATAACTTTGATTGAGGGTATTTGATTTCATCAAATTAATCATAGATGGAATGTTAGTCAGTCGGCTTGAGATATTCATGTTCAAATTACTTTTGATAGCTTCTAGAGGCATACCATAAGTCAAAAATGCATTAAATGAATATTGTCCATCCAAATTTACTGGTTTCGTTAGTTGAGTTCCTTTACTTAAAACAACTGAATTTAATGATGAATCTAAATCTCTGGTGGCTGTATATGTACTCTGTCCAATAAAATTATTACTCCAACCCCCGTTCACCATAGCATAAAACACCACATCTTTATTGGTATTGGCAAAGTTGTACTTCGACATTAACCAGTGACCAAACTGTTGGGTTAGTTGTGCGTTTCCTTGACTTAACTGAAGTGGGTTGCTATTGTCTACTACTGGAGATAGTTGTTTTGCCGTTGGTTTGGTCGTGTAAGATCGGTACATACTAAACCAAGATGCCTTATTTTTCAAGCGAGCTCGATATAGGGCAAAAGGAAGAAAATTATTGAACCCCTGTACCCTATTCTCTGAAACTGGTATGGTTTGTTTGTTATCTAATTCCGCCAATTCATATTTTAATCGGACTACAAATCCCCCTTTTCTTCCAAATTTACGTGTTCCAATTCCTGCAGTATGAGTGGACCAATCATTATTGTATCGAATGGATAACAAAGAATCTAGCTGCCCTGGTGAGTTATCTACTACGCCACTTAACATCTCCTGATTCATTACGTTGATACTATTCGAGTAATCATAGGTAAAAAACATACCTAAGCCTTTTTTACCAATAGGTTCACTATACATGATACTGGCTTTTAATCCATCTAAATCTTCATCCAAATCTCCATTCTGATCGATATTTTCTATCTGATTGATATTCTCATTAATAGAATTTAATTGATTGATTCCCTTGGTTCGATCCATGGAATTATTCCACTGAAGAAATAAACTTCTTCCTCGTTTCTCTCCATTGTATCTAAACATGAGATTGCTAGTCGCTTTAAGTGCAAGAAAGTCACTATTAAACCGTTGATTAAGTGAGTTTATTGCTATTGCTTCAGCCAATGTTTTACTGGTATCAGTCGTATTACCTAAATTATCTTGCATACTAAAACTAGGTAAATAGAAAAATGAAGCCTTAGGACTTAGTTTGTAAACCGCTTTTGCATTAAATTTATGATTGATGTTTGTGCTCAAGCTGTTGCTAAACTCCTCATATTCCTGACCTTGGGTGTTACCTAAATAGTATTCTTGATACGTATTAGTCGTGGATACGTTTTCCCCTTTGTTGTAAAAATAGCTACTGCTGACATCTACTTTCTTGCCCCATTTATCCTGATAATTTGCACCCCAAGCTTGGGTTTCGCTAACCCCACCTGAGGGATTGACCATAAAGTCATCAGCACTTCCGTTTGCAGAGAAACCACTTAAAAAAGAAGGTCTTTTTCCTCCTGGTCCTCGCCCTCTTCTTTTTCCGCCACTGTTATCGGCCACAACTCCTAGTAGATCTTCTGTACTAAAATTTTGTTGATTGATATTGTTTACTTGTGCTAAGATTGATAATCTGCGTTCACCTCTGAACATATTTAAATTTGACCCAGTGCTATAACGATCATCACTACCATAACCAGCATATACCTTACCAAACTCTCCATTTCTCATGTTTATTTTAGTGACAATATTTAGTGTTTTGATTCGTGTTCCATCATCAACTCCACTTGCCTTACTCTGCTCACTTTTATCATCAAAAACTTGAATTTTATCAACCACTTCGGCAGGTAATGTAGAAAGAGCCGTCTTGGGATTCTGACCAAAAAACTGTTTACCATCGACCAATACCTGTTGTACCTTCTCCCCTTGTGCTTGAATTTCTCCATCGTTGTCTTGTATGCCAGGCATTTTCTCCACCAAATCCTTAGCACTTGCATTTTGAGTAGTTTTGTATGCTCTTGCATTGAACGAAACAGTATCGCCTTCAACAGTGGCAGAAACAGCTTTTTCTGCAACCGTAACTTCGTTCAAATTTTCAGCACCTGCTTTCATTATTATGGTACCTAAATAGTCATCTCTCCATACACGAATAGGTTCAGAATAGGGTTTCAAACCCAAGTAGTTAATCTTTAAGATATATTCACCACGTCCTAATAATATTGAAAAAGTTCCATCTTCTTTGGAAACAGAACCTGCTGCAACACTACTGTCTGATGCTATGGCAAAAACAGTCGCACCAACTATGGGCTCTTTGGTTAATTCAAGTTTAAGCTTTCCTCCAATAGGGTATTTGTTTTGTGCTTTCAAATCCAGATCCATTCCCACAAATAGTGTAAATAAAGCTAGACAAATAGTAGTTTTAACCCTCGATTTCATTTCTAATTTGTTATTCCTGTATATCAAATGAATTTAACACAAATAAGTTTTGATTAATTATCCCGTAAGTAATCCTGTATCTTTCCTACTTCATCTGCCCACACTTTATCTGAATCTGATATATCAGCCACCTTTTCTATATTTCTGACCAATTTTTCAAGTTTATCTGATGACTTAAGCGGACTTCTATATCTTAATGCTTTACTAGCTGTCAACAACTCAATAGCTTGAATTCGTTCAACATTCTTTATAACTTTTAGACATTTAGTAGCTGCGTTGGCACCCATACTCACATGATCTTCTTGTCCATTACTACTTTCTATGGTATCAACTGAACTTGGAGTGCACAATTGTTTATTCTGACTTACTATGCTAGCAGCAGTATATTGAGCAATCATCAAACCACTTTCTAGTCCTGGATTGCTTGTGAGAAAAGCAGGTAAATCTCGCTTACCCTCTAGCAAACGATAAATTCTTCGTTCTGCTATACTCCCAATTTCTGCGATTGCTATTGCTAAAAAGTCAAGATGTAATGCAAGAGGTTGTCCGTGAAAATTACCAGCACTCAAAACCAAATCCTCATCTGGGAAAACATTGGGGTTATCTGTAACTGCATTAATTTCTGTTTCAAATACAGATGCAACTTGATGATATACGTCTTTGCTTGCTCCGTGTACTTGTGGCACACAGCGAAAACTATACGGGTCTTGAACATGAGCTTTATTTTGATCTAATATTTGACTTCCAGATAGATGCTCCAAGATATTTTTTGCAGTATCTAATTGTCCTTTATGAGGCCGAATAACATGACTAAAATTCAAAAATGGCTCTTTCCTACCATCATAAGCATCCAAGCAAAGAGCTGCATGAACATCTGCTCGCTCAAGTATTTTTTTAGCTTTGAATAAACATGACAAACCATAGGCTTGCATAAACTGGGTCCCGTTTATTAATGCTAAACCTTCTTTGGGACCAAGCACTAAATCACTTGGCTTTGCACTTTCGATCGTTTGAGAATCTTTGCTCCATACCTTACCCTCGCCAATTAGTGGTAAACTCATATGACTTAGTGGAGCTAAATCTCCACTCGCACCAAGACTACCCAGCTCGTAAATAACAGGCAAGGTTGAAGTATTGAAGAAATCCAATAGTTTTTCGACTGTTTTCAATTGAACACCACTATGACCATAGCTTAAACTTTTAACTTTCAGTAAAAGCATCAATTTTATAATATCGTGAGGAACGTAATCCCCCATTCCACAGGCATGAGAACGAATTAAATTTACTTGCAACTGGGCTAAGTCTTTTGAATCAATTCGAGTATTGCATAAAGACCCAAAACCTGTATTAACGCCATAAATGGTGGAGTTACCGTCACTTATTTTTGACAATAAATAGGCATTACAATTCTTGATTTTTTCCTTAGAGTTTTCAGATAAATTTAGCTTTTTATTACTCGATAAAAGATCCTCTATCTCACTAATCGTATGATAATTAACTAATTCCATAATTGAGCGAAATTAAGCGTTTCTGCTTTCTAGAGCTAATTTGGTAATTACATCCTTTGTATTTGCAGGAAAATCACCTTTCATCATCCAATCGTAGTATCCTCGGTTCTCTTTAAAAACGTCAACGACACGCTTATTAAGGTACTTACCAAAATTGAAATAAGCCTCTCCATCTTGACCTCTTTTGATTCGCCTTGCAAAGTCAAAAAATTCACTTTCACCACTAAAAGCATGCAAAAAATCGATGTTGTTTTCTAATTCCTCATAGAAGTTTACTTGAGCTTTTATTACTTCCCAAGTAGCAATAGTGTCTGCCTTTGCTGAATGTGCATCTACTAAATCTTTACTGCAATACTTTTTATATGCTGCACCTAAGTTTCGAGGCTCCATCTTATGGAATATCCGTTGTGCATCTATAAACTTTCGATTGGTGTCAAACTTAATTTCTGCACGATAAAATTCCTCTGCAAGCATAGGAAAGTCAAATCGATTACTGTTAAACCCTCCAAAATCAGCATCACCCAAAAATGCATTCAATTCAGCAGAAAATGCTTTAAATGTGGGCTTATCAGCGACATCTTTATCCCAAATCCCATGAATTTTAGACACTTCTGGTGGAATAGGAATTGTTGGATTAAGTACTTGATGTAAATGTTCTTCTTTACCATCAGGATGTATCTTAATACAATAAATCTCTACTATTCGATCCTTTGCAATTTGAACACCTGTGGTCTCCAAATCAAATACAATTAGGGGTTTTCTTAAATTTATATTCACATAGCAAATGTATCTGTGTTTTAATCAAACATATTCAAAAATATAGTCGTATTATCCACTTCTTATAGGCTACGAAATCATAAAACTCCAGAAAAGTAACTCGCAGCCTCTATTTGATAAGTGTTCAAAAGTTTGGGATGATTGCATACTTGCAATATTTAATATTGTAGTTCGCTTATGGCCTATAAGGCAATACATATTTCATGTGATGGCTTTACATCAGAGACACTTTCATTTTTATTACAAGAAAATGGATATGAGGGAACATCGTTTGAAAAAAATCAATTGATAGCCTATTGTAAAGCCTCTTCTTTCGATCTCAATAAATTAGAATCTATTTTAAAAGCTTTTGATATCAAACTAGATAAAATTCAAGATATTGAAACTCAAAATTGGAATGAAATCTGGGAACAAAATTTTGTTGATGCTGATATCGGAGATCATATTCATTCGAGAGCACCATTTCACCCGCCTAAAAATGTAAAACATGATATTGTTATTTCTCCGAAAATGGCCTTTGGTACAGGGCATCACGAAACAACTCAATTATCAGCGATAGCCCTCGAAAAATTGGACTGTACGAATAAAATAGTTCTGGACATGGGATGCGGCAGTGGACTTTTGGCTATTTTAGCTACTCAGAAAAATGCAAAAAAGGTTTTTGCAATAGATTACGATGATAATTGTATCAATAACACCATTGAGAACATACAATTAAATAACGTAAACAACGTTTTTACTATTCAAGATGATTCTCTTTCTCAAGTAGATGAAAAAGTAGATATTATCGTGAGTAACATTGTGAAAAATATTAACCTTAATTTACTCCCTCAATTCGTCGATAAACTTAATGCTGACGGCATACTCATACTTTGTGGATTCTTGGATGATGACTTAGATATTTTAGTTCAGGAATCAAAAAAACACGGACTGCAATTAACAGACAAAAACACCAAAAATGGTTGGCTACAAACTCAATTTATTAAATAACATGTTGACTAAAAAATACATACTCCTACTTTTTCTGTTCAATTCATTGCTCTCTTGGGCTCAACCCCGATCGTTCTCAAGAAATCCAGCTGTATTTATAAAAGAATATACTCAATTTCTCAAACCTCAAGGTGAAAAGAAAGAGCAAGAATTATTGGATAGATTTACCACCAAATGGGATTCGGGAAAGTTTGTTGAGCCTGAAAAACGCAACATAATAGCTGTTGCTAATTTGATGTTAATTAATGATTTAGACGTTCCCAGTTTCTTTCTTCTTACTGAAACAATGTTATATGCCAAAGATTCAATCGACGAACCAAAATATATCAGTTGGTCAAAAGCACTAATTCCATCGCTAAACTCTGGCAATCAGACTTTTATAACTCTTATCAAGTCTTCAAGAAATTTATTCCGAGATAACACTATTTATGAATCAAATACTAAAAAGTGGTATAGTAACTCCTCTAATTATCGATTTATTTTTGAGGATAATCGCGTAAAAATTTCGTTTAAAAATATTGATTTGACTTTTCAAGCTCAAGTTGATCAAATCAAAATCTACAATACATCCGGGAGTTATTACCTTGATACAGACGAATGGATAGGAGAAAATGGAACCATGACGTGGGAACGTATGAGCTTTGGTAGAGATAATATTTATGCAACAATAAATAGCAATTATACACTGAAATTTGATCGTACTGAAGTCAAAATTGATACTGTAACTTTTACGAACAAAGACTTTTTATCCAAACCATTAAAAGGATATCTTATTGATAGAGCCTCAAGTGCCGACAATATTGAAAAGAAGGCATTGTTGAAATCTAAATACCCTCAATTTTTTTCATTTGATAAAAATATTGAACTTGGTTCATACTTGGATAATACGGTTCAATTTAGAGGTGGGTTTGCTATGAAAGGATCTGAAATTATATCAAGAGGCAGTCCTGAGTTTCCGTCTGTTATTGAGATTTATTATAAAAATCAAAGAAGAATTCTTGCTAAATCTTCTTATTTTACGTTAAAAGAAGGAAAGATAAATGCCTTAGAAAGTGAAGTTACGATTTTAACAGATAGTGGTACTATTTTTCATCCCAACCTTAAATTTAATTTAAACTTAGATAATAAGATTCTTGTTCTTATTCGAGGAAAAGAGGGTTTGCAGCAAGCTCCATTTTATGACAATGATCATCAGGTTGACATATTTGTTGACAGAATCATTTGGAAACTAGAGTTGCCAAAAATTGAATTTGATATGTATGGCGAAGAGAAAAAAGCCTTTATAGAATCACAAAGTTTTTACAAAGAGGTGCGTTACGAAAAGATACCAAGAGGTATCTTAAAGTATCACCCGCTGTCAAAAATGAGAAATTTTGTAATTCAATATAGAACAAGGGAATTTACTCTTAACGAATATGCAAATTGGATGGGCAGCAGGCCTATTTATCTTAAATCACAAATAATTGAATTAGCTGATTTAGGGTATTTATTTTTTAATCCTGCGACTGATAGTATTAAAATCCGAAGAAAATTAGATCATGCCGTATTGTCTCACAAAAAGCTTATGGACTATGATGTAATAAGATTTTCGTCGGTCATATCTGCTCGGTCTAATGCATTCCTAAACTTAATTAACAATACGTTTAATATCGAAGGAGTTAGAGCATTTAAATTTAGTGATAGTCAGAGTGTATATGCTTTTCCGCATGAACAAACTGTTATTCTGAAAAATAAACGAAGAATGGAGTTTGGTGGTAAAGTTACTGCAGGTAAATTTGATTTTTACTCCGATAAATTTGATTTTGATTATTTTAATTTTGATATCAAATCAGATAATATTACCAAGATGGTAATTTTCACAAAAGATTTATCTGGGAAACCTGGTCTTGTTGCTGTAAAATCTGTTTTAAGAGATATTAATGGAACCTTAGAAATCGATAAATCAACCAACAAATCTGGATTAAAAAATTTTCCAGAGTATCCACGATTTACAAGTAACAAAGGTTCAATTATTGCATACGATAAGCCCACTATATATGGTGGAGCATATGATAAAGATCGTTTTCGTTTTGAAGTGGACCCATTTACAATCGAAAATCTTGATAATTTCACAACAGAAGGGTTAAGTTTCCCAGGAACATTTGTGGCTGGTGGAATTATTCCAGATTTTGATTTTGAAGCAAAAATCATGGATGACTACTCACTTGGTTTTGAACGAACAAACCCTGCTGGAGGTTACCCAATGTACGATGGTAAAGGACACGGAAACATCGATATTAGGCTCAGTGAAGAAGGTTTTGAGGCTAAGGGGAATATTGAATACGAGGGTGCTATTCTTGAATCACAAGACATTATAATGACTCCAGATTACACATCTGCACAAGCAAAATCTTATGTCATCACTGAAAATGAAAAATACCCCAATCTTGCTGCTAAAGACATCACTACGAAGTGGTTACCAAATCAAGATTCCATGTTCATCTACACCAATGATCATGAAGTTACCGTATTGAGAGACAATCAGCAATTTACTGGAAATTTAGTTCACACGAGTCAACAATTATCAGGTGCAGGTTCTTTAGTATGGGACAAAGCAAGTTTGAAATCTCCAGATATGAAGTTCAAGCCAAACGAGGTCAAAGCCTTAGTATCTGATGTAGAAATTAATGCCCTTGATAAAAATAAGATTGCTTTTTCATCCAAGAATCTTAATTCTCATGTTGATTTTACAACACAAATGGGTGATTTCAAGTCAAATATAGTCGGAAATCTAACGGCACTTCCATTTAATCAATTCTCTACTTCAATGGATCAATTTAAATGGGATATGGCAAATAATACGATTGAATTCAATAAAGGACCTCAATTACTCAAAAGCAAATCTTATTTCGTGAGTAATAAATACGATCAAGAGGGGCTTAGATTTGAGAGCACCAATGCTCTTTTCGATATCAACAAAGGAATCATATATGCTAAAGAGGTCCCTTTTATTGATGTTGCTGATAGCCGAGTTTATCCTTTTGAAAACAAAGTGGACATTCACGAGGGTGCAGATATTCAACGCCTTAAAAATTCACGTGTTTTGGCCTCTCGAACCCAAAAATTCCATCAGTTATTTGATGGTGACATCAAAATATTAGGTAGATATGCTCTTAGTGGAAATGCCTCCTACGAGTTTAAAGATAAACACAATACACATCAAATAATCAAATTCACTAAAATTCGTGTGAGAGGAAAAGGAGATACATCCATTCTTGCAGAAGGGTTTATTAGAGATTCTTCGGCTTTTTTCTTGAGCCCAAAAATTGCATACAAAGGCAAGACAGAATTGTATAGTAATCAACGAGACATTTATTTTAATGGTTATGTAAAGCCAATACATTCGTTTACATACTATCCTAGCAGATGGTTTAGATACTCCGGCCAACCCGAACCTGAAAATGTAATTATACCAGCTACAGATATACTCAATAAGGATCGAAGAAAAATGTATGCTGCCGTTAGTATTGCTAATGACAGTACGCATATCTACCCAAGTTTGTTCAATTTTAAGCGAAGCTATGCTGATTTAGAGCTCACATCTGATACCGGAATATTTTACTATGATGAATCTAAAAAAACATTTTTTGTAGGGGACTCGCTAAAACTAATGGAGGGTTCTCCACGAGGTAGTTACCTCGCATTTAATGATGCTAACGGAGAAATATTCAGTGAGGGAGCAATTGATTTTGGTCTTGATAAAGACCCTAAATTTAATGTTCGTATGGCTGGAAATGTGAAAAAACCAGAAGCAGATTCGGTTTTTACAATCCAAGCATTGATGGCTCTCAATCTCACGCTACCCGATGATTGCTACCAACGAATGGTAGAGGTAATTAATGAAAATGATAACGATCCCGCAGAGAATAATAACACATTTGTTGAAAAAGCACTTGCTGAATTTTTGGATGACAATAAACTCAAAAAGGCATTAGAGTTCGCTGCTGCGTCAGGTAAAATTAAACTTCCGACTGAAATTCCTGCGAATTTCTTGTTCACAAAAACAAGTCTTCATTATGATGCAGCCAAAAGACAGTTTATCGGTCTTGAGCCCATTCATATTGCAACAATTAATGGCAAACATGTCAACAAGGCTTTGAAAGCAAGAATAGCTATAACAAAGCAAAGAAGTAGTGTCAAGTTTACATTATACCTAGAAGCAAGTAAATATGACTGGTTTTATATCGATTATTACATGGGAGCACTCAACGTAGCCAGTACAGACAAAACCTTTAACGAACTCATAAAAACTCAAGGAGCTAAAATGAGTAAAGGTAAGTTCAGAATACGTCCTGCTAGCCCAAGAACTGTTGGATTGTTTCTGACAAAAATTGAGAATTAACTATTGATGTTTATTTAATTCCACAAAACCCATGGAAAATAACACAAGACTATAACTCACTAAAATGTGACTAATATTTATTGCCAAAAAATGATAACTATCCTTAAATATTGCAAATAACAATGCAGACAATGATAGCATTACAATTCCTCTCATGACAATGTATCTGCTCTTTTTGGCTTCCTCCAAATTCGATAGATATGCACTCAAACTGATACCCATAAAACCCACGACACCGTAAATCATTACGGGTAAAAAAACATTATTCCAAAATAAGACCACAACCATCGTAATCAGCAATATAAGATTGGTTGTCCGAATAATTTTGTTGGTTTTAAAACTTGCAAAAGCTAAACTTCCATATGTAAAAAAATAAATCGAACATAGGCTTAGAATCCTAGAAATAAAAAGAAGTGAACTAGTCCAGGGTTCGTTCAAAATGGGTAAATGCCCAAAAGCAGCTACACCAGATGAGAGACCTGTTAGAGCAATGAACCAAATAAAAGAACTAAATTCTATTTGATCACGCTTGAGTTTTAACAGTATAAAAGCGGTTATTAAAATTAAGATGTTTGAGGAAAAACTTATCCAAATCATGGTCTTTTGAGATATCTTTTTAAGTGATCTTTAATTTTTTATTTTAAGACTTAAAAACACCCGATTCCAACGCATCAGCTGTTAATGCAATTGGTCTGTTTTTTTCATAGTCATAACTTACCAAGGCAGTTCTAATATTTGCCATATGTTTTGATTTAGTCAAGTTGGTAAACTTATAATAAATGTTGAATGAGGAACTTCCTGTAACTTCAGTAGCCAACTCAATTTGAACCTTATCACCTAAATTTCCCTCACAAGAAAATGTAATCGCGGCATCAGCTTGAATGAGTGATACTCCCCCAAAATCCAACTCTGTATAACCGTAATGTGCTAGAAACCGAACCCTAGACTCTTGAGCATAAGCTAAAAATTCTTGATTTCCCATATGATTTCCATAATTTAAATCTGATACCCTTACCTCTATTTCAGTAGCATATTGCCATCTACTTGGCATATCTATTTTCATTCGTTTCATCGTACTCCGTTTTTAGGATATTTACCTTCAAATTGCTTGAAGTAATTTTTGTATTCTGCAATAGTTTCCTCCACTCCTTTTGAAATATACTCTGGACTATTTATTTCAATAATTTTCTTGGGGTAGTCAAAACCTATTTTCACGATAGGCACATTAGCCTTCGTAGCAATATAATAAAACCCCGTTCTCCATTTATCATTATATTTTCGAGTGCCTTCAGGTGTAATTGTCGTGATAAATTCATCGTTTGAGTTAAAAACAGAAACCATCGAATCCACAAAATTCATATTTTTTGATCGTTCAACAGGGAAACCACCTAAAGCACGAAAAAGATAGCCAATGGGCCAAACAAATAATTCTTTTTTCCCAATGTATTTTGGATTAAATCCGTCTGTAATTGTCCGATATAAAAGTCCAACCAAAAAATCCCAGTTGCTTGTATGAGGTGCAACTACAATCAAATATTTTGAAATGTTGGGTAAGTCACCCGAGACTTTCCAGCCCCACACATCTTCAAATAACCATCTGGATACTCTTTTAATCATTTATGGATTAATTAACTCATTAAATTTTGAAATTATCTCGTCTGATATCGCAACAGGTTTATGATTTTCTGCATTCAACAATACAAATTGAATTTCTGCTCTCGAGCATAGTTCTTCAGATTTATCATCTTTAATTTCTTGTACCATAGTTATACTGCGATTTTTAAACTCCAAATCACTGATATGGATATGAATCAATTGATTAGGAAGTAAAGGTCTTTTGAAAGCAATATTGATATTTACAACGACAAATAATAAGTGTTCTGATTCAAAAAAACGGTCTTGGATAGCAGGCTCTAAGAACTTCCATCGAGCTTCTTCAAGCAGTTCTAAGTATCGGGCATTATTCACGTGACCGTAAGCATCACAATGATATCCGCGTATCCGTATTGAAATAACTTTCACATTTGCAAATGACAACAAAAATGGCTAATTGACAAACGAATTTTTAAAACAAATCAATTGAAATAATGGTTATTAAAGTATGCAAACAATCCTAATAGCTGGCGGCTCGGGGCTGATCGGTTCTGACTTGAGAACATATTTTACTGAATTGGGATATGCTGTAAGAATTTTGACTAGGAATTCAACCAAAAAAAAAGACAATGCATTCTATTGGAATGTAAAGGATCAAATCATTGACCCTGACGCATTGTCAAATGTAGAAATTATAATTAATCTAGCGGGAAGTTCGATCATAGGTGGACGATGGACTAAATCGCGAAAAAAAGAACTAACCCAATCAAGAGTAAACGCTACCAAGCTATTGATCGATACAATCAATGATAAAAAGCTTCCAATTAAACATTTTATTCAAGCAAGTGCAATGGGGTACTACGGTAATTCTCACGACAAAACTATTACCGAAGAATCAGCAAATGGAAACGACTTTATGGGTAAATTATGCCATGATTGGGAATCAGCTACCCAAGACCTTAATCCTAGTGTGAAAAAATCAATTTTAAGAATTGGACTATACTTAAGTGTTTATGGAGGTGTTTATCCCATTCTCTCTAGATTAGCAAATTTTCATTTGTTGTCTGCGTTTGGAAATGGAAAAATGTGGGCTGGATATACTCACCACCAAGAATTTGCCAATCTCGTTCACCAGATTACACTTGACAAAATAGCTCCAGACACCTACAATGCTGTTGGTAGTGAACCTTTTCAAATGAATGCGTTGATGAAACATATCGCCCATAAAACTGGAAAAGCCAACTTCTTTCCCAATGTACCAGCATTTCTTTTAAAATTAGTACTTGGAGAAGCATCTGCCACATTACTCAATAGCTATAAGGTTACCTCCCCAAAACTAGCTTCATATGAAATTTATAAGTATAACAGTTTAGAAAAAGCAATTCAATCACTTTAACATGGTAATACATTGGTTTAGAAGAGACTTAAGATTAGACGATAATGCTGCACTTTATCATGCATTAAGCCAGCATGAAAATGTTCAATGCATATTCATCTTTGACAAAAATATATTGGACAAGTTAGCTGACAAAGATGATGCAAGAGTAACATTCATCTATAATCAATTGATGAATATACAAAATAGGCTAGCAGAGATAGGAAGTGATTTAAAAATTTATTATGGTCATCCTGATGAAATATGGCAAAATATTATTCAAGAATTGAAACCCTCAGCTGTTTTTACCAATAAAGATTATGAACCTTATGCCAAAGAACGGGACCAAAAAATAGCTGAATTGTTAGCTTCCAATGATATTATTTTCAATGCTTATAAAGACCATGTCATATTTGAAGAAGATGAAATCACAAAAGATGACGGTGACCCCTATGTCGTATTTACTCCCTACAGCCGAAAGTGGAAGTCCAAATTAGCAGAAACACACATTGCCTCGTATGAAAACAAAAAGTACTTCAATCATTTCATAAAAACGAATTCATCGCCCAAAATCAGTCTTGAAGAAATGGGATTTGAAGAGAATAGTATGGATTTTCCATCTATCACTACACAAGTGGGAATTATAAAAAATTATGGTGAAAAAAGAAACTTTCCTGGGATTGAAGGCACTTCTAGGTTGTCCGTTCACTTCAGATTTGGAACCATTAGTATTCGAGAAAAAGTACGTAGAGGTAAATCACTGAGCGAAAAATGGTTGAATGAGCTAATATGGCGAGACTTTTACAGCCAAATACTCTATCACTTCCCACATGTCAAAAATGGTAGTTTTCGATCTAAATATGACGCTATATCGTGGAAGAACTCGAAAGATCATTTTGACGCATGGTGCCAAGGTAAAACCGGATATGGTCTTGTAGACGCAGGAATGAGGGAATTGAACGCAACGGGTTTCATGCATAATCGTGTTCGGATGGTTGTAGCTAGCTTTTTAACTAAACATCTACTCATTGATTGGCGATGGGGAGAGGCGTATTTTGCAAGAAAGCTACTTGATTTTGACTTAGCTAGTAATAATGGCGGTTGGCAATGGGCCTCGGGATCCGGTGTAGATGCAGCACCTTATTTCAGAATTTTTAATCCTTACACACAGATTCAAAAATTTGACAAAGACCATACTTACATTAAAAAATGGGTTCCTGAGTGGGGCACTAATCAATACGTGACTGAAATAGTAAATCACAAAGAAGCTCGTGAGCTCTGTTTAAAAACCTACAAAGAGGCATTAGACAACGTCTAAAAATAACTCTGGCCTTTTGTTCGATAATTATTTAGCATATTTGCTTAAGTAATTCTCAATCATGGATTCAACATCACTCAATCCGAAAGGTAAATTTGGAACTGCCCCTGTATTTCTTACGGCAATATCTACTATTTTGGGTGCAATTATGTTCCTACGTTTCGGATACTCTGTTGGTCAAGTTGGTGTTTATGGAACCATTGCAATCATTGTTATAGGTCATTTAGTAACTATACCAACAGCCATGGCTCTTGCAGAGATCGCAACAAACCAAAAAGTAGAAGGTGGTGGCGAATATTTTATCATATCACGTTCATTTGGACTAACTATTGGTGCTGCTATCGGAATTGCCTTATACCTTTCACAAGCAATTAGTGTCGCCTTCTATCTAATTGCATTTACTGAAGCTTTTGAACCCGTACTTCCCTTAATTAATTCATACCTTCCATTTGAAATCAATAAAATGATTATTGGGATTATTTCCGTTGTTTTATTGTCTTGGTTGATGTTGACTAAAGGAGCGTCAAGTGGGATGATACTGCTATATATAGTCGTAGCTATACTATCCTTATCACTTATTATGTTTTTTGCTGGGGGTCCTATTGATGGATTCACAAAACCAGATGCATTTCATCTTAACAAAGAAAATAATGATTTCTTTTTCATCTTCGCTATCGTATTTCCTGCATTCACGGGAATGACTGCTGGTGTAGGATTATCTGGCGATTTAAAAAACCCAAAAGTGTCTATTCCT
>JADHMR010000121.1 GCA_016779945.1 Bacteroidia bacterium | reverse complement strand
AAAATGTGCTCTGACCAAATGGTGTTTGATCACAGGCATCGCCAATTCCATCTTCGTCTGAATCTTCTTGATTTGGATTAGGAGTCTCAGGACAATTATCATCATCATTTAAAACACCATCATTATCTATATCGTCAGACAGAATTTGTAATTCAAATCCGGTTTCTCTTACCTGACTATTACTTGTTGCTTTTACAACAACTTGATAACTTTTTGCTAAAGCATCTTCATCAATTGTCAAAGTAACTTCAACACTTCCGTTAGAATTAATTTGTAAAGATCGAGATGGATCATAACTAACAGTTGTATCTTCAGGTAATCCTTCTAACGAAAAAGTTGTTTCTTCATCATATCCGCCAAAAACTTTGTAGTTAATGTCAAAAGATGCACTCTGTCCTTGATCAACTCTAATAAGTTTTGTGTCTGTTTTTATGTTAATTATAGGTTCATTTACTGCAAAATTTCCTGAAAATATACCAAGTCCATATGTCGCAGCAAAAACTTTGTAATCATCACCAAGTCTGAGATCTAGGTCAGTAACTCTTACATCACTCATTCCATTATTTGCTCTCATCCAAGAAGGATTATCAGAGTTGAAGTTTTTAGTATACCAAACTCCTAATTCAGTACCGATTATAACTTCATCTTCAATTAATGGATTTTGTAATATAGCTCTTACAGGAATATTAGGTAAATCTCCATCTTTAGTGTTCCAGTTTGCTCCCCCATCAGAACTGTAAAAAATATTTTTTACACCATAGTTGTGAAATGTAACAAATATTTCTTGATCGCTTTTGCCAAACTCAATGTCAGAAATACTACCTAAGAATTCATTTCCAGTTAATCTTGTCCAACTAGCATCTGAAGTTAGAGTTGTTACTCCACCAGTGGTTGTTGAGGTGTAGCTATTAGCATTTTCGACTTTAAGAAGTTGGCCACCTTCTGTTCCAATGTATAAAGTTGAGCTTGATGAGTCTGAATTGTTGAATACTGTCATTGCAGAAACATTTGAGCTCAAAGCACCATTACTTAGAATAACTTTTGGTGCATTTGTATTTCGATCAGCAGCTTTAAAATCATCCCAGTTAACAAAAGCAGCAACTTGATTTTGACCTCCTGATTCATAGTTAGAATAAATTACGCCATATTTTGAGTCTAAAGCTTGTACATTTATAAAATCACCATTAGATACGTTTTCAGAATTTATCTGGAAATTAGTAGCTGGGCTAGTATTAAGATTCCAAACTTCAATAGATCTATTGTAAACATAGTTTTGAACAAAATATTTGTTATTGATGTTTTGTGAAAACATTGATGCAGCACCATCTCCTCCTGAAACATCAATTGCACTTGTTGACATGTTACCGTTATCAACTTGGAACATATTTCCATTATCTTGTAATCCGCCAACGAAAACATCAGTTTGACCGGAAATAGATTTATTTCTTCCAGTATTGTTAGATCTGTCTGTTCCTCCAATAGATGTACTATGACCAATAAACATATCTCTTGGTGCAACACTTACTGTATAATATTGTGATGTGTGGAAATTGTAGTTTCTGGTACTTATCGAAGCACCACCATCATTTGTAAATGTGATTCCACCATCATTTCCAAACAACACAACATTGGGATCAGATTCTAAAAATACTGCACCATGCTGATCTGCGTGAGAATATGGTTCTTGAAATCCACCATACCAATGACTTATTTGATCCCAAGGATTCGTAGTAGATCCTTGAGCAGTTTCACCACCTGTAGTAGTTTTGAAAATATTTATTCCTCCTACAAACAATTGATTCGGGTTAATTGGATTAGCTTCAATCACAAGGTCATAAAATGATTGACCCCTTGTAAAATCATTTGTTGATATTCCTGTGTCTTTGTCATCAGGAAGAGTAAGGTTAGATGGATCGATAGCTCCATTTGCAGCTTTTTGAATAACTACTGGCGAGCCTCCTTGGCCTGTTGCAGCAAGAATATATAGAATGTTATTTTTAGCGACCTCAATTTCAGTTCTTCTTCCTTCCTCAACTTGATACTTGAGTTCAAAAGATGAAATATCGTCATTTGACAGATAAACTAATCCACCCCCAAGACCGGCGGTATCTCTTGTAGTTGAAAGCCAAAGTTTATTGTCAGGACCTAATTCTAAATCAATTGGTTGAACTAAATTACCATCAAATTCAACATTAATTCTCGTCCATGTAGTTCCATCATCACTTGAAACAAATAATCCATAATCATCTCCACCGAAAACCGTGTTGGCTGCATCTCTGTATAACGATGTTCCAGCAGCAATAAATATTTGCGTATTTCCACCATCGTTTCTCGTTACAACATCATTAATGTAGTAAGTGCCAGGAACTACTGTATTTCCTGAAGCAACATTTGTAGTTTTTTTTATGGAGATGATTGTTTCACCTTGATTTATGAGATTTTTTAATCTAAGTCCATCAACTCTTCTAATAAATACAGCTGGAATATTTACATCATTGGGATCTGTGGCACCAACAGCCATTCTAACTAGGCTGTCAGTCCAATCTGCTTCACCGTTATTTTTGTTATAAACAATAGCACCAACAGCACCAGCATTTTGTACGTTCAATACTTTCACTCCAAATTCACAATCTCCTCTTTCAATTAGAGCTATTTTTCCGCTTATGTTTGAAGTAATTGATGTGCAGGCATTCTGTGGGCTTACAATATCAACAACTTTTTCAAGGGGATTTTCTGTTAGTGCTTTTCCAAATGATGCTGATAAAAAATCTATAGATCTCTGATCTGCAGGTTTTTTAATATCAATTTTATTACCCTCACTTATAAATGTTGTTGGGTTTTCAGTATCTCCACCAAAAACTTTAAACCAAGTATCACCACCATCTTCTGATTTCCAAAGTCCATTTCCCAAAGCATCACCTGCAGTATATGATTCACCAGTTCCAACATAAAAAACTTTTGTGTTATTTGGGTCATAAACAATTGATGAAACCGCAATGTTTTGAGGAATATTTTGAGTAACAAGTTTCCATGGATTGTTTGGGTCTGAAATATTGGTGTTTTTAAATAATCCTCCACTAACACCTCCAGCAAATACAGTTTCATTTGTGCTATCATTTGGATCAAACATCATAGCTTTAGTTCTACCGCCAACATTATAAGGTCCTCTTTGAATCCATTGCATTTGTTCATTTTCACCCGGAACAGCTGATAATCTTGGCGCCATTTTTTCAGCATCAACTAGCGCTTTTCTTGTTCTGAATAAATATTCAACTTCAGGTCTTCCTGTTAATGGATTCATTGAAAGCTCCCACATCTTTTGGTAATATGCATTTGGAGGTAATTCCATTGCGCGTCTTTCACTCTTTGAAAGCTTTTTGTAGTCATTAAATGGTGAGTTGTCTAGATAGGATTTATGAATTTCTCTTTTTTCATCAATTGTTATTTCAGAATTTTTATCAAAAAATAACGCAGTGATCGATGTAAATATTAAAATTATAATTACGTATTTTGTCCTTTTCAAAATTCTATTACTTTGGGCTCTAGAAAATTACAAATATTATACCGAACTATTAAAAAAATTGCCGAACCAAATGAACTTTAACACTTTAGACTGATACCTTACCTTTAATGTGAGGATGAGGGTCATAATTTATTACTTCAAAATCTTCAAACTTGAAATCAAATATTGATTTAACTTTCTTATTTATTTTAAGCTCAGGTAGAGTTCTTGGTTCTCTTTTTAATTGTAATTCCATTTGATCAAAATGATCTTTGTAAATGTGAGCATCTCCAAAAGTATGAACAAAATCTCCTGCTTGGAGATTACAAACATGAGCAATCATTTCTGTGAGTAAAGCATATGATGCAATGTTAAAAGGAACTCCTAAAAAAATATCTGCACTTCTTTGATATAACTGGCAACTTAATTTATTGTTAGCTACATAAAATTGAAAAAATGCATGACATGGTGGTAGGGCTGCATTACCTAATTTTACATTTTCACTGAACGTTTTGCTTGTATCTGGTAAAACGCTGGGATTCCAAGCTGATATCAGCATTCTTCTACTATCAGGATTATTTTTAATTGTATCAATTAATTGTGAAATCTGATCAATATTATCATTATTCCAATTCCTCCATTGAAATCCATATACTGGTCCAAGATCACCATTTTCATTTGCCCAAGCATCCCATATTTTGACTCCATTGTCTTTCAAATAACCAATATTAGTTTCGCCCTTCAGGAACCATAAAAGCTCATAAATTATTGATTTTAAATGAAGTTTTTTAGTAGTTACTAAAGGAAAACCTTCTTGTAAATCAAATCTCATTTGGTAGCCAAAAACACTTTTTGTTCCTGTACCTGTTCTGTCAGATTTTTCAGTTCCATTTTCAAGCACATGCTTAACTAAATCATGGTATTGTTTCATTGATGTAAAAGTATGAATTAAGAACTGTTTAAGTATTTAATAAAATCAAAAGATATTAACCAATTAACATTCCTGCAATTGATGCAGAAAGAAGAGAGGCTAATGCACCTCCAATTAGTGCCTTGATTCCAAATTTTGCTAAATTTTTTCTTTGATTTGGAGCCAAAGCACCAATACCCCCAATTTGTATTCCAATGGATGAAAAGTTAGCAAATCCGCAAAGCATATATGTTGCCATTATTAAGGACTTCTCATAAGTTAATTTTATCTCACTTGATATCATTTGGAAGTCAGCGAGTTGCATGTAGGCTATAAATTCATTAACCGATAATTTAATTCCCAATAATTGACCCATGGGGATGATATCTACAGTTGATACTCCGATTAACCACATGAGTGGTGAGAAAACTATTCCCATTATAGCTTCAAGTGAAAGTTTGTCATATATACTTTTGTCAGCTAGCAAGTCATTAATTGTAGTGAAATCTCCAAACAAAAAAAGAAAATGATTAACCATGGCAATTAATGCAATAAAAACTAATACCATTGCTCCAATATTAACAGCAAGTTTAATTCCTTCAATTGTTCCATTAGAAATTGCATCAAGGATGTTTGAACCAGCATCGTATTCAGAAATATTTACATCACTGTTTATTTCTTCATTTTGGGGGATTAGTATTTTAGAAATTAAAATTGCACCAGGAGCTGCCATTACAGAGGCAGTTAATAAGTGCTTAGCAAATTGAATTTGTTTTTCGGGGTCATCACCGCCTAAAAATGCTATGTATGCAGCTAATACACCTCCTGCCACAGTTGCCATTCCTCCAACCATAACTAAAAGAATTTCTGACTTATTCATTTTTGGCAGGTATGCTTTAATGAGTAGCGGTGCTTCAGTTTGACCAAGAAAAATATTTCCGATTACAGACAAGCTTTCTGAACCAGAAATTTTTAAAATCTTTGTGTAAAGTTTTGCAAAAAAACTAACTACTTTTTGAATTATTCCAAAATAAAATAATAATGATGTTATTGATGAGAAGAAAATTACAGTTGGTAAAATTTCAAATGCCCATATATAGCTTGTGGTTTTTGGTTTCAATAAGTCACCAAAAACAAAAATAGTTCCCTCTCTAGTAAAATCAATAAGTTTAACAAAAACAGAACCAGCCTTCTCAAAAATAAGTTGAACAAAAGGAACTTTAAGGATTAAAATCCCCAATAAAATTTGACTTAAAAGAGCATAGAAAACTGTTTTCCAAGCTATTTTCTTTTTGTTACTACTAAACAAAAAAGCTATTGATAAAATTGTAATTATACCAACAAAACCTCTAAATAAGCTTTCAATAGTTAAACCTTCGCTTAAAATTAATTCATTGTTTATTATGAAGTTCATTTATTTTCTTTGGTTAATTTCGTCTCTTAACTTAGCTGCCAACTCATAATCTTCATTTTCAATAGCATCAGAGATTTTCTTATTTAGTTGCTTTAATGTAAGAGTCTTGTATTCATCTGGCAGAAGGTTTTCTGCATTTTCTCCATCAATTTCCTTCTTTAAAATTATTCCAGCATTTTCTAGAATTTTTGAATAGGTATAAATTGGAGAATCGAATCTTATTGCCAATGCAACTGCATCAGAAGTTCTGGCGTCAATAATTTCTTCTACTTTATTTTGTTCACAAATAAGGCTGGAATAAAAAATTCCATCAATCAATTTATTTATTATTACCTGTTTTATTTTAATGTCAAAATTTTGAGCAAAATTTTTAAATAAGTCATGTGTCAAGGGTCTAGGAGGATCAATATTCTTTTCTAATGCAATTGCTATTGATTGAGCTTCAAAGCCTCCAATAACAATTGGGAGTTTTCTATCTCCAGCAACTTCCTCAAGGATCAAAGCGTATGCTCCATTTTGAGATTGACTGTATGAAATTCTGTTTACTTTTAATTGAATAAGATCCATACTAATTTCTATTTAAAGATAGAAATTTAGTTGTTTTCAGCTTTGAAAGCTCTAAGTTTTTCGTTTAACCTTGGCACTACATCAAATGCATCTCCTACAATTCC
>JADHMR010000120.1 GCA_016779945.1 Bacteroidia bacterium | reverse complement strand
GTAAAGTACTTTCATTGGTCTTGTTACTTCCTATTTGGATTTATCAGAAAATAATATCTCCTTTTTTACCCGCAACATGTCGTTATTCCCCAACTTGTAGTGCATATGCAGTAGAGGCAATTAAAAAACATGGTCCATTTTATGGCTTTTATCTGGCTTTTAGAAGGATACTAAGCTGCCATCCATGGAGTAAAAAAAGTGGTTACGATCCAGTACCCTAGTTGATACGGCTAAACTCAACGCGTTGGATTTTGATTAAGGTGTTATTCCTCGAACTCAACTGTTTAGTTATCTTTGTTGGAACGAAAATTTTATTTTGAAAAAATACATTCTCATCCCAGTAATTTGTGCTTTTTTCTTGGTAGCATTTAAAGCTAGTGATTACTTTGAGATATCTAAAAACATATCCATTTTCGCTGATGTTTACAAAGAAGTTAATACAACCTATGTAGATGAGGTAAAGCCAGGAAAGCTGATTAGAGCAGCCATTGATGGAATGTTAAAGTCACTGGATCCGTATACTAATTTTTATAGCGAGGCACAAGCAGAGGATTACAGATTTCAAGTTTCAGGAACTTATTCGGGCATTGGTGCTTCAACTCGAAGAATTAATGGTCGAATTTTTATTGATTCACCTTTAGAAGATAGGCCATGTCAGAAAGCAGGTCTGCGGGCGGGTGATGAAATTATTACAATTGATGGAATTCCAGTTAAAGATAAATCAAAATCAGTGATTCGTGATTTATTAACAGGACAATCGGGGACATCGGTTTTGGTGGAAGTTAATCGACTCTCAGTAGGAAGGTTAAAAAAAGAAATTATTCGAGAGAACATTACACTGAAAAATGTAGCCTATTCCGGAGTTATAGATGATATTGGGTATATCAAGCTAGTTAGTTTTACCCCCAAAGCTGGGAAAGAGGTTAGAGATGCAGTGTTAAAATTCAAAAATCAAGGGGTTCAAAAATTGGTTCTAGATCTTAGAAATAATGGTGGTGGGCTTCTCAACGAGGCTATAAATATTGTAAATGTATTCATACCAAGAGGAGAACTAATTGTCGAAACAAGGGGAAAATTTCCGGAAGATAATCGATCGTTTAAGACGATGAATTCACCCGTAGATACAGAAACTCCACTGGTTGTTTTAATCAACGGAAATTCTGCATCGGCAAGTGAAATTGTTGCGGGTGCTCTTCAAGATTTAGATCGGGCAGTTTTAGTTGGTCAAAATTCATTCGGTAAAGGGTTGGTGCAAACTACCAAAGGCTTGTCATACAACACCTCGATGAAAATTACTACTTCAAAATATTATATACCCAGTGGTCGTTTGATTCAACGATTGGATTACAGCAACAAAGTAGAGGGAAAGGCATTAGCCGTAGCAGATAGTTCAAAACGTATTTTTAAAACCAGAAACGGTAGAATAGTAATTGACGGAGAAGGAATACAACCAGATGCAGCGATTAAACCCTTGAAACTCTCCGAATTGTCATTAAGTCTTATCCAAAATCATATTCTATTTAATTATGCTACTCGCTTTAGAAGCAAGCATGATAGTATTGTTTCGCCATTTGAATTTGAGGTGTCGGATAGCTTGTATAATGATTTTTGTCTGTTTATTCAAGACAAAGACTACGACTATGTAACTCGAACAGAAAAAAATATTAATCGATTAGAATCTCAGGCAAAAGAGGATAAATATTACGACATGTTGTCTTCTGAATTCACGAAGCTAAAATTAACCATGCAGGATATTAAAAATAAAGATACTGAAAATCACAAATCAGAACTAAAAGAGCTTTTGGAGCAAGAGATTGTGCGTCGTTATTACTATCAACGAGGAGATATTGAAGTACAATTTGATGACGATATGGATTGGGCCTCATGCAAAGAAATCCTCACAGATTCGACAGGATATAATCAATACTTAACACCCTAAATAAAGTGGAAATTTCATTTATTCTTATTCTCGTATTTTTTGGTGTAATTGGTGGCTTTATTAGTGGTTTATTGGGTGTTGGTGGTGGAATCGTATTTGTACCTGTTTTGAGTTCGGCACTTATTTATCTTCGTTATGAAGATCCAGAGCTATCAAAATATATCTTGGCAAATTCTTTTGCAGCAACTTTTTTTGCCGGAGCAATAAGTTCATATAAACAATATAAACTCAATGCATTTTTTCCAAAAGAAATTTTATTTACATGCATGACTGCTGTACCAAGCAGTATTTTATTGTCCTATCTTATTGCTAATGGATCTTGGTATGACAAAGCATCTTTCAGTATCTTTTTTATCTTTTTATTGGTATTAATGCTAGTGAAGTTTTTGTACAAAAGCAATACTTCGGTATCGGATGAGACAAATCCTCCTTTGTCTAAGTTTGCTTTAACTGGATTGCTAACTGGAGTTATTTCTGGGTTGTCTGGTTTGGGTGGCGGAGTAATCATGATTCCCCTTTTTACCCAATTCTTAAAAATGGGTATCAAAAAATCGGCTTCGATTTCGATTGGAGTTATCCCCGTTATGATGATTCCTATGATTTTACTTTATGGTTCTTATGATCCGATCAGTACCGAAGGAAGTAATTTTGGGTATCTTCTACCAACCCTCTTTTTACCGTTAGTTGGAGGACTACTTTTTGCTGCACCACTAGGTGTTTCAATAGGACGTAAATCCTCGAGTAAACGGCTTAAAATTATATTTGCAATCCTTATCATGGTTGTAATTATTAAAACCATTGGAAACATTATTTCGTAATATGAATATTAGATTAATTTTATTGTCACACTTGGCTTTTGTAATTTCTTTAAATGTTTGGGCACAAAAGCCTCATTTTGGAGAAAAGAAGCGTTCCAGACGTATAACAAAACACATCACTTACTTAGCTAGTGATGAATTGGGTGGAAGACTTAGTGCATCAGACAACGATCGAAAATCGGCAGAATACATCGCCAAACAATATGAGCGTATAGGACTTGAACCTGCAGGAGAGAACGACTCCTACTATCAGTTTATGTCTACCCCAGATTTGAGATTGGCTAAATCAAATACGAGTTTGGTATTGGACGAGTATGTTTTGAAGTTATTCAAAGAGTTTTATCCATTAAGTGCCTCATCCAACAAAGGAGCTTATGAAGGAGAGGCTGTTAATGTTAATTATGGCATTGAAGATGAAGGGTTAAAGCATCACGACTATCAGGACAAAAAGGTTTCTGGCAAGGTAGTATTGATTAAGATGGATATTCCCGGTGGAGTTCATCCGCACAATCGATACATTTCATGGTCAGGGATTGAATACAGAGCAACTTATGCTAAATCAAAAGGAGCAAAAGCAGTAGTTTATTACACTGATAATGAGGAATTACAGCCGAGCGGCACCTTAGCTAAAACTTTGGATAATGCTGGGATTCCCATCTTTTTTGTTAAAAAAGATTTGAGTAGCTTGGATGTAACCACTGCTCGGTTTAATCTCGATATATTAATGATTACCAAAATAGCGAATAACGTGTTGGGTTTTATTGATAATCAAGCAGATCAAACGGTAGTAGTTGGAGCTCACCATGATCATTTAGGACGTGGACAAAAAGGAGGATCTTTAGCAGAAATACCCGGCGACATTCATAATGGAGCAGACGATAATGCGAGTGGGGTCGCGGGTTTATTTGAGATTGCTCAGGCAATTATTAAAAAACCAAAAAAATACAAAAACAATAATTATCTTTTTATTGCCTTCTCTGGCGAGGAACAAGGACTTATTGGTTCAAAATACTTTGTGAAAAGCCCTTTGATGCAAAAACAAAACGTGAATTTTATGATTAATATGGATATGATTGGTCATTTGGATTCTACTAAAAAAACATTGATTATAAATGGCGTGGGTTCTTCTCCAGAATGGAACAAAGCAATTAGTGAGGTATCTTATCCTACACGTAAAATTGCTAAAATCAAAACAACAGAAAGCGGAATAGGAGCTTCAGATCATACTTCGTTTTATTTGGCAAATATTCCGGCAGTACATTTTTTTACCGGACAACATCAGCATTATCACAAACCATCGGACGATCCTTCTATCATTAATTATGGCGGAGAAGCATTTGTGATTTCATACATGCTCAAAATACTTCAGAAAGCAAACGAATATGGAGAATTTTCTTTTACGGAAACAAAAAAAGATGAACCTTCTCGGATGAATTTTAAAGTAACTTTAGGAATCATGCCGGACTACATCTTTGATGGAGAGGGGATGCGTGTGGATGGCGTAAAACCTGAAAGACCAGGTTCTAAAGCTGGGATGCTAAAAGGAGATATTATTATTGGGATGGGAGACTTAACGATTGCAAATATTCAAGATTACATGAAAGCGTTGTCATCTTACAACAAAAATGACCAGACAATGGTTACTATTAGAAGAAACAAAGAAGTTAAAGTATTAAACGTGACTTTTTAAATCATGAAATTAACAGAATATTTAAAGCCCGATAGAACATTATTCTCTTTTGAGGTACTACCACCACTCAAAGGAAAGAGTATTGAATCATTATATTCAGCTATTGATCCATTGATGGAATTCAAACCTGCATTTGTGGATGTTACTTATCATCGCGAGGAATTTATAGAACGACCGAGGAAAGAAGGAGGGTACGACAAAGTAAGTATCCGTAAACGACCTGGCACAGTTGCCATTTGTGCGGCGATAATGAATAAATATCAAGTGGAGGCCGTACCTCACCTAATTTGTGGCGGTTTTACCAAAGATGAAACGGAGAATGCACTAATAGATTTGGATTTTTTAGGTATTCAAAATGTACTTGCACTCAGAGGGGATAATTTGAAAGATGAACGAATGTTCAAGCCAGAGAAAAATGGAAATAAGAACTCTTTGGGATTAATTCGTCAAATTAACGATTTAAACAACGGGATATACCAAGATCAAGAACTAAGAAACACCAATGAA
Source organism: Bacteroidia bacterium (assembly GCA_016779945.1). Classification (GTDB taxonomy): domain Bacteria; phylum Bacteroidota; class Bacteroidia; order NS11-12g; family UBA9320; genus UBA9320. The sequence continues at coordinate 1,552 of JADHMR010000120.1, read as the reverse complement.
ACCAATTTTTGTATTGGAGCTGCGGGGTATCCAGAAAAACATATTGATGCTCCTAACATGAGTAGTGATTTGAAGTTTTTGAAACGTAAAGTAGACGCAGGAGCTAAATTCATTACGACACAAATGTTTTTTGATAACCAAAAATATTTCGACTATGTGAAAAATTGTCGGGAAGCAGGAATCAATGTGCCTATTATCCCAGGTATTAAACCGATAACTAAAAAAGCTCACCTTAGAAATTTGCCGAAGATATTTAATATTGATATTCCAGAACCTTTTGCAACTGAACTCGATAAAGCCAAAGACGATGACGCTGTTCGTCAGATTGGTATCGAGTGGTGTATTCAACAGTGTAAAGAATTAAAGGCCAATAATGTGCCTGCATTGCATTTTTACACGATGAGTTTTTCATCGAGCACCAAAGCAGTTGCCTCTGAGGTATTTTAAATATACATGCAAGGTATTGTCACAAAATCTACAGGAAGTTGGTACAAAGTTTTAATTGATGGAAAGGAGTACGATGCTCGTCTTAGAGGTAAGATCAGAACACTCAAATTAAAAAGTACTAATCCGGTAGTAGTTGGCGATATTGTTAATTTAGATAATGATGGAGAACAATTCCTCATCAAAGCGATTGAAGAAAGGCAAAATTGTATTGTCAGAAAATCAAATAAATTAAGCAAGCAATTTCAAATTATTGCGGCGAATATCGATCGAGCGTTTTTGATTGTATCACCTGCCAAACCCCACACCCCTCAAGGGTTTATCGATCGTTTTTTGGCTACTGCAGAAGCCTATCATATTCCTGTAACCCTTTTGCTCAATAAAAAGGATTTGGATACAAAAAAGGCGTCACTTCATCGCCACCATTTGATGGAGCTCTATCCGAATGTGGGATATGAAATATATAATGTTAGTTTTTTGGATACAGAAGACGTGGAGCTTGTAAGTCAACTAGTTGGCAATCAGTGTGTTTTGTTGGCCGGAAATTCAGGGGTGGGTAAGTCTACATTGATTAACGCCTTACTGCCTAACAGCAATCAAAAAGTAAGTGAAATTTCATCGTCGTATCATAAGGGTAAACATACCACCACATTTGCTCAAATGTTCTTAGGGAAACACGGATGTAAGATTATAGATACCCCCGGTATTAAGGATTTTGGGATGGTCCAAACCGAACCCAATCAAGTGAGTCATTATTTCCCAGAAATGAGAAGTCGTTTATCTAAATGTAAGTATAGCAATTGTTTGCATACAGAAGAACCGGATTGTCAGATTATTAAAGCAGTAGAAAGGCAAGAAATTGCAGTAACCCGATATGTGAACTATCTGAGTATTTTAGAAGAGGTGACGGTTTGATCAAATTTGGATTAGTCCATTTTTGTCATGCTCTACTCTAACTTCCCAGGTCCTGTCTGCAAGAAGTAAAACGGTGGCAAGAAATTGATCATACGGCATGCTTTTTCCCCATTCATTTGGAGAAATAAACGAGAGTATCTTTTGCCCCTCTTTTTCATACAAATGGTATTCTTCTCCAATCTTGGGAGTAAAT
>JADHMR010000014.1 GCA_016779945.1 Bacteroidia bacterium | reverse complement strand
TTTTTGTGGCACAGCTCCTCCACCGCTCAAAATAGAACCAATATGATAGTCTTTGATGTCCTGTGGGCTATCTAGCAAACGCATGTCTATTTGCGTCATTTGACCAACTTTTTCAGCAAGTGTCATTTGACTTAAAAGGACATCAACTTTTTTTACAATTGCCTTTTGTTTTTGCTTCTCAGGAGTTTGCGAACACGAAGCTAACGCTACAAATGCAACAAACAAGTATTTAAGATATCTTGATTTCATAAGGAGTTATTTGCCGTGTTTTTTAAAATTTCAATTTTTCGTTTTTATCCCAAAGTCCCCAATAGGCTCCTACTTCACCTTCAGGTCCTACCTTCCAAGATTCATCAAAAGAAGAAAAATAAAACACTTCAATATTTGCTTTTTTAGCCCATGCTTGGGTGTTGATGAAGTACTTCATGGCGTGTTCTTCTGAGGGTACTGACCCTTTTAGAGGCTCTCCTTTACTTGGCCAACCCGTTTCGGTGATGATTACTTTTTTGCCTTTTGCGGCATCCATGGCTTGCCCATACATACTTTGCATATGGTTTAGCGCATATTCTTCTGGACAGCCTTCCCAAAAAGGATAGCAATTCGATAAAATAACGTCTGAATGTTCGACAAGCTCTGGGTGTGATGAAAATTCGTAATACGCATCTACATAGCCTATGGGTATGTGTGAGGGTATAGCCTCGCGAACACGTTTCATAAATTGCAACAACTCATCAAGGGTTATATCGTTTCTGTAAAGCACTTCATTACCTACAGCAGCAATATCCACACAGCCTTCATTTGCAAGTGCGATTAGTGATTCTATTTCTTGCTCATTCTTTTTGGGATCATCGCCTAGCCAGGCACCTACCATAGTTTTGAATCCATGCTTTTTTGCAATACACGGTACGTGTTCGTTGCCCTCAATGCAGGAAAAAGAGCGAATCCATTTGGTGTATGGTTTTAAGATTTTAACACGGCGTTCCACTTGAGCCGATGTAATGGTGTCTCCTGGTTGCTGTCCATCTTCATACATGCTAAAGCAAATGCCGTGCATTCCTGCTTTAAGCGTTTTACGCCATAACCCTATTAAGTCTTCATGAGTGTAATTATCAAAGTTTACACCTTTGTATGATTTGAACTCTAACTCTTCTAAACTAAATTCTACTCCTTCTCTATACGACATCTTACTAGTACTTTAAGTTTTCATTTTTATCCCAAATTCCCCATCGTGCACCTACATCTCCCTCGTGATGTACCTTCCAAGATTCATCAAAAGAAGAAAAATAGAATAATGGTGCTTTTTCCAGGGCTGCCCACCTATTTGCATTAACAAAATATTCCATAGCATTATGGTGAGTTGGTTTTGATTTGCCAACATTATCTCCAAGGTTTGGCCATCCAGTCTCAGAAATAATTACAGGCTTATTGCTGGCTATATTTTTAGTTGCTTGAAACATCTCATTTAAGTACGCTGTGGCAAATTCAATCTTACTTCCTTCCCAAAAAGGGTAGCAGTTAATCAGAATTACATCACATGCCTCCACTAGTTTTGGGCGTTGAATAAATTGGAAATAGGCATCTACATAGCCGACTTTAATTTTAGGAAGTGCGCTCTTAACTTTGGACAAGTAATCAAGAACTTGTTGTTCGCTCAAATCGCCGCGCATTAAGGCTTCATTTCCCACTACTGCAATATCGACTAATCCTTTTTTGGCAAGACCAATAAGGGCTTCTATTTCCTTGTCGTTTTCCTCTTTGTCGGCACCTATCCAAGCGCCGACCATAGTCTTAAGATTTTTTGATTTGGCTACCGCTGGAATTTGCTCATTCCCTCCTGTACAGGAAAATGAACGCACCCATTTGGTGTGTGGAGCAACTACCTCCATACGTTCCTTTATTTGGCTTTCAGACAAGATGTCTTCAACGTTTTGATGTTCGCGATACGGACTAAAGCAAATACCATGCAACCCGCTGTTCAGGGTATTGTCAAACAACGCTTTTTGTTTTGATTTGGAAAGTGTTGAAAAATCAACATCTGAGCGTAGTCTAGACGTTAATGTTTTGCCTGTTAGGTTAGAAAGTTTTCCTTGCAATTGCTGATAAGAAATATTTTTTATCGTTGCTTTTCGAGCTTTGATTTGTTTTCTGGTTTCATTGGCACGTGATTCATCAATACTATAATCTCGCATAATCCACATGGCAGCTAATGTTCCAAGCGCAGGGAAAAAACAAAAGAACGCATGTAATCCATCTACAGCCGATTGTTGCTCTACAGTGGTTAAATCCGGATTGAAGCCCACAATAGCAATGATAACACCACTAAGGGCTCCTGCAATGGCAAAACCTACTTTAACCATCCACCAGTAAATAGCGCCAAAAATTCCTTCTCTACGTAAACCTGAATTTAACTCATCAACATCAATGACATCGGCAGTCATAGACATCATAATAGTAAACAAGCTCCCTATTCCAAAAGAGAAAAAAGGAAGTGCTATAATATACATCCACGGTTTGCCAGGGACGAATAAAAAATATAACATGATATATCCAACAATGGAAATACTCTGGGAAATCATAAAAGCCTTTTTCTTTCCCATTTTCTTTGACATTCTTGCTACAATTGGTATTACAATAAAGGTGGTGCCTAATGCGCCTAGACAACCAAATAAGGACACCCAAATTCCTGTAGCTTCAGCATCGCCATTAAAAAGCTTATATACAATCACAAAAAATGTAAGTGCAGCAACGGAGTTAAATGCATTAAAAATTAAAAACGTAGCGCCACATAATTTTCTAAACTCTTTAATTTTAAATGCTTCTAAAAAGCTGTGGTAAATCTTTTTTAGACTATTGCCAACATTAGCCAAATTTAAGGGCTCGTAATCTTCATTAAGAGTAGATTTACTCTTAATAAAAATTGCTGGAACTATTGCGCAAAGCGCACAGGGAATCGCAACCCATATAGCTAACTCTCTAACCGCGACTTCAGCAGATGGGAACCATTCTGGGTCATACATAATAACCCAAAACCATGGTGCAATCACCCAAGCCCATTGCCCAATCCATTGTGCAATAGCCATGATATTAGTGCGCTCGTGAAAATCATTGCTCATTTCATAACCCATGGCCACATAAGGAACACTAAAAAAAGTAAGTCCTAAATAAAAAACTATAGACCATAAGAAGAAGTACCAAAAATTAAACTGTAATGTGTTTTCCTTGAAAAGTTGCCACATAAAAATATAAGCAACACCCATAATAATACCCCCAATCAAAACATACTGCCTGCGACGTCCCCACTTCGATTTTGTGTTGTCAGAAATAAACCCCATTATAGGATCAGTAATGGAATCAAATATTCTTGGAAAAAAATAAATTAGAGACCACATCCATCCAGGAAAGCCTAAGTCTTGTACTAAAACAACCATAAAGATTCCTAAAATTGCAGGAAACATTTGGTTTGCAAACATTCCCACACCAAAGGCTATCTTTTGAGTTATGGGAACTTTATGTGATGTTAAAGACTGCGCTTTCATTGTGGTTGATTTAATTGTTAATCATGATGGTTTGTATCGCTTGAGGACTTATACTTATGTTTTTGGTTAGACCGTTAAGTGTTAATTCAAAATTTTTAGGTGAAGTTCCTTCGTTAAAAACTACAACTGCAATGGATTTATCTGGGTTTTTAGCAGCAGTTACCATAAGTTCACTATCGGAGTTTTGTGCATCAATGACTACCGCGCCCGGACGGATAAACTTGCTAAAATGCGCCATGATGTAATACAAAGGCGTAAAATATACTTCGTCCTTATCGGTATCCACAATTACAGGCGCAATGCACCAGTTGTTCGCCCAATTAGGACCTCCCTTGACATCTAAAACCATGTTCCAATCTACCCAGCCGTCAACCCAATTGTTAAGGCAACCGACGATATCTCGGGCATACCTGTTAGAAGGTGCATATTTTGGATGCAAGTACTTTTTGGAAGGCTCACGCCAATCGTAGCCCCAGTCCGTGGCTTCTTTTTTCCAGTACCATTTATCGTCTTTCCACACAGGAACTTCTGCATCTACACAAGCCTCTGTCTGAATAAGATATTTGTCAGGCGCCTTTTCGTGAGCATATTGTAGCTCTGTTGGAAAATAATCGTAGGTGCTTTCATACCAATGTACCGCAGTGCCGTCGTAATATTTTGATGATGCTTTATCTTTATACATCACATCTACCCACTCGCGTATGCCTTCACGATTTTGATCATAACCAAGTATGACTAAATCGCCTTTGCCATCAGCTTCTAATTTTGGTCCTAAAAAATGTTGTACAAAGTGGGTCATTTCCTCAGGCGAATAGTGCATGCTTTCCCAATTTTCGCCATTTCCGTGAGGTTCGTTTTCAACGGTAAATCCCCAGATATCAATACCTTCGGCTTTGTACGCATCTACATATTTTGAAAAAAACAGCGCCCAAGTATCGTAATATTCTGGGAGCAGTTTTCCGCCCACCCAACTGTTGTTGTCTTTCATCCACGGTGCAGCCGTCCAAGGGGAAGCAAAAAGACGAAAGCCGTCCTCAGAAATAGCCATGGCGTCTTTTATCATTGGAATGAGGTCTTCTCTGTCTTCATCTATAGAAAAATGTTGCAATTCGGTGTCGCCTGCAACAGGCGTATATGAATAATTGTTCAACGAAAAGTCGCATGAGTTCATGTGGGTTCGTGTAAGGGAATATCTTGCACCTTCATTTGCAAAATAGGCACGCAAAATACGGTCTCTATTTTCTTTACTGACTTGATTAAGCAGATATGCCGAGGACTCTGTAAAGGCTCCGCCAAAACCCGTTATAGTTTGAAATTCTTTTGAATCGTCAAGGACGATAGTTGAAGGATTAACTCCAGCGACAAAATCAGTGCGTTTTGTGAGCTTGTTTCCACTTTCAGATGTTTCGAAAACCTCCGCCTCGAAGGATTTTGTACAAGAAGTTCCCATCATAGTAAGTAATAATCCAATTTGAATTGCGTTGCGTAACATGGCTTTAGTTTAGGTTGTGTTCTAAAATATTGGGTGGTAAGACAGAAATAAAAATATTCTCATTATTTCCATTAAATGTTTTTGTGATGGGCGCGCCATTTCGTGTAAGTCCATTGAAAGTACCGTTGTCCACCAATTCCCAAAGGGCATATTTGGCTTTACCATCAACTGTAATAAGCCCAAAATGATTTTCCGAACCTTTTGGGTTATGTGCTTCTTTCCATGGCTCGTCAAAAGCTTCAAAATAAAAACAGGATACGCCGTTCTCTTTTGCCCATTCACGCATTAGCATGTAATACTTTGCCTGTTTGTACTCGTCTGCGGCGTGAGATCCTTTTCTGCCGTAAAAGCCATTTGAAATTGTGGCCCAACCTGTCTCACCAATATGAATAGGTTTTTCAATACCTAAACTCGTCATGTATTTTTTTACGTCGTTATATTGTGAAATAGCAAAGTCCCGAGCACGCAACATAGCAGCTTCTATAAGTTGGCGTGGAGTTTTGTCCTTTGCCTCTTCTTGAGTAATTTCCCAAAAAGCAGGATTGTAATGCGTATTGTGGAAGGGATAAGTGTGCATGGAAACGTAATCCACCGCTGCAATTAATGCTTCCAAATCTTCATTATGGTATGACGTATCGCCACCACCCCAAGATGCATAATCGTCAGAGCACGTAATCCATAAGTCCTTAGGCAATTTTCCTTCTTTTTTAAGACTCTGCAAATGGGTTACCCATTTTAAAATAATATCTGGCTGAACATAGTAGGAAGTTGCCCATCTGACCATCGCCTCGTTTCCAACCGCAAGGATTTTAACAATCTCAGGATATTGATTAGCAAGTTCAACCGCTTTAGCAATTTCCTCTTCATTTCGTGGACTTTCGACGTTGTGATTAACTACCTTGTTTGTCCATGCGTTTAAACAGTCAATCCATGCACCCAGCATCACATACATTTCAAATTCCGCGTTTTCGGCTTTAAGTTCCGAGATGGCTTTGAGCAAGTTGGCTGCCTGCGGCAAATGCACATTATATGTTCTTACAATGCGAACACCCATGGCATGAAGAATTTTCATATCCTCTTTTAGCTCAGCAATAGTGGGCTGAACATCGCGGGTTGTCTTTCGGTATCCACCGTAAGATATTGCCATATAATCAGGGTTCCCTAAAATTTCGGCAGCAGTTTTACTCTTCATATTCGAATGCTGTGTATTACAGGAGACTGAAAACCAAAGCACTATTGCGAAAAATCCATAAAATCCGATAATTCTCATAGTGCTCATATTTGAGTGGGGTAATCAATATCCACAAATGATTTTTTTTGTTAAATACTATTCTTTCAAAACAGAAACAATTATTTTGTTAATGGTATTCGTTCGTTGAAAAAGGGCAGAACTAAGGCTTTCATCCAATTGATTTGACGAAAATGTTTGGGATTCGCCAGACTGGAATACCACCTCGGTAGTTGCCGTTTTTGATTTTTTATAAATAATAGGTACTTGACAATAGGTAAAAGCCAGTGTATCCTTTTCTAATGGAATGTCACACGCCTCGCCTGTTAGGTTTACATAATGGAACGTTTGCGGTGAAGTTAAAAATTCAACGCTTCGCAGTATGGTTGGGTCAAATTTGAGTACGCCTTTGGTTACTCGAACGCCAAGCTCACCAAAACGACTGATGATGTCTTCTTTTACCTGCCCTGTCATTCCGGGCTGTTGTGCGCCTTTTCCGCCCGGAGTGTGCGAATACGGATCTGTGGGGAATGCTCCATACAATTCAGGAGATTTGTGTGCTCCAATACCTGCATTGATTTCAAAATAATGGTCAAATAATTTTCCTACCAATACCGGGTCTTCGTTGGCTTGAATAGCATCTCGTGTAATTTCATACACCGCTAAGAGCAGTTTGGACACCATGTGCCAATAAATAGAGCCTAAGCCTTCGTAGCCGAAGAATGTTCCCGAACGCCCCGTGAAGGATTTATGGTCAAAGATATCTTCAAAAACTTGCTCAACGTAAGTAGTTTCGTTGGCTACCATTGATTGGTATTGCTCAGGCAATGCCTGAAGTGCAGCTTGCAAACTATCAGTATTGTTAAAGTTTCCGTTAAAGTGATAATTGCCGCGTAAGTCCTGCGAAAGTACTTGCGTATTATTGTCTGCAACTAGTTTTGATAGCAACGCTGAAGCTGCTACTTTATCTTTAGGAATAGTGTTTTTATTGACAAAACGAGGAAGTTCTTTGTCTGGATACAGTATATAGCTGTATTGGTCAGGTCTAAACAAAGCACTAGCCTTTAAGCCATCAAGTACTTCAAGGCTTTCTTTTGCAGATAAATACCCCGAGCTAAGTACAGCAACTTGCCCTTCAAGCATTTCAGGAAGATGCGAAATACTTACTTCATCTGAGCCATTTACCGTCATTAGGTTGTACGCATGGTAAAGGTTGTCTTTGCGTTTATTTGCCTCTATGGAATGTTCCAAAAATGCAGTGGCTACATCCAAAAAGGATACTAAATCTTCTTTAGTAACAATTTCTTTATCTCCCGAAAAACGATTGTCATAAATCGTGTTACGGTATAGGCTTCCAGCTTCACCAAGCACATCCATAACGCTTTTTCTTTCCGCGTCTGAAATGGTTCCGTTTAACAACGATTTGTGTTGCTGTAAACAGTCAGTAACTTGGTTGAAAAATACACGTAACTCCTTAGAAATATAAAAATCTGTACTCTGAGAATTTGTTACAACCGTCTCAAAAAAGCGTAAAAAACGACGCAAGTAATACAAGGTTACCATAGATACCCCGTTTCCAACAAGGGCATTGTTGGCATCATTCCATTCGGGTCGCTGGGTGTTCATCCAAATCCCACCTTCAGGGATAAAGTTTGACATTTTTGCCAAAACAGTCGCCAAAATTTTCTCTACGAAATTGACCTTGTAAATAAACACCGTATTGTCTCGGAGTAATGCGCCATCCACACCAATTTCTTCTCGCTTAAAATGTATGTTTTCTTCTCTCTCGAAGTCAAAATCTATAGTGTTTTTTGCGTCTTTTAAAATGTCTTGGTAACTCTTTATGCGGTAGGGGACATTGGCATAGACAAACATATCGTGCTTGAAATACGATTCCAGTTTCTTGGGATAATAATCCTCAATAAATTCCAAAAATTTTAAGAGGTAAATAATCTGATGATCACCCCAATAGCCAATATACGACCATGGATTGTCTGGCTCAATGGTTTCCCAATCAAATCCGCCTTTGGTAACGCGATAGGGGTTATACCCATCAAAGGTAGTGGCATTCAAGAATTTGTGAATCATTCCCTCAATAAACTCTGGATACGAGTGTGCCAACGCCTCCCAGTTTTGGAAAATATCACGCCAGTTTCCTTCGTAATCTAAAATTTTATCCCCATGTTCAGTGCGGGTGTTAATCGAAAATCTGTTCCATGGACGACTTGGATCGCCATGGCGGCGGCTAAACTTCAGGGGTAAATACTCAAAACACAGACGTTTAAAGTTTTTGTTATCGTCTGCTTCGGCAATTTCTTTAAGGTGATTAACATCAAACAACTCAGGAAGTGCATCCAAAACTGCTTCTTTTAATCTGTGTACTTTTCGGTTGGCATTGGCAATATAAGCTATAAAATCAGCCTTTTCAATTTGGTAATTGTTGTCAAAAATTCCCCCACGCATAATGTTAAACATGGTATTGGCATAATGGCGTATGTTACGTAAGCGGTCGTTTGTCATTTGCAAACCATCTGCAGCTCCTACCAACTGAATCAAGTGTTTGGAACCATGTACAACATCATCCAATACTTCCGTTTCCAAATTGGAGTTGTGAAGTAAGTCTTCTTTGATAGCAACAATATCCGAAATGGTTTTGTTGACATCTGCCACCAGCATCCAGCGCTTAGCTTCGCCACCATTTAATGTGATGGTGTCAGTAACAAAATACGCGCCTTTTTCAGCTTTGATATCTACCTCATGTGATAGGTCTTGTCCGCTACGGAACCTATCTAATTGAAGCGATGAAATAAGTTTTTTGGAGTTGTCAAGCCCAATCGACCAAACGACATTTGCCTTTAGCGATTCACTTGGCTCGGCGCGGTCTACAATAATGGCACTCAACGAATAAATACCAAGACCTGTATCTTCTTCCAACTCACATTTTTTGTAAGCATCTACAAGATTACTACTTGCGTTTTGCAATGCAGGGTCTACTCCATTAGGTAAGATGTTTTGAATTCCATCTAATAGTTTTATGGTAATGTGATCAGCACCTGTATTATTAACGCATGATTTTCGAACAAACCCATACTTATCGCTAGAGTTCCACTCATAGGTGAAGCTAACCTCTAAGTCGTGATTGATTTCCTCAAAAATTATTTTATTGCCAAAGGTGTTTTTATAAAGATTACGTGTGATGTTATACACCCCGTTATGACGCTCTGAAAAGGGCTCCCACAAGAAGTTTTTATCCGATTTGGTAACAATAAAAATTGTCTTGCTGCCTGTTGTTTCTGCCGACTCGGTGATTTTATCGTCCGTATAATATGGAAATAGGGAATAGTTGCTGTTCTGCCGTCCAGCAGACAAACTGCCTTTACTAGAAATAAACATCCAGTGATTGGAATTGCTAACAATGCTCATAAAAAACGGACGCATACCATCTACGTTTGAAATTTTGTAAAATGTTTCGCCGTTTTGTATTATTTCCTCCCCCTTAACTTCTTTGGTTGAAAATTTAGTTCCTTGTGCACCAAAATAGATAGCGTCGTTGGGTATTGTTGATCTTAAATTCATTGTATCTATGGTCTCGTGAGTCCAGTCGTTATTTTTATTTTCAAAAAACATAAAATAGGGTTCGATTTAAGGTTTGGTTATTGATAAATTCTAATATAGTCCACCTCCATTACGGATTGGGTGAAATTGGCAGGAATAGCTCCACCAAGAGTACCCCCCATGGCAATATTAAACAACACATAATGTGGAAAACGATATGGCATGCTATTGTCAATAGATTTTATATAAAAAACTTCGTTATTGAAAAGTATTCTAATTTCGTTTTTAGTCCATTCTAAAGAATACAGATTAAATTCTGACGCCGTGTTTTGAACGCGTTTTGTTTCGCCTTCGTTTTGATATTGAGTTGTTTGGGTGTTGCCCCAATGTAGATGGCCAATTAGATTATTTTTATCCCATCCGTTTTGTTCCATGATATCAATTTCACCACAAGCGGGCCAACCTACACTACCGTAAGTATTTCCATGATAATTACCTACCTCATTAATGTTGGCTCCTAAAGTCCAAAACGCAGGCCAAGTGCCCGCTTCGGCAGGTAATTTGGCACGAATATCAATACGTCCGTATTGAAAAGCATATTTTGTGTTTAAACGAGCAGAAGTATAACTCTTGGTATTTCCTTGAAATGTATATCGTTCTTTTTTTGCAATAATTTTGAGCGTTCCGTTGCTCACGTATGAGTTTTCTTGATGATTTGTGTAATGTTGGACTTCACCGTTGGCCCAGCTACTTCCCATAATCGGAGTAATCTGATGGTGCCACTTCTTTGCATCCACAGCTCCATTGTAATCAAACTCATCTTCCCAAACCAACTTCATCCCATACTTATCGTCTGAGTTAGGTTCTTGTGTTTCGTTAAGGTCTATTGAAGAAGGGTCGCTTTTACCGCAGCCCAATAAAATCAAATAGAAAAGAAATCGTAAAATATTTTGATTCATTATCGATGCCTTTTAAAAGTGTTTTACAGATTTTTTGAGCTTTTAATTTTTTTCATATACTGCGATTCAATTAATCAAATCGCAGTTGTGTGATTATTGATAGCTAATAAAAACAATTGCTGTGTATAGAAATAAACATTATCTAAGTAAAATGATTATAAATTAATACTATTATTTTCATAGATAAGTTGCACTATTTGTTCTTTTTAGCAATATGGTTAATCCTCAGCAATAAGGCGAATATGCCAATCAAATTCTTCATCACCTTCTGTTGTTTGAAGTACCATTTCATTATCAGTACGTGACATGATCTTATACTGATGATTTCCTCCAACATACATGCCAATAAATGCTTTTCCAGTTAGGTTTAACGTTTCTTGTCCAGCGGGAGCAGAAAGTGTCCAATTGGCAGAATAATCGTCCAAAGGATAATGATCTACTTCTCCTAAATCATTGGCTTCTTCACCAGATGCGCCAATATCATTGTTCAAATACTCTTCAAAGCCAAAGACAGTACCGTTAGTAACATGGGTAAAAGTTCCGTCTTCATTAAAAACATACCTATCATCATACATTCCGGTATATGATTTTTCATTGGGTGATGCCGAATACCAACTAAAAGGATCATCCCCCAGTCCCGGTCCTAAACCAAAATGATCTGGGCCTTCAGCTTTTATGCGCCAGGTCCTTTGAGAATTTAAATGCAGCATTGTAAGAAGCTCAGCTGGGGGTTCATAGAGGACTAAAACCTTTACGGTTTGAACCAAATTAGATTGAACTCCGGCCGTTCCAATGGCAAAAATATTTATGGTATATTCATTTAAGCCTGATGAAGTAAATAAGTGACTTAATCTTCCACTTGGGGATACATACTCAACACCTTCAATAATATATTTAAAGGCTAGGGCGTTATTTGCCGTTGTTTTGAAAACAACCTGACCTGTTCCGTCCCCGTATGGATTTGTCGCATCAGCGCCTAAAACTTCTACACTAAATTCAATTTTTGATGGAATAATTATTTGTCCAAACTCGTAGTTTTCTTCACTACATGAAACGAACATAGTTAAGAGTAGTAGCGATTTTATATAGATTAATTTTTTCATTTTATTCTGCTAATAATTGAATGTTGTCAAAATAATATATGCTATCATCACAAGCCTGAGCTTTATCAAAATAAATTAATATTCTAGAAATTGAGCCGCCGTGATACGAACTTAAATCGTAAGTGAGTTTTTGCCACTCTCCAGAGCTGGTCGTGCTTTGGGTTATGTTAAATATATCCGCACCAACAAAAAGAATATTTACATCGACTGTTTGTTCACCATAAACGTCTAAGGAAAACGTGTCCGAATCTTCAGAGATTAAGAATGGCGAAGAAAATGGTTTTATTAGTCCTGCAAACGCTGAACAACCGCTAGTCCTAACCACCTCTTGCACATTACAGCTAATATTCGAAAGGGAGATTGACGGATTGCTTGTTGGTCTAGTGGTAAGACCTCCAATGGGCGTAAAATTATTTTGAAACCTATTTACAACTGAAATATTTAATGGTCCTGCATTCCCATCTATGTTTTCTTCTGTTTCTGTCTGACATGAAGATAGCACGAAAAAGGAATCTGTTATTTCAATGGAACTCACGTCGGTAGTTGAAAATGCAACAACTTTTATTTCATATTGACCTGTTTCATAGGTGTGATTGATTTCCAGTCCTGCAGAAATTTCTTGCGCTTCTGAACCGTCACCTAAATCGACTAGAAATGACGCTGCGCCATCAGCATAAGGTGTAATTTGAACAGTACCAGAAAAATCTGTAGAAACTTTAATCATCACTCCAACGTTTGTTGGCGCTTTTAGAAAGTCAGCAAAAGATGTGTCTCGTAAACCATCAGAGTCACATGAATTAAGTGTTGCTGTAACACATATTAAAATTAAAATTTTTATTAGTCTCATATCCATCGTATAAAATTAATAGCCTGGGTTTTGTTCCCAGTTATTTCCTGAGAGTTCAATTTCAACAACAGGAATTGGAAAAAGTTCATGCTTTCCTTCTTGAAAACCAGGGATGAAATTTTTAGCTTGTCCTGTTCGAACTAAGTCAAAGAATCGATGTCCTTCTCCCATTAGCTCCAACCTTCTTTCATTAAAAATTGTTTGGTTAAGCGCTTCGCCGCTTAATGAAGTAACATTGAATTCTGAATTTCCAAATGCCCTTTCTCGAACTTGATTCAAATAATAACGGGCTGTTACAGGGTCAGGATTAGATTTTTTGTTATGTGCTTCGGCAGCCATTAACAAAACATCTGCATATCTAATGGCGCGATAATTGTTTGGGTTTGTAAGGTTGGGGTCAGGAATATTAGCATCTCTTTTTCGGGGTAAATACTTGCGGTTAAAAAAACCTGTGTGTTCATACCCCTTACCATATGAAATTGTAATTCCTAAGGCAGCCCAATCGGCTACCCATTTTTCTATATCTAATATGGACGTATCGCGTCTGGTATCTAATTCATTATATGAGTCGTAAGATTCTTGAGTAGGAACATTGAAGCTGTAACCAGACTCAAAACGCGGGCTAAAGGGTGAACCTACATATTTTCGAATCCCGGAAAAGCCAACCGCAATATTCCCTTCAACACAGGCAAAACATCCAAAACTACCGCCCTCCAGATCGGAATACTGTACTTCAAATACAGATTCTTGGCTATTCTCAAATTGGGCATATAGTGCGTGTGCACTAGCTACTCCAGAGGTCAAATCAATAGGCTTATTGTCAATAGCATCTTGATGGGAAGCTGCTAATTGAATGTGGTTATAATCAACAGCAATGGCATAATATGTTGTTTCGCTAATTAGCCCCTCCAATGGTGCAGCACTTTGATATAAAACAGGTTTGCCAGTGAGTAAAATATGATCTTCAATCTCAATTGTATCTGTGTCAAAGTCTACATTATTGGGTGAGTCGTTTGTGGGAGTTGGGTTGTATTGAAAATCAAAAGTGGTATCGTTTTCAAATAAGTCAGCAAAATTTTCAACCAAACTATAATTATTACTCGTTATAACACTATCCAGAGCATCGGCAGCCTCATCAAATTTATTTTGATATAAATAAATTTTTCCCAATAAGGCCTGTGCAGCTCCTTTAGTAGCTCTACCTACAAGTATTTGATATTCAGGAAGAACGTTTGCAGCATAAATCAAATCTTTTTCTAGCTGCGCATAAATTTCAGACACCGGAGTACGAGGTAAGCTAAATTGATCTCCGTATTGAATTCGTTTGTCTACAACTAGCGGAACAGGACCAAACCATTTAACCAGCTCGAAATAATAAAATGCACGAAGAAAGTGGGCTTCGGCAATCATGATTTCGCGACCATCAAAGTCTGTTTTATCCCGAAACTCAATAATAAAATTAGCACGATTCAAACCCGCATACATCCATTTAAAGATATCCCTTAGTTGAATATTATTGCCAGTATGAATCATATCATCAATTTGCTGGTATCCAGGCACGTCTGTAGCGTTCTCGCCTCCACAAAGTGTGTTGTCAGATGCAATTTCACCTAAAATAGAGCTTTGATATGTCATCCCTAATAAGTCATATGCCCCAACTAAAGCATTAAAATATTCTTCTTCAGAATTGAAATAATCTTCTGAATTTACGTCTTGTGAGTTTACATAAACAAAATCATCATCGCAAGATGTTATGGTAAAAAGAGTTATAAAAACGATTATTGTACTATTTTTAAAATTTTTCATCCGAATTAAAATTTAATGTTTACACCTAATGAAAATGTTCTTGGGTTTGGATAAAAACCTTGATCAAACCCTCCGCCAATTGGTGCACCTGAAGAAGTTGTTGGGTCAAATCCTTTGTATTTTGTGAATGTAAATGCGTTGTTAACAGACACGTATAATCTAAATGACTCGATATCTAAAAATTGATTATTTAAATTATACCCTAGCTGCATATTCTGAACTCTCACAAAAGATCCGTCTTCAACATAAAAATCAGAAAAGCGTGTATTTGGATTTGCCGCTGTGGTAACACGAGGCGTTGTGTTTGAGGTTCCAGGCCCATGCCAACGGTCTAGCACGTAAGAGGGTCTGTTGGTAAGTTTTCCGTACCGCTCATAATTACGAACGATATCGCCGCCCAAAGATGCAAATGCATATGCCTTAAAATCAAATTGTTTATAATCTAAAGACAGGTTAAGCCCCATAGTAATATCCGGTATCGGATCGCCAATGTAGGTTCTGTCATTTTCATCAATTACACCATTATTATCTAGATCAACATAGCGAAAATCTCCAGGTACGGCATCAGCTCCAAGCGCACGTTGTGATGCATGGGCATCAACCTCTTCTAAGGTTTGAAAGATTCCATTCGTTTTTAATCCATAATAATACCCTATTGGGTAGCCAGCTTCCATACGAGAGGGGCCTTCAAAGTTTCCAATTCCAAATCCACCACCAAGAACATATCCTATTTGATTATCAACAACTAACACGTTGTTTTCTAAGGTTGAAAAATTATAATTCAACCCGAAGCCCAAGTCATTAAAGAATGTGTCTTGATATCCAAGCTCAAACTCGAAGCCTTTGTTTTCGATCGTTCCTGCATTTGCGAAAGGGTTGCCAGATCCTGGTGCGGCTGTACCCAATAAAGAACTGGATTCGACTACTAACAAAAGATTACGTGTGGTTCTTTTATAGTACTCAAAAGTCATATTGACTTTATTGTTCAACATTCTAAGGTCTAATCCTACATTGAAAGATTCTTGTTCTTCCCATTGAATGTTTGGATTTGATAGGGCTCCAGTTGCAGTCCCGAAAACAAGTTGATTACCTCCGAATGTATATACGCCTTCGCCATTCATTAGAGATACAAACCTAAAAGAACCAATTCTATCATTGCCAAGTATTCCAAAAGATCCTCTTAGCTTTAAAAAATCTATTATTGAATTATTCTCTAGAAAAGATTCTTCGCTAACTACCCAACCTGCAGAAGCAGATGGGAAATACCCAAACTTATTGCCAGGTCCAAAATTAGACGAGCCGTCTCTTCGTATGACAGCTGTTAACAAATACTTGCCTTCGTAATCATAGCGTAATCTGGCAAAATAAGAAAGTAACCTTGAATCCGAAAGTCGGTTCGATCTATTTATAAAAATAGGTTGTATGCTCTCAGCGTCTGCAAGATTGGCGTCATTAATATCAGTAATTACCGGCATATTTAAACCTATCGATCCGTATCCATCCTGATACGTTCTAAAAATACTGTTCCCTAATGTAACTTTTACGTTGTGCTTCTCAGCAAAAGTATCTTCATAATTAACAAGTAAATCCACTGTATAATCACGGTAAATATCTAGTGGCTCGTTGTAGCCAGCTGTTTGAGCATCAAATACCTTGTCACTAAATACTCCCTCTACTCCATAATCTGAAATCGGCCCATAATAACGGCCTCGTACTTCAGTATAATTTCCTTGATAGTTGGCTTGAACGCTTAATTGTGGAAAAATACTGTACTTCAATCCAAATACAGTGCTGTAACGGTCTGCTTGCGTACGGTTAATTGCTAGAAATTTTTGCTTCAATGGGTTTACCACCTCAATTGGCTGATCAACTGCACGAGTAAAATCGCCATTTTCGTCGTAAACAGGTAGATTTGAGGGCATGCTAATGGCATTATACAAAAGCGATCCTATACTGTTCTCAGGTAGAGTCCTTCTATATGTATTACTGTACAATAGGCTTGCATTTATATCTAAGCCTTCAATTGGGTTAACACTATAATTTGCTTTTCCTGTATACCGTTGAAAGTTGGATTTTATGCCCCCTACAATTCCGTCTTGGGAGAAAGAGGAAAAACTAGCACTGTAGGTTGATTTTTTACCACCGCCTCTTATGCTAACGTCTTGACTCGTAATTTTAGCTAACTGAAAAAGTTCGTCTTGCCAATTGGTTCCTTGACCAATATTGCCAAGATAGTCAAAAGGCAAATCCTCACCACCAGCGGCGTGTGCCTCATTGGTAATCAAGACAAATTCAGTGGCATTTAATAGTGGTAATTTTCGAGTTGTTTCTTGTAATCCGGTGTATGCATTATAACTAACCTTAATGGGTGTTTCAAGGCGTCCTGTTTTTGTGCTTATCAGTATTACCCCATTTGCAGCACGTGTACCATAGATACCAGCTGATGCATCTTTTAAAACGGATATGCTAGCAATATCGCTAGGGTTAATAACACTTAGTTCTTCAATAACGTTACCGTCTACTAATATAAGAGGTCTATTGTCTCCATTTGTTGATATCCCGCGAATTCTGATGTCTAGTCCAGCACCTGGAGCACCCGACTGAGACGTAATATTGACCCCCGCCACTTGACCTTGAAGAGCTTGTTCAATACGTGTTGGCTTTATGTTTTCGATAGTTTCGCTATTTATTACAGATACTGAACCGGTTACTTCTTTTTTGGATTGAGTACCGTAGCCTACAACCACCACTTCATCTAATGCGTTAACTTCCTCCTCTAATGAGATTTGAAGATTACTACCATTAGCCACTTTAATCTCTAAGGTTTTAAAACCAATAGAGGAAACAATTAAAGTATCCCCATTTGACAAACCAGATAAAGCAAATACACCATCAAAATTGGTGTTCGTAGCTATTTGTTTTCCCTTTACAAGTACAGTGGCTCCTGGAATTGGAATACCCTTTTCGTTTTCTAAAACTATACCATTTACAGCTAACTGCCCATACGATTGATGAACAACTGCCACAAAAAACAAAAAACTTAAAACTATAATAAACCTCATATACATATGATTAACGGATAAAATACAAATCTAATATTATCAATTATTAAATCCTATAATATATAACTATACAAAATATATACGATGCAAAAAATCAAACGATATTTTACGAAATTGAAAGTTATAGTCCTATAATATAATCAACTAATTTTACATCCCCACTCAAATCCATACGTTTTCTGAGTCTGTATCTTTTTATCTCCACACTCTTTACAGAAATATTAAATAAGGGAGCAATTTCTTTTGATGTTAGATTGAGTCTCAAATAGGCGCATAAGCGCATATCATTAGGAGTTAGTTTTGGGTGTTTGATCTTGAGTTTTTTAAGAAAATCATTGTCTGAATTATCAAATGCCTCGCGGAAAAATTCCCAATCGTCATCTTTTTTAGAATTACGTTTTATGATTCTAATCACACGATTGACCAATGGGGTTGATTCCATATTTTCCAAATCCTGCAGTATCGTTTTCAAAAATTCATTTTTCTTAACAATCGCCATGGTAGCTATTGCAAGCTCCCTATTTTTACTCTGGATATTTTCTTCTAAACTTTTATTCTCAAGGTGAATCAACTTTTCATTGTTTCTAAGTTCAATTAGCTCTAGTTTTTGATTATTCTCTTCGATTAGTCTCGATTGCAGCTTTGTGTAATATCTTTTATACGCCTTGTTTACAGAAAACGCGATAAAAAAGAACATACCAATTGATGTAAATAAAACGCCACTAGTTGCATACCAAGGTTTTAGAATAGTAAAGTTTCGTTGAATAGTAGTGGTTGCAACATCACTTATTCTTGCTTGGATCGTAAGGGTATATGTACCATATCTTAAATTACCAAAAGTGATTTGATCAAGGTTATCCCATTTACTCCAGCTCTTGTTGAGTCCTTCCAGCATATAGCGATACTTAATTTTGTCTTCAAACTGGAATTCAGGCAAACTAAAGTCAAATGTAATGGTGTTAAAATCATATGGGATATCATTAGTCTCATTAATATATAGGGTTTTGGTTTGCTGGAAAACATTCTTAGCTGTAATTTGGCTAATGATTATGTCATTTGTGATTATTGGATTAGTAGAAAAGTTTGTAATCAAATACCCTTCCCTTGATCCAATCAGGTAGTTACTTTCACTCAAGGACGTAATATTTTCAAAACCCAAAACATGTTCTCTGATGAGTTCTCCAATAAAGTGTCTACTTAACTCCAGTTCATCCGAAAAAATATTTTTTTCAATTTTATAAATATATTCTTTTCCAAACAGAAAGAGCTGACTTTCATTGATGGATTCCATCTTACATGCCGTGAATATATCCTCTTTTAAGATTGTGGTTATACGCGCATTTAAGTCAAACTTATTTTCCTTATTATCGTATTGGTAAAACCCGTCACTATTGAAATAATACGTATTTCCGCTCATTTTACTCAAGCTTGATGGACCTTTATCTATTGGTAAAATGGTTGTCTCATGAATCCGTGTAAGCTCTTTATCTAGCTTTAAGCTAAAAACTCCTTTATATCCATGACTTACTAAGGCTGTGGTGTCAGAGGTGATTTCAAAAAAACGAGACGAAATATCAAAGCCTGTCAATTTATGATGGTATGTCCACAAGTTCTTTTTTCTTTTCAATACATGAAGTCCATTGTAGGTACCTACCAAAATGGTGTTTTTGTCTACATCTAAAAATTTCCAAGCACCAACTTCCGTAAAAATTGGGTTTACCTTAGTACCATTAATCTCAAAAACACCAAGGTTGTGTGCGCAGAAAAGTGAATTGTCAATCAGAGTTAAGTTCCAAACCTGACCTTCTAATCCATTTATCTTTTTAAACAAGTCATCCGTCGATAGCTCTTTATAAAACAATCCCTGATTAGTTCCCAAATAAAGCTTGTTGTCATGAGTTGCGCTAGTATATATCGCACCCAAAGTACCTAGGTCATCAAAATAGATCTGTTTATCAGAATTTAAATTAATAAATGCCAATCCATTATCCAAGCCAACCCACAAATTCTGGTTAGCGTCAACAAAAGTGCTTAAAACTGTATTGTTGTTAAGGCCGCTTCCCTTTTTGGCAGAAAAAACAATATTCCCATAAATATCCAAAAGAATTAGCCCATCTGTGACGGTACCAATCGCATAATAGTCATCATTAATTTGTGTAGCACTATAAACCAATCCTTTTTCTAAAAGCTTTTGCGCACTTATTAGCCATGGAACAATTTGATTCGGGCGCAGTGTAAAAAAACCATCTTTTTCTGTTAGAAACAAAAGATCCTCGCCTTTGTCAAAAATCTTAATGACTAATTTTTGCTTAAGGCTCTCTCCAGAAGCAACTTTAATTAATTCGTCGCTATTTATTTTATAGATAGAAAAATCAGTTGTTTGGATATACACGTCCTCATCAACAAAGTAGGATTTAAGAATAGTATCCGTAGGAGGATCTAACGTACTTAGTGAGTTGGTTACTTGATTGTAAATTAAAAGTCGATTTAAGGACTGAAAAACAACAAACTGCTTGTAGTGATTGATATTCCATACTTGTTCATCTTCTAACATTTTAAAGCCAAGCTTATCAACTAAAGAAACATAGTGAAGACTGCCATCGGGCTGTGGCCTCCAATAACCAAAATCCATGTAGGCACCCGAATAAATAACATTATTATGTACATGCACAGATCTTAGAATAGATGCGTTTGGGGACGGGTATAAACGCCAATGAGCACCATCAAATGACAACAAACCCTCGTTATTGGCTACATAGATAACGCCCGAATCATTTTGTGAAATATTCCAGTTTTGGCTACCTGCTTTGTATAGCTCTGGGGCATAGGCTTGTATAGGTGGTAACTCTTGACCTATAAGAGTGAAAAACCCAACTACAACTAAAATTAAACTAAGGAATCTTTTCAAATAATCAGATATTAAAATGCTAATTTATATAAATTTATAAATTATGTAATATATAGAATGTACAATATAAAAAAGGCACTAACAAATGCTAGTGCCTTTTTTGTAGTGTCATATGATTGGCTATGTCACTAAGAAAACATCTCCAATCGTTAGTGCTTACAGCTCATTATCTGATGATAAGTTTATTCACAGAAGTAGCACCTTCATGTTGAACTTCAATCATATAAAGTCCGCTTCTTTGAGAAGATAAATCAATTCTGTTTGTGTTAACAGCCTCTTTTATAAGTTGTCCGCTAATGGAGAATGCTCTTATAGCATCTACTTTTTCAACTCCTGAAATGTTTAGGATTCCATCAGTTGGGTTTGGATAAACAGTTATTGCTTTAGTAAAAGCATTTACATCGGCAAAATCTAATGTTGCAAAAACACCAAATTTAAAGTCATCAATCTGGAAAACATCTTGATTCGGATCCGAGCTTGCTGCAGTTTGCGTGTCAAAGAATATTACAATTCTTGTTTTGTCATTGGAGGTCTGTCCAGAAGCATCAACAGTAATTGTTTGCCACTCACCTGGAGTGGTATAATTTGCTTCAGCAGGAATATACTCATGGTTGTTCCAATATTCATCACCTACTTGAAGTTTTAAGAAAACTTTAGAAGCTCTTGGGCCATTAATCTTAAATGAGAATCCTTTATCACCAGCTGATAAATCAAGTGCTGCAGTAGAATTATAATAAATATGTGCCCAATCAGAAGCATTTGTTGATGAAGCAGTTCCGTATCCGTCAGCTTCTGCAAATGACGCACCATCTGCAGCTGCCCATGATGAATCACCATCATCAAAGTTTTCACTGTATGAGGTTATAGGACTTACAGGGTTAGGAACGAGGTCACCTTCTGCATAAACGAAGTTGTCATAAACTCTAGTATCCACTTTCTTATGAATACCACCTGATACTTGATGAGCACCATCTCCACCACCATAATTGGTAAAGAGAACAATTTTTCTAAACTGATCGTTAGAACCAGCATCACCATTGTCGTTTTTAAAGTTATCCGTGAAGTCGACTGTAATGGTCTCCCATCCATTTCCACTTGTTACGAATCCTTTTTCAATAGTACCTGAACCAGTAGTTGGAGTTTCAAGTTTTAACAACCCTGAATATTTTCCTTTGTTTGCATCCGTATCATCATGGCTTGTCCAAATATCAAAAGAAACAGTTTTTGTTGTTCTTAAATCTAACTTTTTCTGACCTACAGGAATAAGTATTTGCGCATTTTGCCAATCTTGAGAGCCTTCGCCACCATAGACAACATTTAATACTTTGCCTTTGTCTGAATTAGATGGATCGTCGATTATTGTTGCAACCGCCCCTTCATCACTTTTTATTGCTTCTGCTATCCAATCTTCATTAAAATTAATTTGAGTAGCAGGGTAGTTTCCTAGATCTCCCTCAGAAGTATATACGATGAAATTTCCATTACTATCAACAGCATTAATTGCTGTCAAATCTTCTGTTACGTCTGCTTCAACTACAGAAACTGAGAAGTCTGTATTTGTATTTGCGTTACCAGAAACCATGTTAGCTCCACACCAACCGTTAGTTCCGTTGTGGAAACCTACCTGATATACTTGAGTCGAGTAATACGGTAATGTCATCGTATCTGTAAATACACCATCCGTGTTTGAAGTCCAGTCCCCTAAGTTATAACAATCTCCACCAGGTGCTCTTAATCCATACTGCCCTGAGGTATGATCCGGGTGAAAACCACGAATAGTAACCGTTACCGTCGCTACAGCGCTAGCCTTTAAAGTTGCCCAACTATTAGCATCTGATTCTCTGTCTAATAAAAATAAGTTTTGAGTGACAGCATTTTCACCAGTAGTTAAGGAAAAATCTGCATCTGAAGCAAGTGCATCACCTGTTGATGCCGTTGCCACAGTGTATCCAGAATTAGCATCTGTAACTACAAGTTGATATTGCACGGCTCCTGTACTTTTAGGGAGGGTTAGTGAACCTTCCCATACGCCATCAGAGTCAGAATCAGTAAAAGGGCTAGAGAGCGTATATGATGATCCTGCATCTGTTGAGTAACTAACAGCTAGCACATCACCATTACTTGTATTTGGATAGTGAGTATTGTTGGTCGTATCTACAGAGAAATTTATCTCGGTATCCGTTGAGGGTGGTGCCCAGAAATAGATATTGTCAACATAAATATATCCTAAGGCATCCGTAGTTTCATACTTCATTTGAGCAATACCAGCAAGATCTACTAATGATTCGACAGATGTAAATTCTGAAAGAGGAATGTCTAAGCTAACCCATTGACTCGCAGTTAGTGTTTTTGTGACTTTAGGTTGAACGGTGGGGTTCAATGAAATTATATAAATATCCAAATCTCCGGCATTTTCAACCCATACATCTAGGTGCATAGTTGTCATTCCTGAGGCGTCAATAGCATCAAAAGTATGTCCTTGATAGTTTAGGTTTGACATTCTAATAACTTTATCTGATGTGCCATCAATTTGAACTTCATTAGTACTTGTTGCTTGGCCCCAACCGGGATTTAAATCCCAATTAGCTGCGGCCGAAGTATAAGCATCAGAGTAAATTGATTTTACATTTTCAGCATCATGTGTATCGATTGGACTTGGTGCAGAGGCAGTTGGGCCAGGAAGTACATTAACAGATCCTTGTGAACCTCCTCTAAAGTTATCAACAAAAGTGTTACTGCCAACAGCAGTTCCAAAGTCAATGAAAATTTCAAGTTGCGAGTATTCACCAACAATATCATTTGTAAATGCATTGTTAGGATAACTTCCTTGAGCGGAAGAAAAATCAAAACTTAAGGTTTGCCAATCAGCTGTTTCAGCAGTAGTAGCTTGAACTTCATAGGCAGTAATCGCCGCACCATCGCCGTTAACAAACGTATCATTTCCTTGTGATACTTTTAAAAGAATTACCCTAGCAGTGGCTGTAGGATCTCTAAAATCAAATGATAATACTTTTTTAGATGCGTCAGCAAAAGAAATTTTATTATCGAGTGTAATTATCCATGCATCATATTGTTCAGCTGGATTTACAATATTGGCCACTTTACCATGTGTTTCTAGATCAGCTGTATCGTCAACTATGGTAACAGTACCTGCATTTCCAGTAGATGCAGTAATGTAATCAGCACCATTAGATTCGAAATCTACAGCTGGAACTTGAGCCAAGGCAAAAATCCCAAATGCGAATACAGAAAGAATTGCGTATAAGTTTTTCATTAATAATAAATTTTAAAGTTAAATATTTCCAAATATAAAAATTGACCTAAATAAGTTGCCACATTAAAGCCTATACAATTACACTACCATATTTGGAGTTAAAACTTGATTTAAAAATTGAACTGAAAGTTTTGACTATTTGTTTGTTCAGTTGTATTGTTCTTTAACAACAGTAAATACCTCCTTTTTTGTACGGTCTCTTTTAACTATACCCCAATACTCTTCATTTGCAGCACCATCATAAGGCACGCCACTACTTTCGGGTGCAAATCCGCCCGAATCTTGCTGGCTGGGGTTGCCAGCTTTCCACCATTCGTCACTAAAGGCAAAAAGTGTTACGCCCATACACACATCGCTTTTTGCTAAAATACCCGACAAAATCTTTTGGGTGGCTTCAGCCTGTAAATCTTGCCGCTCGGAATTTTCGCGTGTATCATAACTGTCTGCGCCCGCCTCAGAAATGTATAGTGGCTTATCTGAAAGAGCGACAAATTCTTCAATCGCTGGTACATCATTATCCCAACGATACAAATTCATGCCCCAAATATCAACGCTTGGGCAACTGTTAAGTGCAATAGCGGTTGGCACTTCGCCATGAGCCGTGGCTACTGGGTGGTTGGTGTCTATGCCTTTAATCTTTCCAGCAACTTCTTCCAGTATGCGATACCAATTGTTTAGATTTCCATCAAACCAATCGGGGTGGTAATTGTTTTCATTTCCTACTTCCCACATCAATATAGACGGATGCATCATGTAATCCCGAACATAGGTTTCATAATTGCCATTATAGTCAACTTGCATGATGATTTTAATGCCTGCTTGATGAAACGCATCCAATTCTGCCCTGTCTGTAATGGGTGCATACACACGTATGGTATTGATATTGGCCTCTTGCATCAACGGGATGTCTTGCTGATAATTAAAATATCCATTACGGCCATAGCAAATCCCTTTAATGTAATAGTTGCTGCCGTCAACATATAATTTTTTTTGGGAAATGGTCACCACCGCAGGTGGATCGACTTCTGGTGTTGTTTTTTCTGGTTCATTGCTATTGCTGGAACAGCCCAAAAGAATTATAAAGAATAAAAAAAGTGAATAATTGACTTTTCGTGACATTTAATTGGATTTATATAGTTTAAAAACAGTTCGTTGTTGTCCGTAAAACAACTCGATAAAGTTTATATCATTTGTAAGCTGTTCATTTTCGATTGTATAGTTATCTGTGTTGGGTTTATACGCACCAACCAGTTGACCATATAGATTATACAAATTTATCCTTTTGATGGGATTATTTGGGTTTGATATCAACCACCCCGTTTGATTGGGTACAACAGTAATCTGTTTAGGCAAAAAGTCTTTGTGAGACAGCGTAAAGCTGCCTTGGTTGTTTTTGTAAACACGGATGTAGTCAATTTCTAGTGCGTCTTGTGAAAAAGTCGGGTCAATGGTGCCAGCACCCTTGTTGCCACCTAATGCAAGGTTTATAATGATAAAAAAGTCGTTGTGAAACGCCGCGATGTTAGTAATCGTCATTTCCCAAGACCAAGTGCCGTTAATTTTTGTG
Source organism: Bacteroidia bacterium (assembly GCA_016779945.1). Lineage (GTDB taxonomy): Bacteria > Bacteroidota > Bacteroidia > NS11-12g > UBA9320 > UBA9320. The sequence goes on along the minus strand of JADHMR010000014.1, from coordinate 5,228 downwards.
ACTAATGAATTTGGTGTCCACTCCAACGAATAGGTATTAAACCCTGTCGGATTGGGGATATTGGCTTCTAAACCGTAGGAAGCATGTGATCCATCATGCTGCCAGTGGGCAGTAGAAATGTTTACCGACTTATCTTGAAACTGCTCAATTACATCTACTTCACCAGAAGCTGGCCAACCAACCTCTGGATTGTTAGTACCCAATAGCCAAACTGCTGGCCAAGTTCCAGCAGTTGTCGGTAATTTGGCACGAATTTCTAATTTTCCATATTGTAACGAAAAAAGTTGTTGTGTTTTTATGCGGGCAGAAGTATATGCATTCCCCTTTTTTATAGCTACAATATTCAATATACCATTTTCTACATAAACATTCTCTTCACTATTGGTGTACGATTGCGCTTCAAAATTTCCCCAACCTTGTGAGCCTGTACCTAAATCATAGGTCCAGTTTTTATGACAAAGTATTCCATCTTGATCAAACTCATCAGCCCAAACAAGCTCATATTGTGAAGTACTGGGAGCGTTTCCCGTATAATTGGATGGACACTCTGGCAATGGATCTCCCACTCTGTAAAGTGTGAGATCATCAACATAATAGGTAAAATTGAGACCGCCACTTCCCACAACACCATTATCAAAAATGAGCGTAATCCTATCGTAGGCATTAGATGGAATTTGTGAGAAATCAAATACAAGTGTTTCCCATTCGTTCGATTTAGTCAAGGTTTTCTCAATAGAATAATTAATCGAAGCATTAGCTTTATTTTCAACTTTAAATAAAAGCTTCGCATTATTTTTATGTGCATACACCTTTAAAGAAAAAGTATTGTTTGTAATAAAATCCATCGGTTCTTCAACGTCATAAAATGCGCCCGCCCAACTTTTTCCAGCGCCCTTAACTAAGCGCCCAACTTTATTAGAATAATTTAACGTATTTTGATGAGGGTTTGTAATTGTCGAAAATGAGCCACCATCAAAACCAAACCAATTAGTACTTGTCTCAAAATTTAATTCTAAATTTTGTGCATGCGCATAGGAACAAAAAAATAAGATAAGGCAGAAAAAGGAAAGGGGTTTAAACAATTTCATATGAAAGATTGATTTAAAACTTAATTTATAACATTGTGAGTTGTTTATTAATCAAATTTTAAAATTAGTTTTTTGAAAGCAAACAAAATCTATACAATACCACTACTCTTATAAATCACTTTTTAAGAACGTTTATTAAAATTATATATCTTTAAATAAAAATATGAAAAATCGAAGAAGTTTTTTAAAAGAAGTTTGCCCCACTGTAGCGTTTGCTTTTTTTGGCTTAAGTTTTTTAGAGGCCTGTAGTAGTGGTGATGATGATGCAGCTATTGCCAATCCTAACAATGGGGGTGGAACAGGAAATACAGATTCTGGATATACAGTAAATGGTAATACCTACACTATTGATTTAACGCACAGTAATTTTAGTCAACTTGCCAATACAGGAGGTTGGATGAACGGTAAAAACATTGGTATTCCTGCGTTGTTTTTGCGCATATCATCTACTGAAATTCAAGCTTACACCAATGTTTGCCCCCATCAAGGTTATACCGAATGGTCTTACAACAACAATTTGTTTAAATGTGCCAATTCTGGACCCACTCACGGTAGAGAATTTAGCGATAATTGTAATTCGGATTTGACATGTTACAACCCAAATCTAAATGGCGATACGTTAACCTTAACTATTTCTTAGTAGCCTCGCCAGGAATCGAACCTGGATCTAAAGTTTAGGAAACTTCTATTCTATCCGTTGAACTACGAGGCCCATTGTACTAGGCTAAAGACGCCAAAAAATAAAAACTGAATCAATACCAAATGAAACGAAAAGGCTTGGTCTTTTCGTTTTACTTGTGTTTGGTATACCCATTGTATGGGGAATGCCACCAAAAACCAACCGATGTAATTGGATAACGGTGCCGTGTCATTGGCAAATTCCCAGTAGTCAAATTTTGGTGCTACGGGTTCAATTACCAAATCTAAAAGCACCATAAGCAATGCGCCAAATGCAGCTGCATATACGGCGCGTTTAAAAAATACGGCGCCAACCGCCCCTGTTATAAATGTAAGCATTACCCAATTGGCGCCAATTAGTAATGGCACACCACCAACTTTAACTCCCAAATTATCACCATACACATACTGCCCAAAAATCAACCCATAATTCACGCCCAGAAGTTCTACAGCCATCCCCACAACAAAAGCAACCAAAGCAGCCAAAAGCACATTTTTGTTTACATCGGGAAGGTTGACAAACAACAAGACAATGGTAATAAACAAATTAACCGGCGTGGTTTCTAAAAACAGCTCGCGATCAATAAATAGAATGCCCATTAAGCCCGAGAAATGGAACAGCCAAATCAATCCAACAGAGATTTTGGCGGTACTTGTTTTAGGAATGAAAACGTTTTTCATGGCGTTGGCGTTAAGTCAGCAACAATTTTTGCCGATAACAAACATAATGGAATTCCTCCTCCTGGATGCACACTACCGCCACAAAAATACAGGTTTGAAATAGTGCTTGAAAAATTAGGGTGGCGCAGAAAAGCAGCCATTTTGTTGTTTGACGACGCGCCGTATAACGCCCCTAAATGGGATTGTGTTCTGGATTGAATAATATCGGGTGTCATGACCCATTCCTCCTCAATTAAAGAACCAATTTCAGTGTCTAATAAACGATTAAGTTTCTCAATTACCCATGATCGAAGTTGCTTAGCTAATACGTTCCAATCTTGTCCAACATCGTGCGGCGCATTAATCATCACAAACCAATTCTCTTTTCCTTTTGGCGCATCTGCAGGTACGTCTTTGGAGGTGATGTTTACATAAATTGTTGGGTCGTTATAGAGGTTTTTTTGATTAAAAATGGCATCAAACTCTGCTGCATAATCGTCTGAGAAAAAGATATTGTGCAAGTCCAGTTGTGGAAATGATGCACCCACCCCCCAATAAAAAATCACCGCCGAACTTGAACGTTCTTGTCCCAAAACTTTTTCGGGCTGTTTTTGATGAGCTAAAAGTTTTCTATACGTTGGAACTATATCCATATTGGAAACCACTACATCGGCTTTGTGTAATTTCCCATCAGCAACTATACCAACGGCTTTTTTATTTTCAACAATAATTTTATCAACGCTAGTGCTTAGATGAAATATAACCCCCTGACGTTTGGCGAGTTCATATAAAGACTGACTTATATCCCCCATTCCTTTTTTGGGAATATACGTGCCATAGTGTTGTTCTAAATGTTGCACCAGCGTCATCATACCTGGCGTTTGGTACGGGTTTGAACCGTTGTATGTAGCAAATCGGTTATAGAATTGCACCAAGTGAGGCTCTTGCAATTGGGCTTGATTAACGCTATTTAGCGACGTATCTATTTCAAAGGAAAAATACTTGGCAATCCCCACTAGGGTTTCTTTTCTAAGGTAGGTAGGCCATTTGTGTAATGAGCGTTCTAAGAATAAAGGGCGTGTGCGATCAAATTTCTTTTTTGCCTTTGCCAGATAGCGCTTTAACGTTGCTCTTGGCACGTGAAGTTTATCTTCAACCTCTTGCGTAAAGCGTTCGGTATCGCCATAAGCGGTAAGTTTTATACCATCTTCCCAAAAATATTTACATGCAATTTCTTTGCGTTTGTATTGAAAAAAGTCGGCGGGATTTTCGTTACAAAGCCTAAACAACTCGTCTACAAATTGTGGCATCGTAAACAATGAAGGCCCCGCATCAAAACGAAAATCGCCCAGTGAAAATGTAGAAAGTTTTCCGCCCACATAGTCATTTGCCTCAAAAACCTCCACTTCGTATCCTTTTTTCGCTAACTGAATGGCAGTAGCAATTCCGCCTATTCCCGCTCCAATAACAATTGCCTTAGTCATTTGTATCCAAAGTTAGGGCACGCACGGCAAACCGAGCAAACAAATCTTCTTTATACCAGTTGCGCTTTCGGGTTTTTTTGACAATGGCCGCATGATGCGAACTTTTATAGGCAAAAGCCTTTACATATTCCAAAGATTCCCAAATGCTAAAGGTAGCCTGCTGCACCATGGGCCATTCGCCAATCCCTTTGTACCACAATACCCCTTTGGCTTGCGTAATGGCTTTGGACGCTGCTGGCACAGCCCGCCAAAATTCAATAAGTCGGCTGGGGCGTAGTGTGGCTCTAGTAATAATTCCTATTTGTTCGTCTTTTTCTAATGGGCGTTGGGTGGCTTCAAACGGATTTGTTTTTCCCCAAAGTCCATGACTTTGTAAGGTGTGTAATGAAAAATGTTGTTGTGATGCAGAACGCTGCTCAAACTCCTGCATGACTTCGCTGTGATTCAAAAACGCCATGGCATCTTGTTTTGAGTTCCAAGCGGTAAGTAATGCATAGGTTGAGAAATCAGGCCAAAGATTAAAGCCCTGACCAGCACCCGTTCCCAAGGTTTTGGCAAAACAAATCCCTTTCTGCTGCTGTACTTTTGGCAACGCACGTTGCATTTGCGTAAATGCCCAGAATTTATTTTTGGTGTAGGAAAAGAAACTTAAAACAACTTGCTGCGACATGTGTTAAAGATAGGGCTTCTGTAATTTCTGATGGTAACATTTACTTAACGGTTGTTTAACCTATGCTTATTGTTCGGTTGTACTTAACGTTAAATGGATTTAAGAGTTTTGCTTAAACTTTAATAAAAATGAAAAACGTAACAATATTTTTTGCTGCACTATTAAGCGTAGCGGTGCTACAAGCACAGGAACAAAAGAAAGATTCCATAGTGGTTACTACACTAGAGGAAGTTGTTGTTGACGGATATTTTGGTGGTCTATCCAAAGCCCTAAAACAACAGAAAAACAACCTTAACATTACCAATGTGGTAACAGCTGACCAAGCAGGAAAATATCCTGATGATAACGTGGGAGAAGCACTACGCCGAATTTCTGGTATTAGTGTTCAAAACGACCAGGGTGAAGCACGTAACATTGTAATGCGTGGTTTTGGTACGCAGTTGAACTCTGTTACTTTAAATGGTGATCGTTTGCCTTCTGCTGAGGGAGATAACCGTAACATTCAGCTTGACCTTATTCCAACAAACATGATTGAGGCGATTGTTGTGAAAAAATCGTTAACGCCAGATATGGAAGGAGATGCCATTGGTGGTTCTGTAAATTTGATTACACGTTCTAACCCAAGTGATTTCCGTGCTTCTGCTACGA
>JADHMR010000119.1 GCA_016779945.1 Bacteroidia bacterium | reverse complement strand
TCTATTCTACCTTTTGTAAATATCTCTCTTATTTTTTCTGAATCTACACCCTCGATTGTGTTTGATTTTTCCTCACTTTGAATGGCTACTTTACCGGTTTCATAATCTTCTGCAACTACGCCAAGGGCTTTAGCTTTAATCCTTAAGTTGATATCCTTCGTAACCAATGTAACTGCCTTTTTTGGTTCTTTCTCTTTTAGATATAGTGCCGCATTTATGATTTTGTGGTCATTTTTACCTTCTGCGTAGATGGATTCTGCATCTAGTTTTTTTGGTTTGTATTCCATGATGACACGGAAATCGCCTTTATCCTTTCCTAAGGAAATCCATTCTTGTAATCCTCCACTACCTGAAAGACGATCAATAAACCGAATAACCTCTCGAGCACAGAAGTTTTTCGTGTCATTTCCCACTTTAAATTTATCAAGCTCTTCAAGAACGGTAATTGGGATTGCGACATTATTATCTTCAAATGTTGATATGGATTGATGATCGTGAAGTAAAACAGAGGTATCAAGAACGTAGATTTTTTCTTTTTTGGCCATTAAAGTCTTTTTATGAAAGTTAACTTTTAATCGAGAATTGTAGCAAAAATAATCAAGCTATTTTTCTACATTTTAATGTTAGCATTATTTTGATTTATTTTTTTACGATTTCAGTAATTGCAGAATCAAAATTTGCGTAACGAAATCGGAAACCTGCTTTTCTAATTTTTTCATTAGATACTTTTAGACTTTCCGTGAGCATGCTTGCCATTTCACCAAGGAATACTTTCAAAATTCCTTTGGGAATTGCAGGTAGAAAAAATGGTTTTTTCATTTTTTTTGTAATTGTTTTCATCAATTCATGATTTGAAATGTAACCATTAGCCGCATTGTAAGTCCCTGAAATATTATTTTCAATACAATACACAAACATGCTACATAAATCATCAATATGAATCCAAGGGACATATTGCTTACCTGAACCCAAAGGGCTTCCGAGACCGAATTTAATCGGGCGCATTATTTTCTTTAGGGCGCCACCTCTTCGATCAATTACCATTGCTATTCTTAGCTTAGCGACTGGGCATACATCGCTGAAGGAATCACTTGCCGTTTCCCAATCTTTTACCAATCTCGATAAAAAATCTTTGCCGTAAGGGTCACTTTCTATTTTTTCATGCGGGCCGTTGTAACCATAACAATTGATTCCTGATGCACTTATGAAATACTTTAAATTTGGCATTTTTTCTGCCGATTTTTTTAGAAAATCAATAGAATTAACGCGTGAGTTAACCAGGTCAATTTTTCGATCAACACTCCATTTTTTACTAGCAATATTTGAGCCAGCTAAATTGATAATAATATCTATTTCCGATAAATACTTACTTTCAATGGTTTGCTTTTCTGGGTTCCAGTATATGTGGCTGCTTTTTATTGGTTTACGTGTTAGCTTATAAACGGTATATCCTTTTTGCCTTAACACGCGTGACAAAGATTTACCAATTAAGCCTCTACCTCCAGAAATAAGAACTGTCTTCATGTAAAAGAAACATTTGCTTTAACAAAGTGTTTTAGAGCACATTGAATGACGTTAAATTTAGTTTTTTTTATTGATTTTAAACTAAGAGTTATCATTGTATTAAACTTTACGCGTATTTTCGAATTAAAAATAAGTTTTGTTGAAAAAAACGAGCATTTTATTTTACTTCTTCATCACTTTTTCTCTTCATTCACAATACTGTGATGTTTATGTTAATCATAAAAATAACAAAGGTGCGCAGCATTTTATTTGTCCAGAGTCAATGAAGGCCGATTTGGCACAACTTTATGAAGCTATTACAAAAACCCACCCCAATCCATATTTGTATTGTACCAAAGAGCAATTGGACTCTGCTTTTATACGTGCAAATAATATGGTCTTAACCCCCATAAGTATATTTGACTACTCGATGGTTATTTCTAATTTTTTACAAAATATTCGAGACTCACATACATTTTTTAATCCTCGAGATCTCCTTGTTTTGTCAGGAAATAATTATGGAATAGTACCTTTTTATTTAATAAAAATTGACTCTAACTTTTATTTGTCAAAGGTATATAAGAAGACATTACCAGTGGGTGTAGAGGTTTTAGAAGTTGGTAACTTAACCGTAGACAGTCTATTCAGATTGACTAGTGTATTATGCCCAAAAGAATCCCACACCGAGTCCGCTCTTAATGAAATAACCAGCAGAATGATGGGCATTGTATTTAATGTAAGGAATATTGAGGATAAAATCCGAATGAAGTATGTGAATATAAATGGAGATACATTAATCACTCAACTTCATCGAGTAAAGTCAAATAAATTATTAAAAGATGAGGGATGGCAGCCTCCCAAAACTATATCATATGATTTTTTTGACGACGTTGCCTATTTGCGTATTTTCTCCTTTGAAACTGCGAATGAAAGGAGATTCAAAAAAACGATTGATCGTTTTTTCAGAAAGGTGGAAAATTCTTATGTAAGCTCTATTGTGATAGATATAAGGGAAAATCGTGGTGGATTCATATTATTACTTGAACATTTATTAAGCTACATAAATACTTCTGGAAAAACTTTTGATCTTACCTACTCATATAAGAGAAGTGATTTAGATCGATTCGAGACCTTGTCAAAATTGAAAAAAATGGATTTCATTAAAAAAGCAAAGAGAGTATATCCACGAGGAATGATTAGTAAAGAATACGATTTTTTTAATAGTCCAAAAGGAACGGTTAGTCACATTTTATATGAAAAACAATTATCTAATCGTCGCGATTATGTTTATGATGGAAAGTGTTCCCTGTATATAAATGGGTTATCAATGTCTGCCTCTGTACTATTAGCCGCATGGTTTAAAGAAACCAACCGAGGTAAAATAATTGGCACACCATGCTTTGGATCCTTACAAGGCACTCATGGTAATCCAGCTACTATTTTTTTGAAGTATTCTGGCCTTCCAATTTCAATTTCAACATTGAAACTTACCCCAAAAAATACACAAAGTCAGAATCTGGGAGATATTGAAATAGACAAAACAATAAGCTTCAAAAAGGCAGATTTAAGAATGGTCAAAGATCCTTTCGAAAAACAACATTCTACGGATTAAACCTTTTAATTCTATCAAATAAGGATTCAATTCTAGACATATTTATTTTTTTATAATTGGTGGTGTCTGTTGAATTAAAGTTAACAAATACTTCCTCTCCATTTACCCGAGCTTTTAACCATGAACGGATTCTTGTTCGGTCTTCTTTTGCCATAATACTATCATGGCAAATTTGAACAAGCCAAGCATTTCTAACCATTGAATCGGTATGTTTAATTCCGGGTTGCATTGTGAGAGATGAAACTGTTGAATACTGTGCTTTAAGCTCTTTATACACTTGTCCTCCAATATCTCGAATCATTTGAACGCTGTCAAGGTTTGCATCTTTTATTTTTAACTCATCACTCATAGAGGTAATTATTTTTTCCTTGGCCAATAACTCCGCCGCCAGAGGATTAATTTCCTCTTGGTCTTTTAAATTGGCAAAGCCTTGCTTTATTTCTAGAGTTGTATTTTCCAATTTAAAAATTGAAAGCTTACGTTTCATGGCTTCTTGTTCTTCTTTTGGAATAAGTTCTCCTCCATAGGTTAAGGTAATTTTTTGATTTGCTGCATCTACTTCTTCCTTTAATAAATAGACGTTTGGTATAGGGTGAGTTGCTATTTCACTTTTAATAAATTCCGCTGCCTTTTGATTATATCTGTCTTGCTGAACCATGGTGTAACCAAAATAAATACTCGGGATAATAGTCAAAATTGTGACAATCAGAATAATCCTATTGGTCCTTTTGGCAATTTTTGTGTTTATGATTTCTTTTTGTGGGAATTTGAGTATTCTCGCTGTTACTAGAGTGGCAAGAGAAATGAATACCGTATTAATAAAAAACAAATAAAATGCCCCGAAGAAAAACTCAAATTGAAGTGTTGCAAGCCCATACCCGGCGGTGCATAATGGAGGCATTAAAGCTGTTGCAATTGCGACACCAGGAATGACATTACCCTTCATCTTACTGGCAATTGCGACAATACCTGCCAGGCCACCAAAGAAAGCGATCAATACATCATAAATATTTGGTGAAGTTCTTGCTAGCATTTCTGTCTGTGCAACATTTATGGGTGTCAATGAAAAATAGATTGTTGAAGTGGTGATACCCACCAAAGCGGCAAACAAGTAGTTGTAGGAAGCTTTTTTTAATAATTCGAGATTTGTAGTAGCAATACCAAATCCCATTCCTATAATAGGCCCCATTAATGGTGAAATAAGCATGGCCCCGATAATTACAGCAGAAGAATTGACATTCAGACCTAAAGAGGCTATGAAAATGGCAAAAACCAATATCCATAAATTCGTTCCCTTAAAAACAACACCGCTGTCAATGCTTGTGTATATTAAATCAAATTCCTCTTTTTCATTATTTAATTTAAAAGCATCAACTGTTCCCCTTATGTAATTGAATAATTTTTCCATACTATTAAAATTGATTATAAAAATATTTTTTTCTGTAAATAAACCCAAATAAATTATAGATGATTAAACAGAACAATAATAATTAGGTACCGCAAAAATTTCCCTAGGAAAATAAAAATAAAAGAAGGAATTAAGCTCACCCTAAAAAAACCTAGAGCAATCCCAAGAATGTCCCCGATTAATGGTAACCAGCTAAATAGAGCCATCCAATATCCGTATTTTTTAACCTGCTTGTTCCAATTGTCAATTTTTTCTTGAGACGCACCAAACAATTTTAGCCAATATGGGTTTCCTATACGTCCAACAAAATAATTGAGCCATCCACCTAAAGTATTTCCAGCACTTGCACAAATAAGGCATACAATTGGATGATACCCCATACTTAGCATTGCGATTAGAAAGGCTTCTGAAGCAATAGGAATGACCGTTGCAGCTAAAAAGCTTGTCAGGAAAAGCCCCAGAAAACCAATTTCAAATTCAAACATAAAAAAAGCCGGCATCGCCGGCTTCTAAATTAAATAAGTTCTTTCTTATTTTTTAGTGAATTTTCTAGTTATTGTGTTCACACCATCATTAATGTGAATACAATATAGTCCGCTGGTTAGTCCTTTGGTATTGACTAAATATTCGTTTTGACCAGCCTGAGAATTCATCGTATTTGAGGAAATCACCTTTCCATACATGTCCGTAACCGAAATGTCGAGAATAGATGCATTTGCCAGGTTTAGTCTTAGCATCGCTTCTTCGCTAGTTGGGTTAGGAAACACAGAACCAACCTGGATGTTAAGATTGTTTTCCTCAATACCTATTGTAGGATCGAAATCCATTCTAACCATTGGAGTAGAGGTGGTATAGTACCAAGTTTCATTTGACCAATCATAGAAGAATGAGGTTTGAGGAACAGACCCCCCCGCGTTACTTACTCGAAACCCTTCCGTGTAACAACCCGCAACAGCGAGATAGGTAGTGTTTGCCAACAAGAAAACGGGTGATACTAATGGAATCGTAAGATTTTGATTCAACATATTCGTCTCAATAATAATCGGATCTGATTCCATTTCATAAACAAAATCTCCTGAATTTGGATCAAGAGAATACAACTTCATATAAAACTCAGTTCCCACTGTTGCTCCATTAGTTCCTCCAGGAAGCCTAACTGTTAAGGCTTTCAATTCTTGGTCGTTCCAAATGTCAAAAAGATTACCTACTTCAAATCCATCAGTTCCATTTGATGTGCTCCCACTAGGATCATTATTGTCCCTCGCATATATGTAATCAGTAACATAAAAAGTAACGTTCGAAATCTGATTATTCGATGGAACATCGTCTGTTGAGTCAGAGCTTATTGATTGCGTAATCGTATAATTCATTGTACTCGCAGGAGGAGTAAATTGGGTTGAAAGTGTTAAAGCAACTGTATCCAAAGGAGCTACAGACGCGGGGTCGCTAGTCCCTGTAAATACTCCGGAATTGATATCTACATTTAATTGTGTGTTATTTTGGGTTTCAATACCACCATTAAAAACAGAAACTTGAAAATCAATTGGTGCTACTTGAGTTGTAGGTATTCTGTAATAATATAATCCTTCAGTTCCCCAATATGTATCCGTAATTTCAAGATCATGATCTGGATTTGTAACGAGCTTTACGTCATCAATGTACCATCCATAAGTTACCCAGACATTTGGATTAGTAGAAGATCCGGGGTAGTTTGTAGTCCAAGAAAATCGAATCCAAATAGGGTCGTTAGTAGCCGTCAAGATAGTACCTAGGTTAATTTGTTTTAAATCTGGATTTGGGTATGCAGAGCCACCGGATTGAGATAATACAGGTTTATCTAAATTATCACCAATTGGTTCGAATATCACGCCATCTGTACTGATAAGTATCTGCTGTAAGTCATTAAAACGAGCCCCATATTGTTCAAACTCCAAGGTTACTTGATTTGTACCAGCTAAACCAATTACATCAATTGGATCTACTGTTGTCATCGTAAAGGTTACATCCAATTCTTGTGTTCCCGCAATTGGGTCACCATTAACCAACTCGGCATAATTACCTCCAGAGGTTGAATTAATCCCCGCAGAAGAATACCATCCTTCAGAAACATCATTGATATTCCAGCCATATTCAACACCTCCAAGGCCATT
>JADHMR010000118.1 GCA_016779945.1 Bacteroidia bacterium | reverse complement strand
AATCGTCTGATTATCTGCAGCCCAAGTTGCACCACCAGTAGTTTGCTCGATATTAACATCAAGAAGATTTCCTGTGTGCAAATCTTTCACTTTTAGGGTATATATTCTTCTGCTGACGGTATCTACTCCATAAGCCAAAAATTGATTATTAGGGCTGATACTCAACCCTCCTATTGCGTAGTATGAATGCCCTTTTGCTAGCTCGTTTACGTCCAGCAATATTTCTTCGTCACCCGAATTCTTAAATGTTTTTCCACCTGCTCTTCGACAATGAATAGGATATTCTCCTTCTTTGATATATCTGGTGTAATACCAGTAGCCACTTTTTTTGTAAGGTACAGATTCATCGTCTTTTTTTATACGCCCCACGATTTCTTCATATAGCTCGTTTTGCAGTGGTTCAGTTGGTTTGAGTACTGACTTGCAGTAGGCATTTTCTTGGTTTAGATAGTCCAAAACCTGCTGATCTTCACGTTGGTTTAACCAAAAATAGTCGTCTATACGGGTGTCTCCATGAATAGTTAATTCCTTACGTATTTTTTTAGCTTTGGGCTGTTGCATGAGTGCAATGATAACCATAACAAAAAAAACACAGAACTTAAAAAGTCCTGTGTTTATTAACTATGAAAAACCTAAATAGAACTATGAAATCTAAATAGATCTAAACTGCAACAAACAACGCTTATCAAAACTTAATAATACGAATTTGTCTATATGATTGATGTCATAATCCTATATGATTTTTAGCACTAAAAAATAGGCCGCGATTAAAACGTTCGTTTAATTACATTTGTTTATTCAATAATCGTGCTTCACTACATTACCTATATCAATGATAAAAATGCTCCATGGGTCACTTTTGTTCATGGTGCTGGAGGTAGCAGTAGTATATGGTACAAGCAAATTCGCGATTTTAAATCTGACTACAATATACTCTTGATTGATCTTCGTGGACATGGAAAATCTAAAAAACCCATCTACGAAAAGCTAAAGTCGTATTCCTTCGATACCATCGGTGACGAGGTTATTGAGGTATTGGACCACCTCAAAATTACCTCTACCCATTGGGTGGGAATATCTCTAGGCACCATCATTATTCGAGAGTTGTCCGAACGTTTTCCTGAACGCAGCAAGAGTATGATTTTAGGTGGAGCTATTATGAAGATGAACCTACGAGGGCAAGTACTCATGCGACTGGGTGTTATACTAAAATCGGTAGTTCCCTACCTGATGCTTTATCGATTATTTGCTCATATCATCATGCCCAAACGATCGCACAAAGAGAGTAGAAACCTATTCATTAACGAAGCTAAAAAACTGTATCAAAAAGAGTTTCAACGTTGGTTTACATTGGTAGCAGAAATAAATCCTTTACTCAAATTATTTCGCATCAACGACATAGCTATCCCAACCTTATACATCATGGGAGCAGAAGATCATATGTTTTTGCCAAGTATAAAAAAACTAGTAGGTCATCACAAGCACTCTCAACTGCATGTCATCCCAAGTTGTGGTCATGTGGTCAATGTAGAACGTCCTCTTATTTTTAATCAAACCAGTATTCAATTTTTAAAAACCATTGGCTGATCATACGCTCTATTTAGTTCCTAACTTTATCGGTGAGTTTTCGAAAGATTACCTACCAAAACGAACCATAGAACACATCTATTCTATTCGTCATTTTATTGTAGAACGTGAGCGAACAGCTCGTGCTTTTCTAAAGGCTATTGATCATCCAATACCCCAAAATGAATTTCAATTTGTAGAACTAAACAAGCACGACGACTACACTGGATTTAAAGCCTTTTTTGACACTCATATTCACGATTTTCCAATTGGAGTGTTGTCCGAGGCTGGGCTACCTGCCATTGCAGATCCTGGAAATGAAATTGTAAAATATGCACATCAAAAAAATATAAATGTAACTCCATTATCGGGGAGTTCTTCTATTTTTTTAGCACTCATGGCTAGTGGGTTTAATGGTCAAAATTTTCAATTTAATGGCTACCTTCCCATCGATGCTCGCGAGCGAATGATTGCCCTCAAAGAAATGGAAAATCGATCTAGAAAAGTCACTCAAATTTTTATGGAGGCCCCCTATCGAAACAATCAGTTTTTGGATTTTTTAATTAAAAATTTACAACATACCACCAAGCTCTGCGTGGCTGTAGATATTGAAAAAAAGGGGAAAGAAATCATCCGATCTAAGCCCATTAAAAACTGGAAACCCAACGAAATTGAACTTCACAAAAAACCCTCTATTTATCTTATATCAGGCTAACTGTTATAACGACCTTCAATAATTTCTTGGACACATTCTGGATTTAATAATGTGGATGTATCACCCAATTTATCCAATTCATTTTCTGCAATTTTTCGTAAAATTCTTCGCATAATTTTACCACTTCGGGTTTTAGGCAACCCCCCGGTAATCTGAATTTTTTCTGGTTTTGAAATTGGTCCAATGGTGCTTGAAACCAACCTATTAATTTCGCTTTTTAATGAGGAAGCGTTGGAAGCGTCAAACTCCCCCCTCAGCGTTACATAAGCATAGATTGCGTTTCCTTTGATTGGATGTGGGTAGCCTACAACCGCACTCTCTGCCACTTGTGGATGTTCGTTAATCGCATTTTCAATTTCAGCCGTTCCTAGGTTATGACCACTAACAATTACAATATCATCTACCCTACCGGTTATTCGATAATTCCCCCTCCTATCTCGCTTGGCACCATCGCCAGTAAAGTATTTTCCTTCAAAGGCGGTATAATATGTTTCTTTGAATCGTTGATGATTGCCATAAATCGTTCTTGCCATGCTTGGCCATGGATACTTAATGCAAAGCTTACCCTCGGATTCTAACGCTTGAATTTCATTTCCCATATCATCCATGAGACAGGGTTGAATACCTGGCAAGGGTAATGTAGCAAATGTGGGAATATCCTCTGTAACACCTGCTATGCTTGAAATCATAATCCCTCCTGTTTCAGTTTGCCACCACGTATCTAAGATTGGACATTCTTTTTTACCAATATGTTCGTCGTACCACTGCCATGCCTCTAAATTAATAGGTTCACCCACCGTTCCAAGTGTTTTAAGACTACTCAAATCATACGAATTCACAAAACTCAAATCACAACTTGCCAAAGCTCGTATGGCTGTTGGTGCCGTATAGAAAATATTCACTTGATGCTTTTCTACGATATTCCAAAATCGACCCATATCTGGATAACTCGGCACACCCTCAAACATCAATGTAGTAGCTCCAGCACTCAATGGTCCGTATAAGATATAACTGTGTCCTGTGATCCAGCCAATGTCTGCAGTACACCAATAAATATCTCCTTGTTCATACTGAAATACATTTCTAAATGAATAATTAGTATATACCATGTAACCCGCACAGGTATGGACCATCCCTTTGGGCTTGCCCGTACTTCCGCTGGTATAAAGGATGAAGAGCATATCCTCTGCATCCATGATTTCGGCAACACACTCATCATGAGCTTTTTCAAACGCTTCGTGCCACCAAAAATCTCTATCCGCTTTCATGGATATTTCGAGGCCTGTTCTTCGCAATACTAGCACACGTTTTATGCAATCGCAATGTTCTAATGCTTGATCAGCAATTTCTTTCAAAGGGGTAATTTTTTGTCCTCTAAAACCACCGTCAGCAGTAACAAGCATCGAACATTGGGCGTCTTCAATTCGATCCGATAGACTCTTAGCACTAAATCCCGCAAAAACTACAGAATGAATTGCACCTATGCGTGCACATGCCAATACAGTGTAGGCCAATTCGGGAGTCATGGGCATATATATGCATATTCTATCCCCTTTTTTCGCTCCAAGTGCCTTGAGCATATTGGCTGTTTTATTCACGTTTGTAGCTAAATCTTGGTATGTAATGTGCTGTGAATCTTCATCAGGATTATTGGGCTCAAAAATGATTGCTGTTTGATCGCCAATTGTCTCCAAATGTCGATCAATACAATTTTCAGTAATATTCAATTGAGCTCCCTCAAACCATTTAATTGTTGGTTTTCGTAAATCGTAACTTAATGTTTTATCCCATTTTCTGTGCCATTTAAACGAATCCTCAGCAAAATCAGACCAAAATTTTTCGGGATTTTCAACACTCTCTTTATATAAATCATCATATTGAGATTTACGCTGGACTATAAACCGTGACATGTAGCGAATTTATGGATTAAATCATTAGTATTACAACCATTGAACTAAATGATAAACCAAGTGTTTAGAAGATAACATTAATCATCATGCTCAACTTTGAACTCGTAAATCCAGTAAAAATTCTTTTCGGTAAAGGTGAAATAACCAAGATTAAGAAATTAGTACCCAAACAAGCCAACGTATTGCTATTGTACGGAAAAGGCAGTATCAAGAAAAATGGAGTCTATGACCAAGTTACTCAAGCCTTAAGCGGACATAACACCATCGAATTTGGAGGTATTCCTGCAAATCCTGAATATGCTATACTTTTGGAAGCGTTAGCTATCATAAAAAAAGAAAACATCAGTTTTATACTTGCAGTAGGTGGAGGTTCTGTAATTGATGGGGCTAAGTTTTTGTCCTCTGCAGCTTTATTTGAAGGCGAAAATCCTTGGGATATTTTAGCCAAAAGAATACGTACCGATAAGGGGATGCCTTTCGGAACTGTACTTACTCTCCCAGCCACTGGTTCTGAGATGAATAGTGGTTCTGTAATATCTAGAAAAGAAACTGGAGAAAAACTAGCCATGGGTGGCCCTGGTTTATTCCCTCAATTTAGTGTTTTGGATCCCACTGTTGTAGCTTCCATCCCAAATCGTCAGTTAGCAAATGGTATTACTGATGCATATACCCATGTGTTAGAACAGTATATGACCTATCCCATTGGAGCAGATTTACAAGATCGATTTGCGGAAAGTATTATGAACAGCCTTATTGAAACTGCCCCAAAATTAATGGATAACCCAAGTGACTATACCATCGCAGCTAATTTTATGTGGTGCTGCACTATGGCTCTCAATGGACTTATACAAAAAGGAGTACCTACCGACTGGGCAATACATGCCATGGGACATGAATTAACCGCCCTGCACGGTATTGATCATGCACGAACTCTTGCAATCATAGCACCAAGACATTATGCCTATTTTTTGGACAATAAGAAAGAAAAGTTAGCCCAATACGGTGAACGTGTTTGGAATATTACAGAAGGTAGTTTAGAAGAGCGAGCTAAAAAAGCCATCGACAAAACCGAGTATTTCTTTCAATCATTAGATATCCCTACGCGTATTTCAGAATATGCCACTGATTATTCAGAAACAGCAGAAAAAGTTAGGTCAGCATTAGAGAACAGAGGTTGGACCGCTCTTGGAGAACATAAAAACGTTACTCCTGATGCTGTAAAAGCCATAGTAGAAGCAAGTTATTAAAAGCTATTTGTCCTTAAAAAATACCTATACCTTTGTGTTATGACTCAAATTGAATGGACCACAGTCAAAGAATATGAAGACATCACTTACAAAAAGTGCAATGGTGTGGCACGTATTGCCTTTAACAGACCAGATGTCCGCAATGCTTTTAGACCCAAAACCACAAGTGAATTATTGGACGCATTTCATGATGCACAAGAAGATTTATCAATCGGGGTTGTCTTGCTAAGTGCTGAAGGGCCTAGCTCCAAAGACGGCATTTATTCGTTTTGTAGTGGAGGAGATCAACGAGCAAGGGGAAAACAAGGTTATGTAGGTGAGGATAATTACCACCGACTTAATATTTTGGATGTTCAACGTTTAATTCGTTTTATGCCTAAAGTAGTCATTGCTGTAGTTCCAGGATGGGCAGTTGGAGGTGGGCACAGTTTGCATGTAGTCTGCGACTTGACATTAGCCAGTGCAGAACATGCTATTTTTAAACAAACTGATGCAGATGTAACTAGCTTTGATGGTGGTTATGGTTCTGCCTACTTGGCAAAGATGGTTGGACAGAAAAAAGCACGCGAAATATTCTTTTTAGGTAGAAATTACTCCGCTCAAGAAGCTTATGAGATGGGTATGGTTAACCAAGTTGTGCCTCATGACAAACTAGAAGCCACTGCCTATGAATGGGCACAAAAAATTTTAGAAAAATCACCAACTAGTATCAAAATGCTCAAGTTTGCAATGAATCTAACTGATGATGGGATGGTAGGTCAGCAAGTATTTGCAGGTGAGGCTACCCGTCTAGCCTATATGACCGAAGAAGCGAAAGAAGGCCGGGACGCTTTTCTAGAAAAACGAAAGCCTAATTTCGACAAAAAATACCTTCCTTAACGTATCTATTTTCTGTTCACTTTTTCATATTATATGAAAATATCAGATAGATTTGCAGCAAAATACTAAGAAATATGAACAATAATTACATCTTAACAGCACTATTTCTATGTGCTATTTTGCCGGCTTTCGGTCAAAAATCTAAAAAAGAAAAAGTAGACTACAAGTATATCCAACTTCCAATGGAACCACTTCCTACCGAAATCAAAAACTACGCGTCTAGTATCGTGGTAGGGTATGCAGAGGAAGAAGCTGAAAAAGCAAAACAATATGAAGAGGAAAAGAAAAAAGCAGCCGAGGAATTTGCCAAAGAAAAGGAGGAATACAAAAACAAATCGGTAGGTGAAAATTGCTAGAAAAAGCTCTTT
>JADHMR010000013.1 GCA_016779945.1 Bacteroidia bacterium | reverse complement strand
ATACCAATCGTTTGCCGACAACCGAGAATATATTGAAAGTAAATGGAGTAAGCAATGGGGAGATAGAATGAACGAATTGGTATTTATTGGACAAGACATTGAAAAAGAAAAAATGATAGCAGACCTTGAAAAATGTTTGATGCAGGACAGCGAACAACTACAATTTGAAAGTAAAAAGGGATTTGCCGACCCATTCCCGAAAGACATTTAACTTGGAAATGTGCCACCGCTTTTGGTGGCACATTTGCTTTTTCCCAACAGCACAAGCCAACGCTAAAAAAAGCAAAAGAGCCACGAAGCCAACGCACCAAGACAGCAGTAGCCACAGACATTGAGAGCGTTGTTAATGACCGATTGTATTCGAGCAATTTCACCCTGTTTTATTAGGGCGTCTTGACTGCGTGATTTGGGAATACCCAAAACTTCATCCCAATCTTGGGAATGACAGTAAAATCCGATTTTGAATTCGGACTTTTTTCGGTCGATGATGATGCGACAAAATATGGGAAAACCATCATGTCGGGCGCGGGTTTGATCAAGGTAGAATTTTACGGAACAGTTATTTAGTTTCATGGGTCTGTGTAGGTCTCAGGGTTCGAATCTAAATGTCTCCCGGCAGGATAAATAAGTGCGCTTTTTACAGAAAATTTCGGTGGTAATTTTCTGCCAAGTTCATTTTTAAGTCCTACTGAAACATTTTCAATTGTCCTGAACGGCTACTGAAACTTTTGATGAAACAACATGCAATTTGCTGAAACGTCATAAAACAAAGAAACCGTTGCAGAACAACGGTTTCAAAGGAAATGAAACAATTTGAAATTGAATCGGGCGGAGAGGGAGGGATTCGAAGAAAAATCAATATAGTGTTGATATTCAATAAGATACAATAGTCACAACTTTTCCACAGAAGCAAGCGCTTTTGAATAGGGGCCAATTTCCCATCATATTAGCTTCAGTCATAATTTTCTCTCATTCTCAAAATACAATAAGTCCGTTTACTGAAACATTACCGCCCCTTTTTAACACCTTATCTTGTCGTTTGTTTCAGTTCATTCCATTACTTTCACTAAATGTATCGTTACATAAAGTTGGTTTTATTCTCCATTAATTTATAATTTTCGAAATCTATAAAATACATTATCAAACCGTATGACCAACCTCGAACCATCATATTTACGCTACGTTTACGACAAATTAAATTCTGGTGCATTGAATCCAGAGAATGCGGCGGCATTGCCATATGGGTTTATTGGTTTGTATGAGCAAGAATTCATGGATGATATGAGGGTTGTAGACCGTGAATCGATTTTGAATCAACTGGCATTATGGGCATTATTAAAAGGGCCAGTAAGCGCAGGATTTGTATCAAATGTTTTGGGATTAACAGAAGATGAAGGTAAGGGTTTGATTGACCGTTATTCGAGTTGGTTTAACAGTCCCGATAGTGGTAAATATCAATTGTATCACGAGCGATTACGAGTGTACTTGCTTCAGAAACTCAATGAGCATGAAATACAAATCCTCAATGAGCGGTTGATCGACTATTTAGAGAGGGCTATTGAATTGGCTAAAGGTGACGAAAGAGAATTCTATGCCTTGGAATATCTGCATCAGCATATGGCTATTGAGTCAAAGCTAGGAAACCATTACAATCGTTTGCACGATTATGTCAATCGAGAAAGTTTGTGGAGCAGGCAAATTCAATTATCGAAAGGGTATCAATGGAGTCAGGATGCTATACAACAAGGCATCAAGGAAGGCGCTAGAAGAAACTTGGAAATGAATACCATTCGCTCTACAGTGAATAGTGTAAAACTAATGATACAGGAACAGAATAGTGCGAAGGACATCCTAAACTTTATAAACGAAGGGGATTACCAAACGGCATTAAAGAGAGCAGAGAGCTGGGAAGGTGAGCGGCAGTTTAAGTTGTATTTACTCTTCCTGCATGAACTCACTATCGGCAGCAGTAAAGATGCTGACTTTGGGAAAGAGGCATGCAAAGCAATACTTGAGGCAATCGATCAAACCCCAGAAGATCATTCTGTTATGGACTGGACGAAGTTTTATCCAGAGCTAGCGATATACAAATACCATGAGGTGCTAACTGCATGGAATTTGGATGCAACAATAATTTGGAAGAGGGGGGGTAATAATCTAGTATTTGGTTTAATAAAAAGTGAAGACGTAACTCTTGATAATTATTTAATTGGATTAGCAGAAGATATTGCTGTAAAGTTGGAGTACGATGATTTACAAGCCTTGAGAGAAAGTGAGGAGAAGTCTGAAGGAATTATTTTACTTTCTAAGTTGTTAACACTAAAAACAGATAAGCAATCAGCATTTCGCTTTGTCTCAGAGTTAACAAATGCTTTTTGGAAGTCCCAGGCTTTCATGATTATTTCCAAATTATACATGGGGCAAGGAGATAAAGAGGGATCGGATTTTGCGCTACTCGAAGCTGGACGCCATGCCTCAGAGATACCCAAAGTTAAAGTTAAGATAGAAGCATATTTTGATTTGTCCAAAGTATTAATGGATTTAGGTTGCAAAAAAAAATCCAAATCGGTTTTGACCGAAGCAATGCTTTTGAAATTTGAATTAAAAGATGATGATTTAATTAGATTCTATGTAGAAAATTCTAAAATAAATCTATATCAGGGTGATAATAAAGGGTTGAGTTCATCAATTAATGAAATACGACTAATTATTTCAAATACATTGGAGTATTATGAAAAGTTTTGGTCTCAACAGCAATTAGTAAAGGTACTTTTACTCACAGGAGATATAAAAGAAGCAGCAACTGCTGTAGAACAAGCACTTCATTTTGCGTTACAAATTCAGGACAAAAGACAAAGGTCAAGAGCCTTTAGTGATTTATCCAAATTATATATAGAGATTGGAAATCAAAAAGAAGCCTATCGGATTGCTTTAGAAATTTATCATGAATTTGATAAGTTTCAAACATTTGCGAACCTATCTAAGATAATGTTGGAAAATGGAGATAAAGAAGGTGCAAATTATACTTTAAATAAATCACTTGAACTTGCATCGGAAATTCCAATGGAACTCAAGAGATCTCAGGCTTATTCTGAATTGGCAATGATATACTTGAACCTTGGAGATATTACACAATCCCTCAAATTGGCGTTGAAAATCTCGAGAGAAGCGGTTAAATCAAAAACATATGCTCAAATATTCAATTTTCTAATTGACTCAAATAGTCTTACTGGGGCCATTTTAGAATCTCTCCATACAAACCCGGTAATATCAAATAAAAACCGAAAAGATAAAGTCTATGAAAGGTTATCAAAAGAACTAATTTATAAGGGGAATCATGACCTGGCGCTAAAGGTTGCTTCCGAAATATTCAATGGTTATTCTAGAGAGAGCGCGTACTTAGAAATTTCCAATTCCATAATGCATAAAGGAAAATTCGATATTGCAGAAAATGTGGTATTGGAAATACAATCAAACTACATGAAATCTCGTGCATTTATCGAAATGTCGAAATTTCATTTGGAGAATGGAGATAAAGAAAGAGCAGTTTTACAATTAAATAGATCCATCGAAAATGCCTTTGATGTCTCAGACTTTGAGTTTAAATCAATATTGCTATTAAGCATTTCTCAAGTATTGGTTGAATTAGGAAATAAAGAGGAATCTCTGCGCTTTGTTTCAGAAATAACTGGAGATTTAAATAAAATTGTAGGAAATGCCGACCTATCCAAAATACTTATGGAACAGGGATGCCAATTAGGTTCGAAATCGATTATTGACGAATCCCTTCGTGTTGCTTCCGAAATTCAAGATATTCAGGTAAAGTCCAAAGCCTACTTGAATCTGCACAAAATATTGATGGAAAAGGGAGATTCAGAAACAGCAAAATCCGTTCTAAAGGAATCCCTTCATTTTGTTACCGAAGTTCAAGATCCAATTGAAAAGTTAAGAGCGTACTCGAATACATCCAAAATTCTCATGGAACAGGGTGACCAATTAGGTTCGAAATCGATTATTGACGAATCCCTTCGTGTTGTTTCCGAAATTCAAGATAATCAGGTAAAGTGCAAAGCGTACTTAAACCTGTGCGAAACATTGATGGAAAAGGGAGATTCAGAAACAGCAAAATCCATTCTAAAGGAATCCCTTCGTATTATTTCTGACTTTCAAGAAAAACATACAAGAGATGGATCTATATATGCAGTACTCGAGGGTCCTGATTTTTTTTATTTCTTACCAAAAATATCCAAAATACTCATGGAGCTAGGCGAAAAGGAAGAATCCCTTCGTATTGCCTCCGAAATTCAAAATGATTGGGCTAATTCAACAGCTTACTCGATCATATCCAAAATACTCATGGAACAGGGCGAAAAGGAAGAATCCCTTCGAATTGTTTCAATGATTACTCAAGGTTCTGAACGTGTGGAATTGTTTAAAGACTTCGGAATGCAGATGAACTTTTCAGAACTATTGGGTTTGTTCCCCCAGCTTGATTCTGAGTCAAACCAAAAATCATTAATTGATGGATATGCCAACTCTATTGCAGAATCCATGGATTTACAGATGGATAACAATCCATACTTATTTCGTTTTTGCAAATACACCCCATTTCTTTCCGATATTCTATTCCATAAAGCCAAGATAGCTTGCTTTTTTGAAAAAGAGCATAATAAAGAAAAACTGGATATGCTTAGTGAAGTATTGGATATCAAAGATTGGAGGCGTGTAAGTAACTGTTAATGAAAATTGAAAATGAAAAATGAACAACTAAAAGAACTATCTCAGAAATCATTGCCGATTTCTATCAAGCGGTCGATTGATGAAGTTTTGAATGAGGATGAAGCCTATGTCGCTGATGAATTGGTGGAATTGAGTGAATTGATTTTGCTCGAACTTGCGGCTTTGGGCTTTGCGGCATACTTAATTCAACCAAAACAGAAATCAGTTTATAATGATTTTCTGCTACAACTTTTTACTACAAATAGCCATGCCTATAATGCGGGCCCATTATTCAGATGGGCAGCAAATATGATTAAAGATATAAATACACCTGAAACCAAGGTATTGTATCCACTTTTTTGGGAGGCTAACGAAAATACTCAACAACTTAATACACAGGTACATCATTTAGCTCATTTGAGAAATGAAGTAATGCATGGGTTTTTTCTATTGCCGCCAAAAAGAAACCGTGAAGAAGCGAGTCATATTGCTCAAGTCATTTCCGAACTGAAAAAAAGCAATGTGTTTTCGCTGTTTAAAGATGCAAATTTCCATTTTTTAAAAAAAGAAGTGGGGTTGATATCATTTAGCGGTAGATGGGGTATTGAGGATGAAGAATGGGCTCAGATTGGAGAGTTCCACACCTTTGGTTCTTTAGCAAGTAAAATTCGATATCAGCTTTCTGATTCTTTTGACAACGATCAAAAGGAATGGTTATTTAACAATAAAAGTCAATTAAATATTCATAAGGAAATTATTGATTTTATTGATAAAAAGAAACAAGGAGCTTTTGCCCTATGGCATAGACCTAATGAGAATGTTGACCAGCAAGTGGCAAACCTTTGCATGAGGCTTAATTCCTCAGAACGGCATTTCGCACAATTTATCGCCCTAGATAAAGAAGGTTTAAGTTTTACATCCCAATTTTTATTGGGTAAATTAGTTCGTTCATTAGCTGCACAAACCGGGATTTCAAAATATAGCAGTGATCCAAAAAAAGCTGTCAAAGAGCTTATTAATAAATGCGGAAAACAGCCGGTTGTGGTCATAAAAGATATTCATTTTTCACTATTTCATACTGATCACTTATTGAGATTAGTAGATTTTTTATTTGAGCATAATATTCTTCTATTGGCTTTTGGAATACATTATACCTGGATGGATCAGTTTTTTAATAATGTCAAAATTACTGAAGAGAGAAGTTATGTTCCAGATAAAAATGAATGGGTACAATTACTAGATAATTATCTGAGATTTAAGGGTCCTAATAAAGAATTTGACGGTGATGTCAAGGAATACGAATTGCTAAATCAAGTAATTGAAAAAATACTAAATGAGATTAATTTGGGCAATTTGGTTATCGCTAGAAAATTTGCCGATGCATATGACTACCCAATGGAATATGTACATGAGGGATTTGCTTTTCTAAACCCATTTTTAAATTCTGCTAATTTGCAGTTTGAAGAAGATGAGCTAGATGAGATGTATAATTTTCCAAAAGAAATTAATGAATCGTCACGATTATATTTTTCTATTGGTCGTAGAGATGCTCAGTTAGAGTACCAACATAAAACTTTAACGTTATGAAAAATTTACCCAATCTTATTGCTATCTATGTTCAGCGGTTTAATGAACAATATTCAATTTTGGAATTGGCTGAAGATACAGAGGAAAGATTGGTTCAGCTAATACAAGAAGAAAAGGCGGATTTGAATAACCTTTTCATGGCCGGCTTAGGTGCTTCCACACTTATATTGAGGTTAGGCGCCGTTGTACAACTATCAAAAAAACTTGAAGAAGGTGCACTTGAAGCCGATGCATTGCTAATGAAACAGATAGTTGATAATCTTCAAGAAAACCTCCCTAGCGATACAAGTTGGAGAGTGATTTGGGATATTACTACATTTGATGATAGTCCATGGAAAGAATGTGTGAAAGCAAAAAAAGGACATCAATCTTTAATGGAGCAATTTATAACTTTCAGAAATAAATACGTTCATGGTTACCTTTCTCTAAAGGAACAAGACCTAAAGAAAATTTCGACGGGTATTGCTACATTACATGAAATTTGTAATAATGTCAGCCGTTTGTTTTTAGATACGGAAATAAAGGAAATAGATGGGAAGTATTTTTTTATATGTGCAGAAAGACATACTCCACTTTACCCTTTTTTACAGAAGGGATCCAATGATGGCCTTCCGTACATTTTTCAGGGACTTTATAACAATAAGTCAACCGCAGAATTAATAAATACCCATTATGGTGATATAGAAAAGCAAGATGGATCGCAACATTATGATTCAGTATTTGAACCTATGCGCCGAGCATTAAAGGGTGGAGGAGGACAAGTGTTTGATCATAGTAAGCGTATTGCATATTATAGTGAGTGTTTTGTGGGTAGAGAATTAGAAAATCAAGCAATAGTGCAATGGGCAAAAGATGCTGGAAATTTGAACATTCTCCCAATATTTTCTAAAGCCGGAATGGGTAAAGGCGCCCTAATGGCAAATGTGGTTCAAGATTTAGGAAGTAATGAAAATAATATTCCTGTATTGTATCATTTCTGTAGTAGTGGTATGCAAAACAATTTGCATGCTACACTTTATCACTTCATACTACAAGGTAAAAAACAACAAATATGGAAAACGGAGGATAAAACTATATTGCAAAAGCTACTTAGATTACCTAGTAAATATACTGATTTGATCAATCTCTTCCATCTCCTTTTAGATGAATGCTTTACCCCATCTCGAAAGAATTCCACAGGTAATTTGATTATTTTATTGGATGGATTGGACGATGCAGCTGTATCGTTTCCTCAATTAAATATATCAGATTGGTTTAATAGCTATGATGAAAATGGCGATATATTAAATAGTTGGGAAAGTTCAAAACATATCAGATGGCTTTTTACCTACAGAGAAGGATTTTACCGTTTCCCTAAAAAAGAGCAAAACGCAAAAATAGAAATACTTCAGCCTATGTTAGGGTTGTCTGAGGGTTCAGTGAGAGAAGCACTGGGATTATTTAAACCATCAGAGGACTTCGTTAATGAGGTAATTATTCGGGGTGCGGTTGCAGGGTAGAGGTAATATTGAATGATTTTATCGAAGAGATGATATTGGACGAGTATCGAATGGAATAAAATTGATTGGTGTTTTTGATTTTTCATAATGCACCTCATCCAACTGGAGGAAATTATGATCACGTTAGCTTATATTATCTAAAAACGTTTATTAAAAATTAATTTTGTGCAAATCTATACTTCTCCATATTTGATTATGTTATGCATACGCTGTGTTGCGCAGTACTCATTTTTATTGATAAAAAAGTTTATCTGATTAGAGTTAATTAACCTTCATAAAGTAGCAAGATCATTTATTGCATTAGTCTAAATTCATCAAAACTCTTTTTATTTGTCCCAAAACTTATATAGGCTTTCGTGTCCTTTACAGAAGTAGTTGCCTTAGTTCCATTCTGTTTGGCTAACTCCTCACTCACTACTGCGGAATTTAACAACCATTCTTCATAATTACGATTTTCCCATAATTCTTTTTTATGAAATTCTCGAGAATATTTATACATCCGATAATTCATAATGATATCTTGTTTTAATTCGCTATAATTAAATTCTCTTAAGTATTTTGATGGTTGTTGCTTATTAAAAAAGAAGGGTTTTATAACATCAAGATGTCTTCCTATTGAGATCCTTTTTTGCATTAAATTCAAATAAAACGGAAAAATACTATATCCGACATATTCGGTTTTAATCTCATTACTCTTTAGTATATAAATATAATTGATAAGTTTGGGTGACAACTTTAATCTCTTAACTCGATTAAATGCATCAATCCCATAATATTCATTAATACAGATTATGGCGGAGACCATATTATTGTTCAATTCTTTTCTGCAAATAGATTCAGCATAATCACGAGAAAATGTAAGCTTTAACAGTTGATAATAATCGTTATACAAATCAAATCGAATGGTATTGGTTTTCTTGAAATATTCAGAAAACATCTCAATTGATTTTTCACTTTCACCAGAATTTTTGAAGATGTATGCATTTACTATAAAGTCATTTGCAGTTTTTGGATTACTAATTGGATTTGCATTTTTTAGAGCACCTTCGAGTTGATCAAATCTGTTAAAAACCTTTATGACATTATCGTTGATGCTATCTGTTTTG
The DNA here is from genome assembly GCA_016779945.1 of Bacteroidia bacterium. GTDB lineage: Bacteria > Bacteroidota > Bacteroidia > NS11-12g > UBA9320 > UBA9320. The sequence goes on along the minus strand of JADHMR010000013.1, from coordinate 22,467 downwards.
TTATTGATACTATCAGTTGTAGAAGCAATGGAAGTTGTGACGATATTATTTTTATGTTGCAAAGAATAAATAGCAAATGTCATAAACAGAGTAACGATGACTATCCCTATGATGACACTTGTTTTTTTGTTTATTTTATTGGAAATAAGTAGTATGTTATTAGTCTTGTTGCCAATGTCTTCAACATAACCTGAAATAAGGTTGGTATCCGTTTTGATTTCTGATATATAGCTAAATAAATTCGTTGATAGGCTATCAAAATATGATTTTATATCAATTAGAGACTTATCAGAGCTTTCAATTTGTTTTACTATCAAATTGTAATGATTGTCTAGCGCTTCTATTTGAATGAGACTTAATCTTTTATTGTGTGCGACAGAATTTCTTATTATACGAATATCTTCCAGAATAAACCTTAATGACTCTTTGGTTGAATCGGCGTATTCAATATCCGAACTCCTAAATATCTCTTCTAATGACAGGAATATATTCTTATTTAAAAGAATGTTTGATAATTCACTAAAAGTTGTACCTGATAATATGCCGGTTTCATCAGAACTTTTTTGCCATTTCTGTATAACATCGGTTTTGAAAATACTGCCTAAGACTTTTACCAGTTCTTCGTTATCCCCGATTTGCTCGTGAATTAAACTGCGGAGAATCAATTCAATTGCCCTTACTTGCTTGAAAGTTATTTCTTCATTTTTTGCAGCATCGGGCATATTGATTTTGAGTTCAATACCTGTATTCTTTGCTATAGTTTCGAGCCAAAGTAATAGTCTGAGGCTTGCTGTTCTATGACTTTTCGGATTTGTTTGATGTTTATAATAATTGAATAGTGTGTCCTCAAATAAAACAAGCAATGATTCGTTTAATTTTAGTTTCTCGGATATTGCTTTTCCTGATATTTTACTTTTGACTAATTTCCAGTCATATACTGTAAACTCTTGAACATCCGGGTAGATGAAATGAATCATCTTGGATAAAAATAGATTTATCTCTTTTTTAAAGTTATCCATAATGTTATTACGACTTTTGTGAAGTGATTAGCTCAGCATTAGCTTATTTTAAAATAATGAAGATCATTCGATGAACATAATTTATGTTACTGTTTAAATTCTGTGAAATTTAAATAGCATTCAAATAAAAAGATAATGATCTGGACTTTCTCGTCCATATTCCTGATATCTTTTCAAAATCGATGCTTTCCCCATCAAAGTATTCACGCACTCCATTGATCTCTGAGAAAAATGAGATTCTATTTATTCTTTGTTCTCCATGAATGGGTATTTTTAATTTGTATTTTGGATAAAAATAATAACCCTCTAATGGAATGATTAGTGCTCCAGTACCTTCATGATGATATGACTCTAAAAACTCTATCCATGCATGTATTTCAGTTGTACCTACTTTTCCGCTATAATTATATCGAATTGTATCTAGTGACTTAGTTTCTATTGGTATTGAGGCGATTTGGATATTACGATCTTCATTTCCACTCATTCTTTTGAAATTTGAATGGACCATTATTGCAAGATTGTCGTATTTAGTATAATGGATCAACCACATGGTGAGTGAAACAAACACAATAGATACAACTAGTGCAGTTCGAAAAAAATCAATCGTGCTGTCTTTGTTGATCATAATCTAAATCATTCAGGTTTATATTGATTCAAATGTTTTTTAATTGAATAGTTACGTATTATATAACCTATAGCAAGACCAATATACATATTCAATATCAAAGAAACTATTTCCAAATTATAGAAATCCATGATTAAAGAAATTACGGCTAGTGTAATTCCAAATATTCCATGATAGTGCGTATTCCTTTTCAATTCGTTGTGTGTGAAATTTAAACTAGAGCCGTTAAGCCCAATCATGCCGCCTATCGTGAATATCATGATGTACCATGTATATATAAAGGTTTCTGCATTTTTGGTAAATAGGAAGATTAAAAAAATGAGTAAAGTTCCCCAAGTTGCAATAGAGTATGGATGCGTTATGATTTTTTTCATTTTTTGAAACTAATGAGGCACCATAATAATGGTTTGATTAATGATTTATTTCATCTAATAAAATCGCAGCCTAATGGGCCTTTTTATTACTTTATTAAATCATCATAAAAGCTCATTCAATCTTTTTTTAGGATATATTTTTGTAGATCAGCATCTAGTTTTCTAGTGTCCTTCGTATTTAAATTGAGTTCTGATAGGTCGATACTATTGTTCGTTTTATCTTTGAATGTAAAGGTGATTTTTCGCCCATCTAAAGTGAAGTGCAAAATATTTTCATGTTGTAAAATCAACTTGGTTCCGTTATCTGTAATCTCAATTTCCGTATTTCTCAGAATTATTTTATCCTTTCGGTTTTTTATTATGTCGTATGTAAAGTAACAAGGCGCAATGACGCAAATAGCCACAACCATTGCAATTGCATAGTTGGCCACGCTCTCGCCTATGTTTTTTTCATTGTTATAAATAGAATAGCAGCTGTAAATCCCTACAATTGAAACGAAGCATAAAAACGTGACTAAGAAGAATTCATTTGGATTATAAACGATTTCAGCATCTCTTAATTTTCTCGAGCCTAAATATTGACTGGTGAAATAAATTCCTGTAATAGCAATAATGATGAATATTGTTGTGTTTAAATATCCGTGGGTTTCTCCAATACCGTAAATTCCAAACCCGATTGTCCCGAGACCGGAAAGCGCACCACCGGTTGCTTTAGTTGTTTCTCCCATTGAATATTATGTAATTTTTTCAATTCAATGGTACTGATTTTTACTAAAAATAAAAAGTAATATTGGAATGATGCTCAATTTTTGTAGGTAAATCATCCGAAAAAGCGTTTTACCTTTGTTCATTAATTACCTTCATATATGAGATCAGAATTATGAAATATCGATTAATTATGGGTTTGATGTTTTCTGGTATTTGCGTATCAAAACTTAACGCTCAAATTTTAAACGTTGATAGGGAGAATATTGATAGTATGCAGAAATCATGGTATTTTCTTTTTAATGGGTCATACTCAAAAGATAAGCAGGTTAGTGATATAGTTGATATCAGTTGTTACAATGAATTTGTATATCAATTGAAATCTAATTATGGAGTTATGGCTATGCTACAGTTTAACGGAACAACCTCTGGCGAAAGTATTATTCAAAACGAAGGTTATCTTCAAATAAGAGTACGTGATTTAGATAAACGATTATTGAGCTTGAGTCCATTTGTACAATATCAATGGAATGGCGCTTGGGGTATGATTCATCGACGTTTAATTGGAACAAATATCCGGACGAAAATATTCGACTCCCAAGGTGAGGATGGCTATTTTGGTTTAGGGTTGTTTTATCAGGATGAATTTTGGGAAAAAGAAACAAAATTTAGTACTAGTCCTTTTAGGGATAAACAATTTCGAATCAACTCGTATTTCAAAACAGCGTTTAAGTTAAGCCAGAAATTAGATTTTGTTACTCAGATTTATTTTCAAACTCCTTTGAAAATTCAGGAATCTAAGGACTATAGATTTTATAATTATGCAGAGCTGAATTTTCAGGTTAATAGCTTTCTAAACCTCGGTGTGTATTTAGATCTTTTTTATAATTCTTTGCCTCGTGGGGATGTTGATAAAACTTTATATGGATGGGGAGGAACGTTTGAAATAATTTTATAGCTGTGTTTAGTCCAATCTAAATTATTTTGATGCTCTACTGGATATAGGTAGTAGATTTGTCGGTTTAAGAAATCCAAGTGGAGTTCCATTGTATACATTCCCATTGATTACCTGTTTTTCTCCAAATTTCCTTAAATCCGCGACCAATTTTAGGTCCTGGTGAGTGTCCGTACCAAACTTCTACTCCATCCTCAATAACTTCAACTGGAAGCACAAAATTATTTCCAACTATAGACCTAGACATTTCAAAAGGAAGTGTTGGACCGTTTTCGTGATTTGTCTTTTTATCTTTATTCGGTATAAAGTAGGCTTCTATTATAACTGGTTTATTTAATTTTGGTAGATTTCGCACTAAGTCAGTGGTGTGTAATTTCAAATCCTCATAAAGTTTTAATTCTTGCGGAATCATTTCGGAAATTAAATCAGTTACTTGTCGTCTGTAGAGATTTACATCAATTCGTTTTTTATCTTTCTTGGATATTAGTTCTTCAGAATGACGGGCTAACTCATTGATGCCTTTTTTAAGTCTTTCCGGGAGTTTTAATTGAATAATTTTTTTGATTATTTGTTCGGATCTTTGAATTTTTAAATGATAAAAATCAAATTCTTTATGATTATCGAGATTTTCTGGATCTATTTTATAAAAATACACCCAGAAGCCCCTTTGAGAGTTTGTAATAGCTTTTTTTTTGTTAATAAGCGTTGTGTATAGACCACTTATGTCTTTTTCAATGAGGAACTTATCGATATCGCTAATTACTTCCAAATGTCGTGTTCTAAAAGGTCCATGTAAATCCAACCTGTGTCATTTGCAATAACTCCTTGAACCCAAGAAGAATCATTCTGGCTAAAGGATGAATCTGAAATCATAAGGAATTGGGTTCCTTTATTTACCGTTTTTATTATTTCTCCACTAAGATTAGGAGATTTTCTAAAATTAGATCGCTTTACTTTAGTATGATATTCCAATGGGTTCTTGGTGAATTCTTTATAACATTTGAGTGGAAAATAAATAATTAGGCCAAGGACAATTAAAACCGTAACACATCCAGAACCATCAGTGTTGTTGGAGTCATTTTTTAACCTTCCTTTTCTTGGGTCATACATGTTTTTAGACTTCTTTAATCATAAAAACCTCTATTCCGCTGGTAAAGGTCCAATATACATCATTGTCTCCAGCTAGGAGGGAGTTTTCGCTTGCCGTAACGGGCGTCGTACTCACAATCTTCCAGCCTTCATTTAACATTTTCTCAATTATGTTGTCAGCTTTTTTGCTTTTGTCGGAGTCAACTGGGTAGATATTGCAGTTAAGTACATTGCTCGATTTATCCCGGTTAATATAAGTTTGTTTATCATAAGGGATCCAAATACGTTTAAATTTCATATTAATTTGATTTTAGTGTGGTTTTGTCAGGTGTGAGCTTTTGAATTATTTTGAATAACCTTAGATTATCGATAAAATTCAGATTGAGGGATTTTTTATTGATGTTAATATGACCGCTGCTTTGAAGTGCGATTTCAATAAATTTATGGTTGGTGACATAGGCTATATCTTTTATCGCAATTTTTTGAATGATATCTCCGTCATTAATGGTAATGAATTCTTCATCTATTATTACAAAATCATCCATAATGGTTGTAGTTCTAGCCAAAATAATCAGAGTAGGTATTAAGATGAGTGCCAATATTAAAACCAGCCCCAAATTTCTTTCCCATTGACTGACTATTTTACCGCTTAACGTGGTGTAAAGATAAAGTGCAACAAGCAATGAGATTGAGATATACAAATATTTTGGCCATTTCAGAGGGCTTATGGTAATCGAATCCTCGGTTTTCTTGATTGTGCCGAATAGTTGGGTTAAAACTATGTAAGATAAGGTCAATATTAAAAGCGTTGCTATGATATTAACAACACCAAAAATATGAACGGTTTCTGATAACAATAATAGAATTAACAAACTAGATATCGCCCAAAAAAATGATTTCAATCTCATGAATTTATCTTCTCTAATAAGCCAAAAGTAATAATTCCTGTTTACTTTGCGAAGTAATGAATTCCAAATGACTTATTTCAAATTTGTTTTCTCATGGCCGTTATTACTGTTAATACAGGCCTATTGGTATTTTGTGAATAGGAATCATCGACGGTGTTTATTTAAAACTACCTGTAGTAGAGCGGCATATAACGCTACTTTGGAAAAGGGTCTGTTGGGGGGTGTGAAATGTATTTTGTTAAGATTTAAGATCTGCAGGGATGGTTATAAATTGATTGAGGATGAATATCAAAATAAAGGTATTTTAACGGTTGATGGTGAATTTTATCCATTTTCCTTATTAGCAGATTGGTTAAAAGATGAGTTCAAGAGGTAGTTTGAATTACGGCTTTTTTTAATTTACTTTGGTCTAGATTATTCTGTATCGGTTATGTCTGAAACTTTTATAAGGATAAATAATTCATCACCTAGTTATATCAATCATGGAACATCTTTTAATCTGGAATATTCATTTCCAGATACAGTTAAAAAGGTGCTGATTTACTACAGGCAACCGATTAAGTTCCAAAATCATCATAAATCGAGGAAGGCAAAGCCTAGCACCTTGATTTTTTGGAATTCCCACAAATGGATAAAATTCATTCGTATTACAAAGTCAAAATCTACGATGAAGCTAGTCGCAAATTATTATTTTCCAGAAGTTAAAATCTATCTAATCAAAAGTTTCTTGCCGCTGAGATTGACCAAAATGAGGATACCATTGAAAATAGATTTTTTGAATGCTATACATCCATTACTTATTTTGGAACATACTAATTATAACTACGTAGCTCCTGATTTGAAATTTCCCCGACTAAACAGTAAAATATTGTTTAACAGAGGTCTTAGTGAAGTTCAAATTCTTGAACAACCTCTGACAATAACCCATTCAAATCCAAAAATTACTGGATTAAAATTAGAACTAAATAAAAAAATATTATACGATGAATGACCAAAATTACCCATTAAACAAAAAGGTCTCCTGGATCACAAGAAAACTTTGGTTTTGTGCTGGGGCAGACGAGTATTTTTTAATGAAATCACCAAAAGCGGACAGGGTGAAATATGCCGGTATAGGTGGGATTGTTTTTTGTACTGGTCTGTTAGCTGCGGTTTCAGGAGGATTTGCATTCCATACAATTTTTGGACCCAAAGGAGATGCAATTGACATAAGCGCCATGACGACCATTGCTGATTTGCTTGGAAGTGTAGGTTTTGGTTTGGTTTGGGGAGCGATAATTTTCAATTTAGATAGATTCATCGTTTCTAGCACAGGTAAAGGTGACGGCACGGATAAGGTGACAGGAAAAGAGTTGTTACAAGCTCTACCTAGGATAATCATCGCTATTATATTGGGTTTTGCAATTTCAGCACCTCTTGAAATTAAGATATTAGAGAGTGAAATCAACGCTGAGTTACAAGCATTTCAAAATGAAAACACGTTAAAACTCAATAAAAAGACCGAAAAGGAATTCATACAAAAAAGAAAAGATATTGAGAAACGTAAAAAAGAATTCGAAGATAAAGTTGCCGATTACGACGAAGAGGTAAACAGAATACAAGGTGAATTAGATGCATTAATTGATGCGCAGCAAGCCGAAATGCAGGATAAACGTGCATATGGGTTTGGACCTGTAGCTAAGAAAATGCAAAATGATATCGATAACAAGCGAGTAGATTTAAAAGACTACGAGCAAAAAAGAAGTGTTGAAGTAAACGATTGGAAAGCTCAGATATCATTTCAAGATTCCTTAATACGAAATCTGCAAACAGAAAAAAATGATAGATTAAAAGAAAATGAAATCGTATCCGGTAAGTACAGCGGACTGTTGAAGAGGATTCAGATTTCTCATGAAATTGGTGGTTGGATTCCATGGATTATTTTGCTTGTATTCCTTTCTATAGAAACAGGACCAATTTTCTTCAAAATGATGATGAATAAAGGTGTTTATGATTATCTAGTAGAAAATTACAACTATCAACGAGAAGTGGAAAACGGGATATGGAAAGAGCCATATGCTTATGAGGGTAAAGATGGTTTGATTTTCCTTGAGAAGGTTCAATTCTTGGACGTTGAGCGAGCAAAAGAAGAGAAAAAACTAAAAACCAAAGCTCAATCACAAATTACAGCAAAGGCTATCGAAAAATGGGAAATTAAAAAACTAAAGGATGTGGAGACCTCTCCTGACAATTTTATCACTGAAGGAAAGGATAGCGCAGAATCAAATAACGCATAATTCATGCTGAAATATGCGATTGACATATTTGGATTAGAAAAAGACGTTGTGGATAAAGTTTCCCCAACGGAGCAGTCGAAGTTTGTACGGTCATTAATTTATCTTTTAATCATTACTGTATTGACTTCGATTTCAACCATTTGGGGTGGACGATTATTGACTGGATCGTGGTTATTGGGTTTTTTGATTGGAGTAATCTTCACCTATATTATTTTTTCTATAATGAGGTTTGCCTTAATCACGATAAAACTGCCAGTTGCAGGTGATTATTATGAGTATGTAAAAAACCGGCAACATCAAATTAATAATTTAAAACCAAGAAATAAGTCTGTCGAAGAGGAGTTAATTACATCAGTCACTGAAGAGAAACAAAAATCAGAAAATGAGAATAATTCTGATAATACTACAACACCGACAAACAAAAGACCATTATTTAAACGATTTAAAAAGTTGCTGAGTGAAAAAATCAGAGGTATTAGCTTCAATATTGGAGTGATTGTTCGAACATTTACTTTTTGTGTAATCATGCAAGTCCCTATATTTTTTACAGTTGTGTTATTAAATAAGAACACTTCTGATGAAATAATTGCGTTAGAGCGAGAAAGGGTATATGAATTTTATAAAAGTGTTTTGTACAAGAGTAAAAACACTGAATTAAAAGGACTTGAAAAAAGACGTATTGAGTTGCAAAACAATTTAATCGAATTGAGGGCTGCTGACAAAACAAATAGCATTACATATAATAATAAGGTAAAAGAGTTAAATGAAATTGAGACTAATATTAGTCAAATAGAAGTCTCTTGGGACAAGGCAATACCCTTAAAGTTAAATAGATTCAGGCTCTCAATTCAGGATGATTTCTATGTTGCTCCGTTGATTTCTGAACTTTTCATAAAAATAGATTACTGGATTATCGAAATGGTTTATTTGATTTTATTTTTTTCACCTGTAAGGATATTTCGTAACCTTCGTAAAAAATCTGAATTATATCAGTACAACCTTAATGTGGTGAATAAATATAGGAAGCAAATAACAGAAAATCACAAAGCCTTAGAGGCACATAGGAAACAAAAACTCCTTGACTACGGATTTGATCTTCAAAAAACTATTTCCATGTATAGGGATGCACCATTTAATTCCGTTAAAAATGCGGGTATCATAAGGGATAAGGAGGCTGATATAACTGAATTTTATGCCAATTAAAGAAAAAATAATTAGTAAGTTTTTTCGGGGGAAATTGAGGAGTCAATTCACTATTGAAGATATTCAAGATTTAAAAGGCAATTACGCGCGACAGGGGAAATATGTTCTATGTGTACCTTTTTTTCTTTTTGATGCAATTGAAATAGATCAAGACGAGGCACATCAAATACGTAAATCTAGTCGCATTAAAACTCCTTCAATAGAAACACAATTTGACTCTAAAGATACTTCTGTAAGTGTTGTAATTAATGAGAGAAGTAAGGAATCTGAAAGGCGAAAATCAGGAGGTTTATGCAATATATTTCTATATGGGAACATTGAGGGCCTTGAGAATTCATATTCCCTTTCAAAAATTATTGATAATGAGAATTACAATGAATCAATTGACTTAGAAACGCCGTTTAATGTAAACAACAATTCATTAAATGGAGGAAGGGTAACGGGAGATGCAATAATCGAATTTCAAGAGATTCAAGAGTACGAAGTTGAGGAAATACCGAAAGTTGAATCATCTGATATTGAATTAGAAGCTACAGAAAATTCAAAGTGCATTGCCATTACTAAAGCCGGTAATTCATGCAAACTGGATAGGATATCAGGTTCAAACTATTGTCATATACATCAAACTGAAGAAATATCAGTTTCACCTATTAAAGAGGAAGGTGGTTGTTTTGGCAATAATAAAAATGGTGGCGGACTCATTGGTGAGGGTTCCACAATGTATAACCGATATATGCAACCTTTAGGAATGGATAGAGAAGGTATGAATGGATGTTTTTCTGGAAGACATTCACGTCCTTCAGGTTGTTTTTCACCGGGTTTACCCATGTGGAGGAGAAGAGGATGTGGCTGTTTGTCGTTTTTACCATTACTCCTTATGCTAGGATTACTCTATTGTTTATTTTTTGGCGATTGTGGCTGTAAAAACAACAACAATAGTCAAACCCAAATACCCACTCATGATACAGTATATGTGGAAGTAGTAAAAGAAAAGATTGATACTTTGAAAATTGTTCAAATGGATACCGTAAGTCTTATTGATTCAACTTCTTCAGTAGTTACTCAAATGGTACCTTTACCCAATGTGCAATTCAAAACAAATAGTGATATTTTGTTGCCATCCTCTGCTAAAGATTTGTCTAAATTAGCAGAGCATTTGGACAAAAATGATTCATTGACCGCACTTATCAAAGGTCATACGGATAGTACAGGTTTAGAAGAATATAATCTCGAGTTATCTCAAAGAAGAGCAGAAGCTGTGAAAAAGTATTTAGTATCATTGGGTATAGATCCAAATAGAATAAACGCTAAAGGTATGGGAAGTGCAGAAAGCAAAGCGGATAATTCTACATTGGAAGGGAGATTAATGAATCGTAGAGTTGAAGTAATTTTAGAAAGTACGATTCGAAAAACCAGAACAATTAAACCCAATCCAATTGCAATAGATTCGATACCAATTACGTCAGATACTTCAAAGAATAAATCTAATGTCCAATAGTTATGAGTGATTTAAAGTTCAAATCAAAATTTACTGGATTAGTTCAACTCAAAGATCTGAATAAGATATCTAACATTGGTTACACAAAAGATTTTAATTGGTTTTACATCCGATTATCTGAAATTCAAGAACTAAAATCAGACTTTAATATTCTGGAAAAAAGGGTTGGCGCCTTCTGGTATAAAGAATCTTTGGATGTTACAGCGAAAAAAAATAACTGGTTCATTCCTAAGGATGAAGCTACCGTATTCACTGGACAACTTAAAGATGTATTATTATGTGATTTTAACCGAAATCAAAAGAATCATATTCAGGTAATTGCAATTGAAAAAGATAAATTTGAGGTAACTGGTATTTGCTATTTCAGTGTGCATAAACCAACTAATCCACTGATCCAAAGTGAACAGACAACCAATATATCTGCACCAAGTCCTCGTTCTATTGGCAATGGTTGGAATATATTAAATGTAAATTTAGGATCGTCCTCTGAAGTTAGTAGGATTAAGTCTAAAAAATCAAAGTGGTCCAGTTTGATCAATAGAGTCTCTGATTCTAGTTCGAGTCCTTCAAAATCCATTGATAACCCAAATCATTCATCGAAAAGGGGTGGCTGTTTCTCTCGGATTTTACGGGGAATTTTTAAAATACTTGGATGGCTTTGGTTATTCACAGTTTCATTTACATTGGGTATGTCAATAATCCAATTTTGGAATGTAGACAGGTCAATTGCATATGTATTACTCGGAATGGGTTTCATTTGGTTCTTTTTTAGGTATAAGAATTGGAATTGGTTTGCCGGCATTACGAGTGTATTAATTTTTTTGCTGTTAGCTGGAATTTATGACGAGCGTGCTGGGTCTTTGGTCCCTGACAACAGAAAAAAGACTCAATCTGGGAATATAAAAACCACTCCACCAAAGAAAACCTCAAGAACCGATGAAAATGGCAATAAAATTCAAGACCAATTACATGAGAAAAATATATCCTGGTTTGATTTTATTGATAACAAGCACTCTGTAGTATATGGAACGTATTCCTCTGATTTTATAAATTCCAGGGTATCGCGGGAGTCCTGTGTTTCAAATTTGAACGGATATAAGGATCCTGTTAAATATTTCAACAGAATCTATTCCAAAGCGGTTGAAGTGGATAACCAGAAGTTAGATTCAATTGTAAAAAAAATCCAAAGTGATGTCAAGAAATATGACTATAGTCAGTTGGATATTGCTAGATCAGTTGTGACCATGATTCAAGAAATACCATATGTTCTTGTACATGATAAAACTTGTAAAGAAGTAATTAGACAAGATCAAGGATTTAGTGCAGAATATCATCAAGAAGGCAAGCCTTGTTTACCGAGTATAAAAGGAGGGGTACAAACACCTTATGAGTTCATTCATAATTTAAAGGGGGACTGCGATACAAGGAGTTTATTGGGCCATTTAATCTTACGGAAATTGGGCATACCCTCATCTATTTGGGTGAGTATGGCATATGGGCATTCAATCCTAGGTGTTGGACTACCTGTTGGAGTTGGGCAGTATAAAAAGGTAAATGGAGTAAAACACTATGCAGTTGAATTAACTGCTAAAGGGTTTGATCTTGGAATGATTTCTCCAGAGCAAACTCAAATGAATAATTGGGATATAGCTTTATATAATTAGACTTATGAAATCAATAGTAATAATACAAACTGCATTGGCCTTTTTTCTAGGCATTAGTTCATTAATTTTAGTTTACAAACTGATCAATAGATATATATCGAGTAAAGTCAGTTTAGAGTCAAACAATCAGTCATTTGGGATTTTTCAGGCAGGTTTAATTATTTCTACTGCCTTAATTTTATCTTCAGTGATAAATCCAGCAATCAATGCAATTCGCATAGTTTCGGTTGGGAGTTTTGATTTGATGCTGGCCATGAAATCAATGGCTTATGTTCTCATATTTTTTGCAATAGGTGTTTTATTTACATTGATTATCGTAGGGAGCGGAGTATTTGCATTGTTTAGAATGACAAGTGTTGATGAATGGGTAGAGCTTTCTAATGACAATAAAGCAATCGCCTTTATTTCAGCGGCAATTTTGATTGGTTTGGCATTAATAATGGATCAATATATTGGGCATTTATGCGAAATTATTGTGCCTTACCCGAAAGTTTTTCAAATCAATTGAGATAGAGCCATTGAAATCTTATAAATCAATATCAGAATCCGAAATAATATATAGTGAGTTAATGGTTCCTCATTATGCCAATTTCGGTGGTAAAGTTCATGGTGGTCGAGTGCTATTGATTATGGATAATGTGGCCTTCACTGTGGCAACAAAACATGCCAGTAGTTATTGCGTTACGGCTTCTGTTGAAGGTGTGGATTTTTTGGCACCTGTGGAGGTAGGTACATTACTCGTGATTAAATCTAGAGTTAATTACACGGGGAATACGAGCATGATCATTGGAATGAGAGTTGAAACTCACAATCCAATAACTGGAAAAATAATTCATACGAACTCTAGTTATTTCACAATGGTATCTATAGATCAAGAATCTAAAAAACCCAAAAAAACACCGGGAGTGTTAATTTCTGATGAAGAAGATTTAAGAAGGTTTTGTGAGGGAATACAAATTAAAAAATCATCCATTGAAAAACGGAATATTTTAAAATCTGATTTATCGGGTTTTTCCCAAAAAGAATTGCATCAAATGGTGAAGAATGAGAATTGTAAAATGCAGGGATAAAAGTAAGTTATCATGATATATGTAATAATAATATTAAGTTTATTGGTTATCGGTTGGTTTTTTTACGATTGGTTTCAAAAGCAGAATGCCGTTATAAGAAATTTTCCAATCATAGGCCGTCTAAGGTATGTTTTTATTAAACTCGGTCCTCCACTTCGGCAATACTTAATTGCAAGTAATAGAGATGAATTACCTTTTAATAGGAGCCAGAGAAATTGGATTGATGACTCATCTAAGTTGCAAAATAATTACGAGGGATTCGGTACAGATAAAGATTTATACAACCCAGGTCATGTCTTCATCAATCCAAAAATGTTTCCATATACCCCACCAGCAAATCACATTAGTTTGGATGATCCATACTTTCTGCCATGTGCAAAAGTATTGGGTTTAAGTAGAGGAAGGGAAAGACCATTTAGACCTTATTCGATAGTGAATATATCCGCGATGAGCTATGGAAGTTTATCCAAAACAGCTCAATCCGCGCTTAATCGGGGTGCAGCATTGTCTGGATGTTTCCACAATACAGGTGAGGGAGGTCTATCACCATATCATCAGTTGGGTGCCGATGTCGTTTTTCATATAGGTACTGGTTATTTCGGTTGCGGTAGAACTGGGGAAGACGGGAAAAGATATTTTGATTTTGATACGTTTAAGCGTTTAGCATTGGATAAGTATCCAGGAAAAATTCGTGCGATAGAAGTAAAGTTATCACAAGGTGCAAAGCCAGGTAAAGGTGGAGTACTTCCTGCGAAGAAAAATACCCAAGAGATAGCTGAAATTAGAGGAGTAGAGCCTCATACAGATGTACTTTCTCCGAATCATCATACTGCCTTTCATGATGTTGTAACTATGGTAGATTTTATTGAAGATTTAGCGCTAAAGACGGGTTTGCCAGTTGGTATTAAGTCAGCTGTAGGCCATTTAGGATATTGGGAAGAATTAGCTGAGATTATGAAAAAGAGTAAGAAAGGACCTGATTTCATTGTGATTGATGGTGGAGAAGGTGGAACTGGCGCCGCACCTCCCTCTTTTGCGGATCACGTTTCAAGACCCTTAGTGTTTGGTTTTTCTGAGGTTTACCAGATTTTTCAGAAAGAAGGTATCACACAGGATATTGTGTTTGGTGCTAGCGGGAAATTAGGTTTTCCAGCTGAGATTTTAAAGATACTAGCTATGGGAGCTGATTTCGTTAATATCGCAAGAGAGGCAATGATGTCAATAGGATGTATACAATCACAAGAATGCCACACAGACCATTGTCCCGTTGGGGTTGCGACCCAGAATAAAAGGTATTACAGAGGGTTGGATCCTACACTTAAGAGTGTACGTTTTGCTAATTATATCAATACTCTTCGCAAAGAAACGCTGCAAATGACCCATGCTTGTGGGTATGAGCATCCTACCCAAATGACCATGAAAGATGTGGATATAAGTTGTGGTGATAACAATAGAACAATTTCTGCATTTGAGGCTTATGGGTATGAAAACACACAAACTGATTTTGAAGGATTAGATAAAATACACAATTGTCCTTATATCGGTGAAATCAAGGAAAACATCTGAGTTTAATGAAATCTGTAATTGATAGATTACCTATCCTTTTTCTTCTTGTCTCATTTGGATTTTTTAATTCAACTAAAGGAGACAATAGTGTAATTCAGATTAGGCAATCTTGGCAGAATTACTACAAAAAGGCAACTGTTGCAACTTTCTATAGCTCCACAGTTTTAAATGGATTTGATGAACTAAAAGTAGCAAATTTATATTTAGATAGTTCCCGGCAGGTATTAGAGTTATATCCTCTGCTTAAAGATTCCTTTTCAGAAGAATTTCAAAAAATCGCTGCTCTACAGAGTGAATTAGACGGTTCAAAATTGATAGCTGAAGACAATCTCAACTATATTTATCCCCCATATAGTTTAATGATGGGTAAAAGGCCGGAATTCAATGAGATAGATGATGCTGAAGAATTATTGGTCGAAAATTTACTCGAAAAAGTTTTAAATCTAAATGATCCGATCAACAAAGGAAACATCCGGGATAATGCGGATTTTGTCTTGTTAGGGGTTTTCCCATTTGATAAGAATTTATTCCTGGTTTCGAATGATTATTTTAGTAATGAAACGGGTCATTATGCTATTCGATATCATGAAGTAAGTAATATTTTGGATTCAATAGGATTCGAAAGATTTAAGAATAATGAGCTACTGCCAAAGGATCTAGAAGCATTTTGTAGAGCATATAACATAACGAAGATTTTATACCTTCAAGTATTAGATCAAGGTTCTGTTATTCCAAAGTTGTTTTATAAAGGTGTTTACCTTAAAACCTATACAAAGGGATCCAATAAAATTGAATTTGTAAACTATTATGAGGGTTTTCGAATTGATAAAAGTGATTCTTGGAGTATGGCTTTAATTATTCTCATATTGAACCTGATAATTACGGCACTTATTTTATTCTTTAAACTCACTATTTCAATTAAAAAGATGAAAGGGGAGGTCTCTTTTATTAAAAGCTGGCGATTATATTTTTTAACATCGGGAGAAAAAACCAAAGCAACTTTTTTGTTATTATTATCAGGTTGTTTTGGTGGGGTTTTAACATATCTAGTCACATCTAATTTCCCTATCGAGATTAATGAGTATTATGGAGCACCAATGTCTAAGATGTGGGTTTTATCTCAAATTCTAATCCCGTTGTTGACTACTTCAATTATTGGATATTTACTGTTGAACAAGTTTACATCTATTCCGGTAAATTCGAGTACCTCTTACAGTGGTTTGATATTTAGTGCTATTGTCTGTCAATTATCAATTCAGAGTTACTTTGAGTATCATTCCGAATATTTTAGCCAGAGCTTCATTCATTATTTGATTTTGATTCCTGGACTATCCATGTCATTGATATCGTTAGTCATTGGTAAAGCGATAAATGGGATGGTGAAAGGATCTGCAATCCATGTTTACACGAAGATACTCACTCCACTAGTCCTTTTAGGATGTGTTATCGCAAATTGGTTTGTTTTAAGACAGCTTTTTTATTTTTCGAATATCACATTCATTGGTGTTTTGTTTTTTTCAGTTTTGCCTTTGTTTAATGAATCCTTGTTGTTTAAACGAAACCGCAATTTATCACAAGATTCAAGTAATGGATTTTCACTCTCCAATCCAAAAACTTGGATACTAAAAGGCCTAAAAATGGAAGGTGTGATTGAACGTTTAAATGATTTATTCATAAACCCTAGGGTTCATTTAGAATCTGAAAACATACTATTATTCACCGGAAGAAAGAATATTGGTAAATCGCGTTTGATTCATGAGTTTTTAAAGGATTTTAATAAAAATAACGGTTTTCTGTTTTATGCGGACTGCTCTAAATTACCCATACAAGATGAGCAATACCATTGGTTTGTTGACGCTATGGTTGATTCTAATAGTTACAATTGGTTCGATACTAAATTTTTTAATGATAGGTCTATTGTGACAGATAAACTGGAGTCAGTAGTTAAAATGGCTTCATCGCTCGGACCAGTGGATGTAATGAATTTTTTAGCGAATGATGATAGTAAAAAATCAATATCAGAAATTACCAATGATTTTTTAGATACGATTGAAGATAAACTTCGTGTATCTGATCAAGATGGATCAAATAATGGGGTTATTCTTGTATTTGATGGTTTTGATTTAATAGGGGAGGCTGATTATCAGCTGATACTTTCAATTTTAGAGAACTTAAAAATTAGGAAAAAAATACAAGGAAGAATTAAATTCCTGTTGGTGGGCGACCATGAAAATGGTGGCAGTGTTTCTTCAAACCGGATAGAAGAAATCAATGAACTATTGGGTCACCCAATTCCAGTATTAGAATTTGAAATCGATAATTTAAATGAATGGATTGATGAATTAACCTCTTCAAAAGGAGTTTCAATTTTCTCAGATTCCCAAAACTTTGTAATTGATTTCAACTTAAGGCTACATATACAGTCAATTACTGAATTTTGGGAGAAAGATAAAATTGTTCCTGGGGATATATTGGAATATTTAGAGAACTTATTTAACGATGGTTTTATCAGTATTGATTCAAATAAACTTAGATTAGTAGAAGTTCCGCCTGAAAATAAATACGCTTTAAAAAATCACGCGTTTAAAGCTGCAAATGAAGCGTTAAAAACCTTAAATACTGAAGACAAAAAATTACTTGAAAGTGCTGCTCATATAGGATTGAAATTTGATGCTAAAATTTTAGCCGAGGTTTGGGAGACAAGTACACTAAACATGATAAATCGTCTAACTCAATTTGAGCATGTGTTTATTATTGATGTATCTGAGGAGGATAACATTTATAAATTCTCTGAAGTTAAAATCCAAGAATTACTTGTGCATGATAGTATGCAAAGCAGTTCGGATGGTCAGGTGAGACAAATGATAATTGAATATCAAAAACGGATTATTCAAACCATTGTGGCTGAAAAGGATTTTGGTGAATTTAATGTTGATTTACTATCTAGTTCATTTAAAAGATGCTTGAGGTTCTCCAAAGTACCATATTTGAATAATCATATTGAATTGTTGGGATATGAGACGGCAATGAAATATGCGAATGGGGGGGATACCCAGAGATTAAAGAATGTCCTTGAGGATCTACACGATTACAATTCGGTACCCGATAAAAAGTTTGTAATTCATACAATTAAAATTCTTGCAAAATATGCTGAAACAAATCAGGTTGGTCAAGTTGATTTTGAAATTAGAGGAGGGTATTTTATTGAGAGTTTATTCAAGTTATGTCAAAAAGAGTTTAATCTAAAAAACGAAGATGATTTAAATAACTATTTGATATTGTTAAAGGTTTGCTTAAAGGATTCGTATGATTTATTGAGAAATCTGAATTCAAACACTCAACAATTAGACCGAGAATCAATCATTGAGGATCTTAGAACTTACAAAGGTTTCAGAGGAGGATTACTAAAAGTTCTACACCAAATCATAGAAGGAATGGAAGTTTTACATTCAGACCTTGAATTGGAATGCAGATTTTACTTGTGTCTAATAGATGAAATTGTTTTTAAATCGAATCCCTTAGAAATTCTCCCAATTATGTTGAAACAGGGTCTTGATAATAATTTTCATCGATCTAGTGGGATGATTGCAAGACATTTGTCATTGAAATTAAGCGATAAACCTGATAGACTTTTGTACAGCTATATATCTTTGAATTGCTTGCTGTCGGCACCAATTGTACTTGCACAGGTTAAGAAGGCTAAGATATCAGAGGAAGAAATAAAAAATAGCATCCAAAGGTTAATTAATAATAAGAAGTTAGTTAAGGAGCAGAGTATAGATCTAAATATGACAATTAGTCGATTGAGAGACTATTATTCATCTGAGGAGGATTGGGATTCTACTATATGGCTTTCTACCTTAGGGTATGAACTCTCAAATAATCACAACGATAGCATGGGAGTGTATTTGAACCAGTTATCAAGAGCCTTCGCTTTTTATAATTTACACAAGTATAATGAGAGTCAGACAGTTTATTGGAATTTATTTGAGTACCAACTGAAAAGAAAACAAGAAGCTTCCGATTTTCTTTATATCCTTGAAGGTCTGTTATATTGTGGAAATGCTTTGGGTGATTTTACACGATTTGAGGATGCCAAAAATGAAATGTACGATCACTTGATGATTTTGTCTAACAATTTACTTGCTCAAAAGCTTAGCTATAGTCCTTACAATAGAGATCTTGCATTAATTCAGTTAATTAATCCAAATCTCAATAAAAAGATTTTTGCTCAAAATTCACCCCAAGAGGTTAATTCTTCAAAGTCATTATCACCTGAAAAGAAAACTGATTTAATAAACGTTATTTCGGTTTTTATTGCGTTAGCATCTTCTGATGAAAATATCGATGATGGTGAATTATTTGATTTAAATGAGACCGCGGTTGCCTTGGCTACGGCATTATCAATACCACATGAAATTGTCAACAAAGAAATCAAGCACCAACTTCATGTGCATAAGGAAAACAGTGTTGAATGGAATAAAGAGCAATTCAAATCGGGTTTTGAGTGGATTTTAAATACTAAATCAATCCTTTTTACTAGTAGTATACTTCAATTACTCATTGGATTGGCATATGCAGATGATGAGTATACAAAGGTAGAGCAGGATTTAATTGAATGGGCAAAAAATAGGGTTAAAACGGGTTAGTTATTTATTCATAATTAATTTGGCTGTTATTGAAATGTTCGGATCAAACTATTTCCGTTCAATCTATAATACACACATAGTTCATTGGTATTTCGTAATAACCATCTAATTCTGGTAATTTACATTTGATACCCCAATAGCTAGATACATTCGGATAAGTTGGATTTTCGCGAAACACTTGAAGTATGGTACCTTCAATTAAGGGATAGGGAAGCCACCAAAATCTCTCGAGTTCAATAGTATGCTGTACTTCTATCAATTCAGCATCACTACATTGTTCGTGATGATACGTTATTGGAAAGCTTTCTGGAAGTTTTTGTTTGTTATCATCAATATTTGAATTTAAAATGATTTCATGATTAAAAACGTGTGAATCACGCCTTTTGATCATGTTACCGTTGACCATGAATTTTCTAGACCCATAGATAAAATGATAGAAATCTATATCAAACTCTTTGGAGGTTCTTTCACAGTAAGTATTCCATAATTGCCACGAAAAGCGGTGCTTATCTAGAAGTTTTAAATCATTATATTCCTTTATATTCATTGATGTTTAGCCTGCGTGAATTGTGAAGTAACTATAATTATTCAATTAAATCAACTTATCCAAGTGGATTTGAATTCTGACGCCTACCAATCTCATATTTTTACCATATTCAATGAAATCTGCTGTAATTTTTTATTTTACAACTCTTGAGTTTTCATGTCTTTTTCCTTTTTTATCTAACCTCTACGGGGTGCTGCTCATGCTCAAGTATGAGTTCTGCAATGCGTTATAGTAGTAAGTGGTTAGATGCCATTAACCAAATCCTCATATTCCTTTTTTGTGAGAGTTGTTAACTCATTGTCAATACCCAATGTACTCTCGCGTATTTGAAGCGCTTTGAGCATAGCGTTTTTAGCTTCAATTATATTTCCCATATTAACATAAATTTTGGCTCTATCGTAATGATTCCATGCGAATTCCGGACTGTCTGGTTCTATTTGAAGTAGTTTGCACTTATCGGATAAAAATGTGTAGTCTAGTGCTTCAGTATATTTTCCGAGTTCATTTAATGTTGCGGCTTTCATTTCATATAGATTACCTAGCGGATAAGATATTTCCGTTCTATATGCTTTAGAAACAATACTTATTGCTTTGTTCAAGTACAGCAATGATTTTTCATGATCGCCCATGAGTCCGTATGTATAACCTAAGTTTTCTAAATTTTCATATTTTCGAATTGAATAGATTCCTAATTCTTTATCTATCAGTTCACTGCTCTTTTTATACAAGCAAAGTCCTATTTCTAAGTGTTTCTGATCTTGACTTTTTAATTCATACCACGATTGAAAAAGGAAACCAGACCAGTTCAGAAATACACCATTATTTTCATGAGTGTTTTTACATCGAAGATATATTTTTTCAGCTAATTCAAATTTACCTGTCTCTAGTAAAGGGTAAATAATATTGTAATAATTGTCAATGATGAGATTAGTCTCAAAATCATAAATATTGAAATTGATTGCAAAAGAAGTAGACAACTTTAAATGGCCTTTATTTACTAGAACATTATAAAAGTCAAGTAATAAAACTGGAATGTACTCCTTCTTCACCTCGCCAATAATTTCCGTTTTCTTTTCTATTGACTTATCAGCTAATTGAACAATATCATTCGTGCTAACATACATCAGAGATGCAATCCTTAATCGAGAGAGATAAAATTGATTGGTAAATATTCTACTTCCCATGAATCGTATTTTTAACAACCCTAAGATATTGTCAATCACATCAATCTTATTTTGCTTTCTAAGAAGGGAATTTACTTGATATAGAACAGCAAAATCATTTTCGGTTTCATTTTGAAGAAGAAGCGAAAGCATCTGATCTACATTATTTAAAGCAAATGCGTTGGCCATTGGTGCAATAGTAAGATTAATAAAATTGTCTCCCTTATCAATCAACTCAATTGTACAATCAAAATTTGAATTTGTAGTCTGATTAATCAAACAAACAGTTATACCCTCTAGTAATCCCTTTAAAGAGTTAGAGGAAAGTAATTGAATGAAGTAGTCTGAAGGCTTATTAGCTGACAAGCGATACAATAATGAACCTAAAACATGATGAAAATAGCCTTCCACAGTATAACTCACATACAATTTTCCATTGTGAAAGGATTCTGTCAAAACACCCTCTATCAACATTTGCTGATAGGGTGAATCAATTTGGATACTTTTAACAAAATCCCCGATTTGCTCATCGTCGAAGAGAAGATCTACGGACAAGATATGCTGCTCATGCTCAAGCATGAGTTCTGCAAGGCGGTATAGTAGAAGTTCGTTAGAGGTCATTAAAAGATTCTAATTTCCCTTTAAGTAACTCGGTATGAGGATGGTCCTCACCAAATGAACTTAAAAAAATGGAGTGTGATTTCTCATAGTATACTAGAGCCTTGTCGTATTCGCCTTTGTCGTTCCAAACTAATCCCAAATTATTATAAGACATCCCTGTAGACGGATGCTGATCCCCATGCACTTTTAACTTGATTGCCAATGATTTCTCATAGTATTCTATGGCCTTGTCGTATTCGCCTTTATTTTTCCAAACTAATCCCAAATTATTATAAGATATCCCTGTAGACGGATGCTGATCCCCATGCACTTTTAACTTGATTGCCAATGATTTCTCATAGTATTCTATGGCCTTGTCGTATTCGCCTTTATTGTACCAAACATTTCCCAAATTATTATAAGACATCCCTGTAGACGGATGCTGATCCCCATGCACTTTTAACTTGATTGCCAATGATTTCTCATAGTATTCTATGGCCTTGTCGTATTCGCCTTTATTTTTCCAAACAGATCCCAAATTATTATAAGACCTCCC
>JADHMR010000117.1 GCA_016779945.1 Bacteroidia bacterium | reverse complement strand
CAAGAAATTGAAGATATTGGATTTATGGAATACATAGATTTTGGGGACTTGTGTTTTGTTGAGTGGCCAGAAAAGATTGCAGAATTCTTACCTCAAGATCGTATCATTCATATTGATATCGTATTAAATTTGAATAAATGCAGAGAGTATACCATTTCTTAGCTGTCTTATTTATCAGTGTTTTTGTAAATGCTCAGGTATTTAATCAAGCAATAGCAGACGAAATTCAAAAGGTAGATTCTGTAATAAACTTACTCATCAATTATGAGAATATTGGTCCAAAACCTACGGGGTCTCCCGCATTGGTTGAAACATTAGAATGGATCGTAGAAAATTACAAGGATTATGGCTATGTTCCCATCATTGATACATTTAAGCTAGGTAGCATCGAGTCCTATAATATCATTATTGAAAAGCAAGGGTCAATTCCTAATCAATGGATAATTATTGGTGCTCATTATGATTCAGTTGAGGAGAGTCCAGGAGCCAACGACAATGGCACGGGTGTTATCTCAACACTTCAAATTGCTCGCATCATCAACGATTTAAATCCAAGAATAGGGGTGAGGATAATCAATTTTGGAGCTGAAGAACAGGGGTTCATTGGTTCATCGTATTATGTTAGAAATACACTACCCTCAACAGATTCTATTCTATTGATGTTGAACCTCGATCAATTGGGAGGAACTAAAGGAAAAGATAACCGTAAAATTTATTGTGAAAGAGACGATGATGTGAATCCATTATCCAATAATTTACCATCGTCATTAATGACGGATACATTGGCAAAAATCATATCGTTATACACCAATTTAGAATCCATTATTTCAGACGCTTATTCGTCGGATTACGTTCCTTTTGAAGATGATGGATTGACTATTACAGGTTTGTATCAAGAGAGTGATTACAGTGATCATTACCACAAATCAACCGATCTCGTATCCAACATGGATGTTGAGGCCACAATTGAAGTAATCAAGGGAGCTTTGGCAGCAACACTCTATTTTTCAAAAATGGAAGGTTTTTTAGATGTTCATGAATTAGCGAATAATAGCTATGGTTTGAATCCCAATCCAGCCAAAAATTACCTCACAATTTCCAATGTTTCCAGCAATGTTTTTGTTGAATTGTACGATATGCAAGGTAATTTTATTAAAGCACAAGAAGTTTGTCCAAACGATCAAATAGAACTATTTGATTTGTCCAATGGTTTGTATACTGTTAGCATTTCGGACAAGACAAAAGGATATACAATTTACACAAAGCTTATTATTGCAAAATAAGTACTACACATTATAGATGAAATACACATGTTGGGGAGCTGCCAAACAGGTTACAGGCAGCATGCATTTATTGGAGTTAGATAGCGGATACAAAATTCTGGTGGATTGTGGTATTGATTATGAAGATAAAGACAATAAAACGATTAATTCTCATTTTCAATTCAATCCCAAGGACATAGATGTGCTTCTTCTAACCCATGCACACATAGATCACAGTGGGAATATTCCCAACCTAGTAAAACAAGGTTTTCAAGGCGAGATTATATGCACAGAGCCAACGGCATTTTTATTGGATAAACTATGGATAGACTCGGTCAATATTCAGAATAATAATTTTAATCGTCGAAAAACTGCTCGATTGTATGGCTTTAAGGAAGTGAAAGAAGCAAACGAACAATTACTAACCGTTAATTTCAATCAAAAATTCACATTAAACTCAGAAGTTTCTTGTACATTCCACGAAGCTGGTCATATCATTGGAGCGGCAAGTATTCGTTTAGAAGTGACAGAAGAAAATTCGATAAAAACAATTGGTTTTACGGGGGATTTAGGGAACCCTGGGAGTAAACTAATTGTTGATCCGGAGCCCATGCAGGGGCTAAATTACCTGATAACAGAAACAACCTATGGCAACAGACAACACAAAGAGAAACGATCACCTGAAGATGTCTTAATTGAATATGTTACCAAAACATGTGTAGATCAAGAAGGACGTTTGATTATACCTGCTTTCAGTGTTGGAAGAACCCAAGCCATACTTTTTACCCTAAAAAAACTTTTCAATACAGGAATATTGCCACCAATTCGAGTGTTTGCAGATAGTCCATTGGCATTAGCAAGTTCTAATATCCACAATCGATTTTCGGATTATTTAAATGATGAGGCCAAAAATAATATGCTGGTCGATGGAAGTTTGTTTGATTTTAAGAGTTTATATCTCGTAGAAGACAAGTCTGATGTGGAAGACATGGAATTATATCGCGACTCGTGCATCATTGTTTCTTCAGCAGGTATGTTAGAAGGCGGAAGAATTCAGCACCACATAAGCGATCATATTCAAAATCCTTCGTGTACTATTCTGATTGCTGGATTTTGTTCTCCTGGTACGCTCGGAGCACAATTATTGGAGGGGAGGAGTATGATTAGGGTTAAAGGAAACGACAAATATGTGTATGCAAAGATTGATCAAACAGATGTTTTTAGTGCTCACCCAGATACAGATGGTCTTCAAGACTATTTCGAGGCAACCCATACTGATCAATTGACTAAAATATTTTTTGTACATGGAGAGGAAGAATCAATGTATGAATTAAAGTCTTTACTATCCGATGATTTACAAAAAAAGGTAGTTATTCCCTCAAAAGGAGAATCATTTCAGCTATAAACAAGCCCCAATAGTCTGTCTATTATGGTTTTAAGTTAAAGGATTGATTTATTAGTAAACTAACTTTATATAGTTCCTCGAATACTGAAATATTTTAATTCAGCTATATTTGCATTGACTCTAAATTGACTGTTGGCAGTGTTTAAAAAAAACACGCTAATATGAAAACTAGATTATGAAAACAAATACACAATTCAACGATTTAAAGGATTTTTTTACTGCTAACTCTAGAAAAGAGCATTAGAAGAAAACGAATGCTTACCAAATGCATAACTAATGCTCGCTCAACTGCTCGCACTAGGTATACATAAACCATTAGCAATCAAGACATGAATAAACTAATAGAACGATTTAAAAATTATCGAAAACGAAAGTATCTCACTACTATTAATGAAAAAGGATATGCTTTTGTTGGTTTAGGTATGCACAGCTTAAATAACTTACTTCCAGTTATTAGTTATTTGAGATTAAACCTAAAGTACATCGTTACCAAAAGCTCAAAAAATGCAAAATTAATAGATGAAGCTTTTCCTAATAGTATGGGGACAAATGACATCGATAAGGTTTTAGGGGATAATCATATTTCAGGCATTTTCATTTCAAGTAATCCATTATCACATTATGAGATAGTAAAGAAAGCTCTAAAAGCTAATAAAAATGTATTTGTAGAAAAACCTCCATGTACAAGTTTAGAAGAGTTAGAAGATTTAATTGAAATCGAAAAAAAATCAGAAGGGACTTGCGTAGTTGGATTACAAAAGCAATATGCTCCTTTTATCCAACACCTAAAGAAAGATTTTAAAAATAGTAGCTACAACTATAGGTTTGTCACGGGATCATACCCCGAAGGTGATGCATGTCTAGATTTATACATACACCCTTTATCCTTGGTCTTTTTTCTTTTTGGACCTTTAGAGAGTTGTAATATTATCAAAACTAAAAATATGGAAACTGTATTTCTACAGTTTGTTCATTCCAATAAAAGTATAGGAACATTAGAATTATCTACAAGTTATTCCTGGCAAAATGCTACCGAAAAGTTGATAATAAATACTCCAAGAAAGATTTATGAAATCACTGACTCCGAAGAATTAACTTATGTTTCTAAGAGTAGAAATATGTTCAATATACCGGTTGAAAAAATATGGAGTCCAGTTAACAAAAACATCGTTCTTCAGAAACGAAATAATTTTAATTCTGTCTTGCAGAATAATCAGCTATATAGCAATGGGTATTTTACAGAAATTGAAACCTTTATAAATATTTGTGAATGCAGGGAAGCAGCCAATAATTCCACGCTTTCTAGCTGTTTAGAAACCTATAAATTAATTGATAAAATAAAAAATATGTAATTATGTATACAAAACTTGACTATGTAAAAAGAGCGGTTAGATTTTCTAAAAATGTAACCTTCTCTGGAAATAAAAAGCTATCTACCCTGATGATATATGGGACAGACTTATGTGATTCAGGATGTAAACATTGCCTAATTTGGGCAAAAAGACCAGTGAAACATTTACCCTACGATAAGATAGTTGAGATAATGAGTAGTAAATGTGTAAGTAAAAACACAGTTGTTGGTTTAGAAGGAGGTGAGTTTTTACTTCATCCCGAAGCCAATAAAATACTAGATTGGTTCTCAAAAAATCATCCTTATTTTGATTTACTATCTAATTGCTTAAAGCCTAAAAGCGTAATTGATGCGGTAAAAAAATACCCTCCTAAAAGACTATTTTTATCGCTTGACGGAGACAAGGAAACTTATAAATACATGAGGGGCAAAGATGGTTATGATAGTGTATTGGAAGTAATTAAAGCGTGTAAAGATATAGTTCCTATTTCTGTAATGTTTACGCTATCTCCATACAATTCGTTTGACGATTTAGACCATGTGATTGGGGTTTGTCAAGAAAATAATATAGATGTAAGAGCAGGTGTCTATAACGATATTGAATTCTTTGATACGGTAGAAAAAGCCCATGAAACCGAAGTATCTACATTAAAAACCAAGGAGAAGTTATCGTTTGGCAACGTAAAAAACGAGTTGAAAAACATCGCGACTACTAAAAAGGAAAGATTAAATAAATTGCAATACCAACGTATTTCGGTATCTAAACACAATGAGTCAAATTTAAATTATTTATCTAATTTTCAGAAGCTAATTCCTCAATCAGTGAAGGATACAGAGGAAAATTTTGACTTTTTACTTCTCTATGATGAGTGGAGAAAGAAGAAAACAAAGCTAAAGTGTTATAGTATTTTAGATTCTATTGTGGTTCACCCGAATGGAGATGTGCCAATTTGCCAAAATCTTGGCTTGAAATTAGGCAACGTGAACGATAGTTCGTTAGACGAAATTTTCAATTCTGTTGCCTCACAAAAAACACAAAAAGAATATGTTCATAATTGTAATCAATGCTGGGTTAGTTTCCATAGGAAATATGATATTGTTATGCTCCGAACACTCGAAAAATTATTTCCAAAAAGAATTATTGAAATTATCTATGGTAAGTATCAATGGTGTTTTGATGAAAAATTGACATACAAACAGTATATGAAAAAATACGATTGATAGTCCTTGTTTTTTTAAACCATCATCGTAAGCCAAAAAAAAGCCCCAATAGTCTATCTATCGGGGCTTTTTATTGAAATAAAATTAGTTACTCACAAGCAGCACATGTATTAAAGCAAACGGTTGGAAGTGACGTTTCACTTTCTATGTTAGCTACTCTATTAGTAAATTCTTGTGTTGTTTTAGTGCAAGGCGTTCCCGCTTCAAAGGATTCTTGACCAGCCCAACCATCAATTGTAAATTTATATTCTATTTCTCCGCTTGGAACATCGAGCGTTATTTCGTAAACACCATCATTATTAGCGTCAGTCATCGTATTGCACGATCCACACCAGTCGTTGAACGTTCCATTTAAGCATACATTATCGAACTTTCCTATATAACTAGACATATCTACCGAAAAAGTAGTTCTGGTCATTTTTGAGGTAGTCTTTGAGTGATTGTAGACTTTAAAAAAACGAACTTTACCATCTTTGACATATACATTAGCGTGGTTATCTTCAATAGTCATCTCACCATCTTTTGAGCTTTTAAGTTTATGACCACTCATTATCCAGTTTCCATCATCGCCTTTCCCATTTTCATCAACAAAATTGAGAGGAGCTCCCCATTTTTGATCAACGATAACATCATAATTTTCGAACCATTCTGTTAAAAATACCTTTAAATTTTCTTTGCCAGTAATTGTTAGGTTGTTGGGACCTTCTATTCTAATCGAGTCAAAAGCCAGATCAAGAATACCAGAAACATCTTTTTTACTGTGCAAATCGCACCATTTCAGCCAAGTATTCATACTTTCTTGACTACCTAAAGACCAACAATTTTGTGAACCTCCAACAAATCCTACTGTTTTGACGGTATTTGTTGGTGTCGTTTCAGTTTGTTGACCAAAAGAAAAGAGAGGAATCATAGTTAAGAGTGTAAAAATTTTTAATTTGTTCATTTTAGTTATTTAGCTTGTAATTCCATGCAAAATATAAAATATAGTTGCTAAATGCAAGTTATTGTCATGAGTCAATTATTTTAAAACTAAAAATGGGAAAATAAAAAAGGAGATGATGATTCATCTCCTTTTGTAAAGTACTCGAGGCTGGACAAATATCGAACTTTTTAAAAGAGGATATTCAGTTAATTTTAGTCTTCAACAAACAGCAGCACTATCTATCCATATAGTCTTGCCATTGGATTAATAAATATTTATCTTTTCCATTGTCGGTTCTGTCGCATTAATTATTTTTCGACCATTTTTCATCAAATTCTTTGACTATTAAAAAATTTAACTCACATTATTTCAACGGTTTATGATTTTTCGTTTTGTATGAATTAGCCTTCAAATAGTGGTTTTTTAATTAATGCGACAGAACCTAAAACTGACCAATATCGAACTTTAAGAGTTAATTCATTTTTCTCCTACATCCCAGTCATAACAAAAGATTTAGACAATAAAAAAACCGGAAAATTTCGTAAGAAAACGAAAAATTCCGGTTTAGTACTCGGGACGGGA
>JADHMR010000116.1 GCA_016779945.1 Bacteroidia bacterium | reverse complement strand
AAAATGATTAATTGCTTTTAATATTTTTTCAAGTTTGCCATATAAGAAATACAAATACTTTTGTATAAATACCAAGTTTCAAATTATATTATGGATTATAAAAAAGTATATGATCGACTGAATGATAATCAAAAAATTGCTGTTAATAGTATAGATGGAACAGTAATGGTTGTTGCGGGACCTGGTACTGGAAAAACTCAAGTACTTGGAGCTCGAATTGCAAGTATTTTAATAAAAACAGACACACAGGCTGAAAATATTTTGTGTTTGACATTTACTGAAGCAGCTGCAACTGAGCTAAGAAACCGATTAAATGCGATGATTGGTTCTGAATCATACAAAGTAGGGATATTCACTTATCATGGATTTTGTAATATGGTTATTCAGGATAATAAAGATGTTTTTGGCGTTCAGCATTTAGATTCAATATCTGACTTAGAAACCATAGAAGTCTTACGAGAAATTATTGACGAACTACCGTCAAATAGCCTGTTAAAAAGATATGTAGGAGATGTTTATTTTGATGTCAACAATTTGAAAAATCTTTTTGCACTTCTAAAAAAAGATAATTTAACATCAAATGACATTGCCTTAAAAGTTGAAGCATCTAAAAAAGAAGCATTGCTAGATGAAACTTTTCACTACAAAAAAAAATATGGCAATAATTTAGCTGGAGATTTAAATCAAAAAAAATATGATACATTTTCAAAAAGTCTAGATAAACTGTGTGAAGCATCCAAACTGTTAGATATCTATCAAAAAAAATTAAAAGACAGAAATCGCTATGATTTTAACGATATGTTATCATGGGTGTTGAAGGCTTTTGAATCAAACGAGGAACTTCTATTAAAATATCAAGAAGCTTTTCAATACTTTTTGGTTGATGAATATCAAGATACGAATGGCATTCAAAATCAATTACTTTATAAACTTATAAGTTATTGGGATAATCCAAATGTTTTTGTAGTAGGAGACGATGATCAATCAATTTATAAGTTTCAAGGAGCTAATGTTGAGAATATCCGTGAATTTTATTCTCGATATGAATCTAATATCAAGTTGGTTGTATTAGACCAGAACTATCGATCAAGTCAACATATACTCGATGCTAGTAATTTTTTGATTCAAAACAATAACGAGAGACTAGTAGGTAAAGTTCCTGACTTGAATAAGGATATAAAAGCTGCTAATTTGGAAGTGTCAAATATCAATCCTGCAATCTTTGTTACCGAATATCCTAACATTTTTCATGAAATTGTAAGCATTACTAATAAACTCAAAGAATTAAAATCAAAAGGAGTCTCGTTGACGGATGTTAGTATTATGTATCGCAATCACAAACAAAGCGATGAATTGATTAATTTTTTAGAAAGCGAGGGTATAAGCTATAATGTCGCAAAAACTCAAGATGTACTTCAAATACCGTTAGTGAATCAACTAAATACCTTTTTGGAATACATCAAACTTGAGTCAAAAAAATTAGATAGTGGACAGCACTTACTTTTTGAATTATTTCATGCCTATAACTTTCAGCATATAAATTCTGTAGAAATTGGATTGATTAGTAATGCAATAGCCAAAGAGAGAAATATGGGCTGGAGAGAGTATATTCATTTTAAGATTTCAGATTTCAATCTCACAACAGAAAGTAGATTTGAGCTAAAAACATTTTTACAAGATATCGATTATTGGCTGAAAGAGATTCATAATTTAACGCTTCAAGATTTTGTCGAAAAGTTTATGTCTAAAATGGGTTTTGTGTCAAGAGCTCTCAAAAGTCAGGATGCAACATTCAAAATTCAATGCTTAAAGACCTATTATAATTTTCTGAAAGAAGAAACAGGAAGAAATCCGTATTTAAAACTGAATGAATTTTTAGATAAGATTGAACTCCTGAAGAAAAATAATCTAGGTTTAAAACTGAATAAGATAATTCACGGAGCTAAGGGTGTGAATTTAATGACGGTTCATGGATCAAAAGGACTGCAGTTTGATTATGTTTTTATGATTGGTTGTACAGAAAATAATTGGGAGAAGGATCGAAACTCGCTACCTTTTAAATTGAATGTCTTGTTGCCAGGTGAGCCAAAAGAAGCACTAAAAGAGGAATCTAGAAGATTATTTTATGTTGGATTAACAAGAGCTCGAAAACATTTAGAAATTAGCTTTTCATTAAAAAATGACAAAGAAAAACATTTGATGAAGAGTCTTTTTGTAGAAGAAGTGTTAGAAAGTAATGCATGTGAACTCAAAAAAGCTAGTGCTTCAGAAGCTGATTTGATTCATTTTTTTGATTATATGTTGAAGCCTGTTGAGAAGAAAAGTGTTAAGCTTTTCGAACAAGATTTTGTCAAGAAAGAAATAGAAAATTTTAGATTAAGTGCAACTAATTTAAATAGTTATTTAAAATGTCCGGTAACATTTTTTTATCAGAGTATTATACGAGTACCATCGTCTAAAAATGACAGTATGACTTTTGGTTCGGCTATTCATTCTGCAATTGATAAATTATATGTAAACAAGAGTGAAATTAATTCAGAGTCAGACGCAATTGAAGTATTGATTAATGAGTATTCTAGGGAAATGAGTGCAAATAGAGAATCATTTACGCCTGCAAATTTTGATAGAAGGTTATATTATGGGAAAGATATATTGACAAGGTATTATCAGCATTATTCAAATCAAATTCTGAATGAACAAAATGTTGAAACAGAGCTGTCGTTAAATAACTGTGAAATTGATGGTGTTCCTATTCGTGGTCAAATTGACAAGTTAGTTATAAACGAGGGGAAAGTACATGTGGTAGATTTTAAAACCGGTCAGTATAAGTATGGAAAATCAAAGGTAAGCCCCCCCGTTAGCTTAATTGATAATCCTCAAGAAACTAATTTTGAAAAAAGACACGGTGGCGATTATTGGAGGCAAATTTTATTTTATAAAGCACTCATAGAAAGCAATAAGTCAAAATCTTTGGAGGTTATATCTGGCGAGGTTGATTTTATTGAACCTGTGGAAGAAGAGTATAAAAAACATAAGATAGTTTTTAATAATGATGATTATCTCTTTGTTAGAAATCAAATTAAGGAAACCTATCAACGTATTCAGAACCTTGAATTTACTGAAGGGTGCAATGATGATCAGTGTTTTTGGTGTGCGTTTGACAAATACAATTGATTCACATACAAGTTTGATTTTATTTGGTCTTCAAAAACAAATGATACCTTTGTACCGTTAAGATAAAAAATGGATTTAGCAGACATAGTTACGGTATATTCAGAGAAAACACCGAATCCAGAATCGATGAAGTTTGTGGCTAATCGAATGATTTTGCCTAATGATAGTATTGATTTTAGAATTAAGGAAAATTTAGACACTTGCCCAATGGCAGAAGAATTGTTTCAGTATGATTTTGTAAGTGGTGTTTTTATCATGAATAATTTTGTTTCGGTTACCAAAAAAGAAGATTATGAGTGGTTTGATATCATACCTCAACTCAAAAAATTTGTACAGGATTATCTAGAGTCTGAAAAGCCTGTTGTAGTTGTTAAAGAACAACTTTCTGAGGAAGAAGAATCAGAAGTAGTAACTAAAATTAAACAACTTTTAGAAGATCACGTAAAGCCTGCTGTAGAAATGGACGGAGGGGCAATTGATTTCAAGAGTTTTGACTCTGGTGTTGTAACCGTGACAATGAAAGGTTCTTGTAGCGGATGCCCAAGTAGTACTCTTACATTGAAAGCGGGTATAGAAAATCTCCTAAAAAGAATGGTACCTGAAGTTGAGTCAGTTGAAGCAGAGGCTGCTTAAATTCAACTAATCTTATTTCTTATTAATGTCAAATGTTTCCATAAACTTGGTTGTGAAGTTGCCAGCTTTGAAATCTGGGTCTCTCATAAGTTTAAGGTGAAGAGGAATAGTTGTTTTAATTCCCTCTACGACAAATTCAGATAGAGCTCGTTCCATTTTAACGATACACTCCTCTCTTGTTTGAGCTGACACAATTAACTTAGCAATCATAGAGTCATAGTGTGGCGGGATACTATATCCTGCGTAGATGTGTGTATCAACTCGAATACCGTGGCCGCCAGGTTTGTGTAATACTTCAATTTTCCCAGGGCTAGGTCTGTAATCATTATAAGGATCTTCGGCATTAATTCTACACTCAATAGAGTGTTTTTGAGGCAAGTAGTTTTGGCCACTAATAGGGTGACCTGCAGCTATTTTTATTTGCTCTTTGATTAAATCAAAGTTGATTATTTCTTCAGTCACGGGATGTTCTACTTGAATTCGAACGTTCATTTCCATGAAATAAAAATTCCGATATTTATCTACTAAAAACTCTACTGTTCCAACACCTTCGTAATTAATAGCTTCACCAGCTTTAATTGCAGCTTCTCCCATTTTTGTTCGCAATTCTTCATTTGCAAAAGGGGATGGAGCCTCCTCAATTAGTTTTTGATGTCTTCGTTGAATTGAACAGTCTCTCTCAGATAAATGACATACCTTACCATATTGATCTCCAGCTATTTGAATTTCAATGTGTCGTGGTTCTTCCACAAATTTTTCAAGATACATTCCGTCATTACCGAATGCTGCTTTAGACTCTGTTCGAGCACTTTGCCATGCGTCGTCAAATTCTTCGTCTTTCCAAATTAATCGCATTCCTCTTCCGCCACCGCCAGCAGTAGCTTTGAGCATCACAGGGTATCCAATTTCTTTGGCTATTTTTTTTCCTTCTTTAACATCTTTCAGAAGACCGTCAGATCCAGGAACACAAGGTACGCCAGCAGCAATCATTGTTGCCTTGGCATTTGACTTATCTCCCATTCCTTCAATCATTTCAGGGCTAGCACCAATAAATTTAATACCATGATCTCGGCACATTTCTGAAAATGTTGCATTTTCAGAAAGAAAACCATACCCTGGGTGTATTGCATCCGCATTCGTTATTTCTGCAGCAGCAATAATATTAGGCATATTTAGATAAGATAGTGTGCTAGAAGGAGGTCCAATACAGACAGCTTCGTCAGCAAACTTTACATGAAGACTATCCTCATCTGCACTAGAATACACAGCAACAGTGGATATACCCATTTCTTTGCATGTTCTAATGACCCGCAAAGCAATTTCACCTCTATTGGCGATTAATATCTTCTTAAACATAGGAATGTGTTAATTTATTCAGGTTCAACAACAAACAGGGGCTGTCCATATTCAACAGGCTGTGAGTCATCTACTAATACTTTAACGATTTTTCCACTAACTTCAGATTCAATTTCGTTGAATAATTTCATAGCTTCAATTATGCATATTACTTGTCCTTTTTCAACAATATCACCAACCTCAACAAAAACAGGTTTATCTGGAGAAGACTTTCGGTAGAATGTCCCGATCATTGGCGATTTAATTTCTTCTGTTTTGGATTCTTCAGTAGTAGGTTTTGTAGATTCTTTAACCGCAGGTTTTACAGTCTCTTGTACTACAGGTACCTCTTGAACAGCAATTGGTTTCGGCACAGTAGCCGTTACAGTTTGAGCGTTGCGTTTAATTCGAATTTTGAAATCTTTTTGCTCGATGGCAACTTCATCAACTTTAGATGAAGAAATAAATTTGATTAAAGTCTGAATTTCTTTTAAGTCCATATCTTTTCAATCTTAGGCGAAAATAGTATAATTATATTAATGTGTTATGAATTGTATGCCCACTTTAAATATATGGCTCCCCATGTGAAACCACCACCAAAAGCCGCTAATACAATATTATCTCCTTTTTTAAATTTTGATTCAAAATCAGAAAACAGTAAAGGGATAGTTCCTGCTGTTGTATTTCCGTATTTAGAAATATTTATTAAGACCTTTTTTTCGTCTAGTTCCATTCTGCGTGCTGTTGCATCAATTATTCTTAAATTAGCTTGATGTGCACATAAATAATCTACATTGTCACCAGTTAAATTATTTCTGTCCATTATTTCACGACTAACGTTTGCCATATTTGTCACAGCAAATTTAAAGACCGTCTTTCCTTCTTGGTAGAGGTAGTGCATGTCATTATCTAATGTTTCGTGAGAAGAAGGGTGTCTTGATCCTCCGGCTTTCAAATTCAAGTAATCAATACCAACTCCGTCTGATTTTAATACACTATCTATAATGCCATTTTCATCCTGGCTAGGCTCTAATAATACTGCAGCACCCCCATCCCCAAAAATTACGCAGGTATTTCTGTCTTTATAATTGACAATGGAAGACATTTTATCAGCACCACAAACAATTACTTTCTGGTGTTTTCCGGTTTCAATGAATTTAGAACCTGTATCGAGTGCATACAAAAATCCTGAACAAGCTGCACTCATATCAAATCCCCAGGCTTTTTTGGCACCTAGTTTATGAGTTACAATATTTGCTGTTGAGGGAAATGAGTGATCGGGAGTAACTGTAGCAACGATTACTAAATCAATTTCTTCAGCTGATATACCTCTTTTATCCAATAATTGCTCGATTGCTTTGATGCAGAGGTCGCTAGTTGCTTTGTCATCTTCTAGAATTCTTCTTTCTTTAATTCCAGTTCTTGTTCGTATCCACTCATCAGAAGTATCTACCATTTTTTCAAGTTCGTGGTTTGTCAGAATTTTCTCAGGGACATAACCACCAACTGCTGTTATAGCTGCTCTCATTTAATTGTTTTTGGCCTCAAATTTCTGTAGTTTCAGAAATTGATTTTTCAATTTTAGAAATTAATTCTGATTCTACTACATTTTTTGCAAGTTTTATCATGTTGGTGAATGTTTTGGAATTTGATATTCCGTG
>JADHMR010000115.1 GCA_016779945.1 Bacteroidia bacterium | reverse complement strand
TCGGAAACCAATTTAAGCATCGAAGAAGTAAACGGAGACTTTGATTTTTCGGGAGAAATCACCGCTTTTACGGTGACTCCAGTTTCTGCTCAAAGTACAGATAACGCTCAGTTAAATCGACTTACCATAAAGGTAGCTGTTAAATTGGTTTGTGTATCAGATGATAAAATATCATTTGAGCAAACTTTTTCAAATTTTCAAGATTTTGATGCAACCGTTAATTTTAGTGACGTAGAAAATGATTTAGTAGAAGAAATTTCCTCCATGTTGATTCAATCAATTTTTAATAAAGCAGCAATTAATTGGTAGAAAATAAAATTGACATATCGAATTTAGTGAACCAACCCCATAAAATTGATGAATCTAGTATCAATAAAATAACAGACTTATCTAAAGAGTATCCTTGGTGTAGTAGTTATCAAATCATACTTGCCAAAGGTTATGCAAACCAAGAGTCTTATTTGCAGAGTAAGCAATTACGAATTGCTTCCACATATGCTGGTAGCCGGGAACAATTGTTCTTATATTTTCATAAAAATCAAGAACAAAATTTACAGATAGCATCAAGCAAAGAAGAGTCGACCCAGAAAAAATTGGAAGAAAAGACTTCATCTCTACCAACTCCTTCCCCTCAAAAGAAAACATCTAAACTCGCAGAGAAAAAAACCAATAAAAAAGTATTAAAAGAGAAACGTCCATCTATAGATTTTGATGAGGTAGTTACATACAATCCAATTGAGGAACTCAAACCAATAGAGCCCAAAATTAAACCGGATAAAGTTCATATTCCGATTGAACAGATACCATATAACCCAGAAAAAGAATTAGCTAAATTAATTGATGATTCCCCTGAGAAACATGAAAAAGACTTCATGTATTGGATAAATAATATCGATAAGTTTAGTGATAATGGAAGTGTAGTAAAAAAGAAAACTTCGAAAAAGCGTTCTAAGAAAGAAAATTCACCTGACCATGTTCAGAATCTACTGGATCAGTTTTTATCAACCAAACGTTCAAGACCCATTCAAAATAGAAGTTTTTATAATGCTCAAGACAAAGCTGAAGAGAGTGAAACGGATAAAATGAATATAGTCAGTGAGACACTATTGAATATTTACGTCAAACAAGGTCACTTTAATAAAGCTATATTAGGTTATGAAAAATTAAGTTTGCAAAATCCTGATAAATCAGCGTATTTTGCCGCCCGAATTAAGGAAATTAAACAAACACAAAACGAATCATAATCGCAATGTTCACTTTACTCATCATATTAGCAATAATCGCCTCAGTACTTTTAATTCTTGCTGTACTCATACAAAACCCAAAAGGAGGAGGAATTGCAGCCAACTTTTCAGCAGCTAATCAAATAGCTGGTGTCAAAAAAACAAATGAGTTTATCGAAAAAGCTACATGGACCCTCGCTATTGCTATTATGGTATTAGCAATAGGTAGCAGATTTGTGTATACACCTGATGTAGAACAAAGAAATTCTTTTATAGAGCGAGTTGAAGAATCAACACCAGCTGCTCCAGCTCCAATACAACAAACGACTCCAGCTCCTCCGACCCAAGAACTTAATCCAGAAAATATGGATGTTGAGATTTTGGACGAAAATGGGAATCCTATCGAGCAATAGTCAAGAACGACTATTTTTACTTAATAAATATTTCTTTATGGATGTATGACACTATGTCTTGTCATTTGTATCCAGTCCAACAAAAATGAAATTTTGTCTTTATTAAGCAGATTGGCACAAAGTGTGATTAGTTTACTATAAATTTTAAAATCGTTAAAAAATGAATATTAAACCATTATCAGACAGAGTATTAGTAGAACCTGCAGCAGCAGAGACTAAGACAGCTGGAGGAATCTACATTCCTGATACTGCTAAAGAGAAACCACAAAAAGGAACAGTCATAGCAGTTGGACCAGGGAAAAAAGACGAACCAACCACGGTTAAAGTTGGAGACACAGTGCTTTATGGTAAGTACTCAGGTACAGAATTAGCCGTTGATGGAAAAGATTTATTAATGATGAGAGAATCAGATATTCTTGCAATCGTATAACTAAAATTAAAAAAAAACTTAAAGAATTATGGCAAAGCAAATTTTATTTGACACCAAAGGAAGAGATGAACTAAAAAGAGGTGTTGATCAGTTAGCAAACGCAGTGAAAGTAACTTTAGGACCAAAAGGTCGTAATGTAGTTATTGACAAAAAATTTGGCTCACCGAATGTAACCAAGGATGGTGTTACTGTAGCTAAAGAAATAGAACTCAAAGATCCTATTGAAAACATGGGGGCTCAGATGGTAAAAGAGGTTGCATCTAAAACTGCAGATATTGCTGGAGATGGAACCACTACCGCAACAGTTTTAGCTCAAGCTATTGTTTCTGGCGGATTGAAAAACGTTGCTGCAGGAGCTAATCCAATGGACCTAAAACGAGGTATCGACAAAGCTGTATCAGCAGTTAAAGAAAACCTTCAAAAGCAAAGCGAAGTTGTAGGTGACGATTTTGACAAAATCAGTCAAGTTGCGTCTATTTCAGCTAATAATGATGAAGTTATTGGTAACCTAATAGCTGATGCAATGAAAAAAGTAGGTAAAAATGGTGTTATCACAGTTGAAGAAGCTAAGGGTACAGAAACTGAAGTTAAGACAGTGGAAGGTATGCAGTTTGACAGAGGTTATTTATCTCCATATTTTGTTACTAATACAGAAAAAATGGAGGCAGATTTAGACTCTCCCTATATTTTGATTTGTGACAAAAAAATTAGTAGCATGAAAGAGTTACTCCCTGTATTGGAGCAAACAGCTCAATCAGGTAAGCCACTTGTAATTATATCAGAGGAAGTAGAAGGTGAAGCTCTCGCAACTTTAGTTGTAAATAAAATCAGAGGGTCACTCAAGGTTGCTGCTGTTAAAGCTCCTGGATTTGGAGATAGACGTAAGGCAATGTTGCAAGATATTGCAATCTTAACTGGAGGTACAGTGATTAGCGAAGAGCAAGGTAGGAAACTAGAAGATACTACAATTGAAATGTTAGGTACTTCAGAAAAAATTACCATTGACAAGGAAAATACAGTTATCGTAAATGGAGCTGGAAATTCAGCAGATATTAAAGGTCGTATTGCTCAAATTAACGCTGAAATAGAAAATTCAACATCAGATTACGATAAAGAAAAGTTACAAGAAAGACTTGCTAAGCTTTCTGGTGGTGTTGCTGTTTTATACATAGGTGCTGCCTCTGAAGTAGAAATGAAAGAGAAGAAAGATCGAGTGGATGATGCACTTGCTGCAACAAGAGCTGCAGTAGAAGAGGGTATCGTCGCTGGTGGTGGTGTCGCTTTTGTTAGATCGATTGAATCAATTGCTAAACTAGAGGGAAATAACCCAGATGAAAATACTGGCATTAATATCATTAGACGAGCACTTGAAGAACCGTTGCGTCAGATTGTTGCAAATGCTGGGGGAGAAGGTTCTGTTGTTATTCAGAATGTTAAAGACGGAAAAAAGGATTATGGTTATAATGCCCGTACAGATGAGTATATGAATCTTATCCAAGCAGGTGTAATTGATCCTACCAAAGTAAGTAGAGTAGCTTTAGAGAATGCAGCCTCTGTTGCAAGTATGCTATTAACTACGGAATGCATTATTGCAGATATACCAGAAGCGGAAGCTCCTCATAGTCATGCAGGTGGCGGCGGAATGCCCGACATGGGTGGTATGGGAGGAATGATGTAATCATTGCTCAATAGAAACTAAAAAGCACCTCCTTGGAGGTGCTTTTTTTATGGGGTTATTGCTAGCAATTTTCGAATATCATCCTCAATATTTTTGGGTAATACCTTTGGTCCGTACCTTTTAATGACGTTACCTTTTTGATCAATCAAAAATTTAGTAAAGTTCCATCGTATGAAAGAAAAAAAGAGATCTTTTTTTGCATTTTTTAGAAACTTATATATTGGATGAGTTCTTTTACCATTGACATTTACTTTTTCAGTTAATTGAAAGGTCACTTGATGTTTATTGAAACAAACCTCTTCCATTTTGGAATTAGTTAGAGGTTCTTGCCAAGCAAATTGGTTACATGGAAATCCGACTACACTGACACCCAGGTCTTTGAAAGTGTTGTGTATTTTTTCTAACCCTCTAAGTTGTGGTGTTAAACCGCACCGAGTTGCAGTATTTGTGATTAATACTACCTTACCACGGAACTGATTCAATAGTAATGGTTGGCCAGCAGGAGTTTTTGCCTGTAGTTTATAAAAATCACTCATTATGATAAATCTTGAGAATTAATTTTTTTCACCCGTCCTATTTCTCCAGTTTCAAGTTGAACTTTGATTCCGTGTGGGTGATGTGCTGATTTGGTTAGTATTCGTTTTACAAACCCAGAGGTAAGTTCACCTGATCGTTGGTGATGTTTTTGAATAATATCGACTTCCGATCCGATGGTAAAATCTTTTTTGTTTTGCCCAGAGCTCATATGTCTCAAACAAATTAATGGTTTAAATGGTTGGTCCAATCCATTTAAATTCAAATTCTTTTTCGGGCTCCTGCATACGATTAGTAATATTCTGGAGACGGTTAGGGAGAGCCATAATGTAATCTCTTGCTTTCTCCCCAGCTTCGTTCAAATCTGTAATTTTATCAATATCCCAGTCTTTAATGAGTGAACTTAGAATATTGATATAATCTTGAGCAGTATACACTTTAGTTCGTTGAGCAGCGTCAGAAAAATGACTCCATAATTCTCCGACTTTATCACCACTTTGACGCATAAAGTGAGCTGGCATGACAATTTTTCTTCGCATCATATCTTCAAAAGAAGTCATCATTTGACTAGGATCTAATTCAAAGATTCGTTTAACAAAATCAGAATAAGCAGACGCATGACGTGCCTCATCTGCAGCAATAATACCATTGATTTTTGCTAACAAGGTGTTTCCAGTTTTCTTGACTAAACTTGCTACCCTACGATGAGAAATATTAGTGGCTAATTCTTGAAAACTAGTATAAACAAAGTTTTTGTATGGATTACGACCTGTCCCTATATCAAAACCATCATTGATAAGGTGCTGAGTAGTTACCTCCATTTCTCTCATATCTACTCTTCCACACAAAAACAAGTATTTATTTAATAAATCACCATGTCTGTTTTCTTCAGCAGTCCAACCTCGTATCCATTTACTCCAACCATTAGGGTTATTCTCGTTGTATTGCTGATTGATTCCTTCGATATCCATTAACCAGGTTTCATAAGTAGGAAGTGCCTCTTCTGTTATGGTATCTCCAATTAATACGGTAAGTAGGTCATAGTCCATTTCTTCGGCTAATTCTTGTATCTCATTTATCTCAGCTTTAAATTCTGGATTTCTTGCATCAGGTAATAAATCAGCTGGCTGCCAATTTGATTCGATGGGCTTCAAGTATTTAGCTAATAAATCATCCATTGATTTTCCTATGGTATCCATTACCTCTAATCGTAAATCGTGTAGTTTCATGTTGTTTACGAATGTAACTCATTAAAGAGTTGTTAATCATAAATTGCTAATATGATATGATTTTAGATAGTACATATTTTAGCTGATAAATTCTGTGATTTATCTACCACAGTATTCACCTACATTTGTGCAAGCATGAAGTTTGATGATTATCGACTGTCCAAGGAAGTTAAAAAAAACTTATATGAAATGGATTTCCGCAGACCAACGGATATTCAGTATAAATGTATCCCACCAATTCAACGGGGTGAGGATCTTCTGGCGATAGCTCAGACTGGCACAGGAAAGACTGCGGCATTTGCAATTCCTTTAATTGACAAGATTCAGCAAATCAAGTATAAGTCAAAAAATAAAAATAGTGTTGTTCGATCTATTGTGATGGTGCCAACTCGAGAACTAGCCCAACAAGTTACTCAAGTTTTTAATAAGATCGGGAAAAACACGAAGGTGAAGGCTCTTTGTATCTATGGAGGCGTAGAACAAGACTATCAAATTGATAAATTGATAGAGGGAATGG
The DNA here is from genome assembly GCA_016779945.1 of Bacteroidia bacterium. Classification (GTDB taxonomy): domain Bacteria; phylum Bacteroidota; class Bacteroidia; order NS11-12g; family UBA9320; genus UBA9320. The sequence continues at coordinate 783 of JADHMR010000115.1, read as the reverse complement.
ATGTTATTGTTAGTACTCCTGGCCGAATGTTCGATTTGGTAAGTCAAGGATATTTGAAATTAGATAAAATTGAAATCTTAGTACTGGATGAAGCTGATCATATGCTGGACTTGGGTTTTGCTAAGGATATTAATGACTTGATTAGAAAGCTTCCTAGAAAAAGACAGACACTCTTCTTCTCAGCTACAATTAATAAAAAAATTAAAGCTCAAGCATATAAAATGGTGAGTAGTAATGCGATCAAAATTCAAATTTCACCGAAAGATCCAGTTAGTAAAAATGTTAACCATCATGTAGTTTCTGTCAAGATGGATGATAAACGTTTTTTCTTACAACGAATTATTCAGGAAAACGTACATAAAAAGATACTTGTCTTTGTTCGGACAAAAGTTAGAGCAGAACGAGTTAAAAATGCAATGGGAAGGGTTCAGATTGATTCACTAACCATTCATGGAGACAAAGAACAAACAGATAGAGATACTTCATTGCTTGCTTTCAAAACAGGGGCTTGTTCGATTTTGATTGCCACAGATGTTACAGCTCGAGGAATTGATATACAAGGAGTGGATTTAGTAGTGAATTACGATTTACCTGAAATTCCAGAAAATTATGTCCATCGTGTGGGTCGAACAGGTAGAGGTGGAAATAGGGGGAAGGCGATCTCCTTTTGTGCCAAAGAAGAGGAGGATTATTTAAAAGCTATTGAAAAATTCATAACTGTTCCAATTTCTCGAGCGTCAGTAACAAAACGTGAGTATAATGAAACTATCGAAGATGCTGATG
>JADHMR010000114.1 GCA_016779945.1 Bacteroidia bacterium | reverse complement strand
TCAACTCCTGTCTCAATTTCTACAAAAGCTCCGTAATCAGCAATAGTAACAACTTTACCTTTTACTTTCTCGCCTTCTTTGAGTTCCTTCATGCTATCCCATGGATGAGCAGTAAGTTGCTTCATTCCTAGAGAGATTCTTTTTTTATCATTATCAAACTCTAGAACTGCTACTTGAATTTTTTGATCTAGCTCAAGAACATCAGATGGATGATTAATTCGTCCCCATGAAATATCGGTAATGTGAAGTAAGCCGTCCAATCCTCCAAGATCAACGAATACTCCAAATGAAGTCATGTTTTTGACATTACCCTCAAGTACTTGACCAAGCTCCATTTTAGAAATCATTTCAGCTTTTTGTGCTTCTATGTCATCCTCAATAATTGCTTTGTGCGATATAACTACATTTTTATATACTTCATTTATTTTAACAACCTTAAATTCCATAGTTTTACCTACGTATTGGTCGTAATCACGAACGGGTTTCACATCAATTTGTGATCCAGGTAGGAATGCATCCATACCCATAATATCAACAACGAGTCCACCTTTAGTTCGAGTTTGTATGTACCCTTCAATAATCTCCCCATTTTCCATGATAGATTGAATTTTTTCCCATGCACCTTCAGCGATTGCTTTTTTACGTGAGAGAACTAATTGTCCAAGTGCATTCTCAGTTTCATCAACATAGACTTCAACTTCGTCACCAACTTTGATGTCTGGAGTGTCCCTGAATTCTGTAATTGAAACTAAACCGTCTGATTTGAACCCGATGTCTAAAACAACGTGGTCATTAGACATGCTTACAATACGACCTGTAACAATTGTCTTTTCATCGACTTGCTTAATGGTATTGGCGTACATTGATTTCAAATCATCGTTTTGTGATTCGTTGTACGTACCAAATCCAGCTTTATCCATAGACCAATCAAATTCGTCAGGATTGTGAACAGGTGTTTCAGATGTGTTTGTGTTTGATTCTGTAGTTTCAGTAGGCTCTACAGTAGCTTCTTCTGTTGTTGCTTCAACTGTGGCATCCTTGGCCTCAGTAGCTTCATTCAAGATTTCTTCTTGATTTTCTTTTTTTGTATTTGTCAATGTATCATTTCCTCCTTTGCGAAAAATGAGTGCAAAAGTAATCTTTTTATTCAATTCACGAAAGCAATGAGGATTCTAAAAAAAATTAAACAACTTTGCACCATGCTAAATAAAGTATTAATCTTATTTCTAATAACCTCAATTTCGATGACCTTAAAAGCTATTAATTACTCGGTAAGCTTCCCAGACGTAAAATCACACTATGTGTCAGTTGATATTGTTTTCAATGCCAGCGGAAAAGAGTTTGTTGATTTTAAAGTTCCTGTATGGACTCCTGGATCATATAAAGTAAGGGAATTTAGTAATGCATTTGAAAATGTGTCAGCTGAAGATTTAAAGGTTAGTAGGTTAAACAAAAACACTTGGAGAATATTTACTAATGGTAATAATCAGGTAAATTTATCCTATGATGTATACTGCTTTACGGTAAGTGTTCGTCAAAGTTATGCAGATGAGTATTATGCTTTTTTGCATGGAGTTTCTGTTTTTGGTTATTTGGAAGGTTATGAAGATGAAAATATAGAATTAACTATTTATCCCAGAGATAATTGGGAAAATGTAGAAGTGTCATTGCCAAAATCTAATAAATCCAACAATATATTCACTTGTACAAATTATGATTTGCTTGCTGATTCGCCTATAGCACTCGGAAACTTTGATACAATTAGTTATGAGAGTGGAAATGTTCCTCACAAAGTTGTTATGATAGGAGATGGGAACTACGATTTGAGCCAAATAAAGGAGGATTTTAAAAAGATTAGTGATTCGCAAGTTGAGATGATGGGTGGTCATCCTTCCGAACAGTATGTCCATTTTGTATATAATGTGGCACAAGGGGGTGGTGGACTCGAACATGCCAATTCACAAACGAGCATGATGTCTAGGTGGAATTACACCAACGCAAATAGGTATCGTAGTTTTCTTGGATTAATTGCCCACGAATATTTTCACCTTTGGAATATTAAAAGAATTCGACCTATGGAACTAGGTCCGTTTGATTATGATAAAGAAGTTTACTCAGAAATGTTATGGATTGCTGAGGGAATTACATCTTATTATGACGACAGAACATTGCTTCGAATGGGCACCTATTCTAAAGAGGAATACTTGAAAATAATTTCTTCTCAGATAAATAGATTGGAAAACTCACCGGGTAAGAAAGTAATGAGCTTGGCACACAGTAGTTTATTAGCATGGGTAAAAGCATATTTACCAAATGAGGAAAGTGCCAACAAAACAATAAGTTATTACAATAAAGGGCTGTTGGCAGCTGTATTGCTTGACCTTGAAATTAGAAAATCAAGTAATCATTCTCTAGATGATGTAATGCGGATGCTTTATTCTGATATCTATTTGAAAGAAGATCGAGGTTTTACTCATGAAGAGTTTGTGACTATTTGCAGTAAGTTAGCAGATAAGGATATGAATGATTTTTTTAATGATGTAATTTATAGCATTAAACCTTTGAACTACGATATATTTAACGATTTTGGTATTGACTTATCAATAAAAAATGAAAAATCAAATCAGTCATGGAGTGGTGTTTCATCCAAATTACAGGGAGATAAAGTAGTAATAACAAATATTGTATCGTACAGTCCGGGAGTGGAATCTGGTTTGAGTGTAAATGATGAAATTATAGCGATTAATGGCTGGCGATTAAATTCCAAATTTGAAGATTATTTATCCAAATTTGAGATTGGTGAACGTGTCGCTGTAAGTTATTCTCGAGATGAGAAAATGCAAACAACTAAATTAAAGCTTTTAGCAAATCCAGAAATTGAGTATGAACTGATTATTAAAGATAAAGCTAACAAGCTTTTAACTGATTGGTTGGAATAATCTTTTGAGCTTTATTTGAGGCTGATTTCACAATTTGCCCACACTTCTTTTATAATAAGATCCTAAAGCTAAATTTGTCAAAATTTTAAGTAATAGTGTCAGTAATTGATAAACAAAAAGCATATTTAGTTTTACAAGATGGAACTATCTTCGAAGGAAATGCAATTGGTAAAATAGGAACCACTACCGGTGAGATTGCTTTTAATACTGGAATGACAGGGTACCAAGAGGTATTTACAGATCCATCATATTTTGGGCAAATCGTAATTATGACAATGGATCACATAGGAAATTACGGAGCAAGGGAGTTGGATTCAGAATCTAATTCTATCAAAATCTCTGGTTTAGTTTGCAAAAACTATTCTCCAATGCATTCAAGAAATATGGCAGATAGTAGTCTAAATGATTACTTCATTGAAAATGATTTTACTGGAATAAGCGATGTTGATACCCGAGAAGTAGTCCGACATATTCGAGATGCTGGTGCAATGAACGCAATTATAAGTTCTGAGATTCTTGATGTAGAGAAATTAAAATCAATGGTATTAGATGTACCAAGTATGTCAGGTTTAGAATTGAGTAGTAAAGTTTGGTCAAAAGAATCATACGAGGTAAACGAAGGGGGTAAATACAAAGTGGCTCTTCTTGATTTAGGAAGTAAAGAAAACATTATAAAATGTTTAACAGAAAGAGATTGCCATGTTAAGGTATATCCTGGTGATACAACATACTCTAAAATGAAAAATTGGAGTCCAGATGGTTTTATGATTAGTAATGGTCCTGGCGATCCATCTGCAATGCCCTATGCGGTTGAGACAATCCAAGAAATTGTGAATGCCGACGAAAATATGTTTGGTATATGTCTTGGTAGTCAGATTTTGGCTCAAGCTCAAGGCATGAAAACATTTAAATTGCATCGTGGACACCGCGGGCAGAATCATCCAGTAAAAAACTTAATTACTGGAAAAAGTGAAATAACTTCTCAAAACCATGGCTTTGCTATCGACCCAGACAGTAATAATGGATCAGTTGAAATAACTCACATCAACCTAAATGATGACACAGTAGAGGGTATCCGTGTAAAGGATAAGTCTGCTTTTGCAGTTCAATATCACCCAGAAGCAAGTCCCGGCCCACATGATAGTCGATATTTATTCGATGACTTTGTGGCATTAATGGCATAATCTTATTTCTTAACCAAAATTTAAAATAGTAAAAACACAAAATAATGAGTGAAATAGCACACATACATGCGAGACAAATTCTAGACAGTAGAGGGAATCCAACAATTGAGGTGGATGTATTTACGGAAAATGGATCATTCGGACGAGCAGCAGTTCCAAGTGGAGCAAGCACAGGTATACACGAGGCCATAGAATTAAGAGATGGAGATAAATCGAACTTTTTGGGTAAAAGTGTGATGAAAGCAGTTGCTAATGTTAATACTACAATTGCTGACGAAATCATTGGCGAAGACGTATTTGAACAAGTTCACATAGATCGTAAGATGATCATGTTGGACGGTACAGAAAATAAATCGGATTTAGGTGCTAATGCAATGTTAGCCGTGAGTTTAGCAACGGCTCATGCAGCAGCTGAGGAGAGCGGACAACCTTTGTTTAGATATCTTGGAGGAGTTAATGCGTGTACCCTACCAATACCAATGATGAATATTATTAATGGTGGGAGCCATGCAGATAATTCTATTGATTTTCAGGAATTTATGATTATGCCTACAGGTGCAGACACATTTTCTGAGGCATTAAAAATGGGTGTTGAAACATTCCATCATCTAAAAAAAGTATTGAGTTCCAAAGGATACAGTACCAATGTTGGTGATGAAGGAGGTTTTGCTCCAAATATTAAATCAAACGAGGAAGCTATTGAAACAGTATTGCAAGCAATTGAATCTGCAGGATATCGTCCTGGAGAAGATATCTATATTGCTGTGGATGCTGCAACATCCGAGTTTTATAACAAAGAGACTGGTCTTTACACATTTAGCAAATCAGATGGCAGAGAACTGTCAAGTGAGCAAATGGCTGACTACTGGAAAAATTGGACTGAAAAATACCCAATTTTGAGCATTGAAGATGGTCTTGATGAAGATGATTGGGCTGGGTGGAAGTATTTAACCGATCAAATTGGAGATAAGGTTCAGTTAGTAGGAGATGATTTGTTTGTGACTAATGTGAAGCGATTACAAAGAGGTATTGATGAAGGGATTGCAAACAGTATACTAGTTAAGTTTAATCAAATTGGAACACTAACAGAAACAATTGATTCTATTAATCTTGCAACGCAGAATAGCTACACTAATATAATTTCGCACCGAAGTGGTGAAACTGAAGATTCGACAATAGCAGATTTAGCGGTTGCTATGAATAGTGGACTTATCAAAACTGGGTCGGCATCTAGAAGTGATCGTATGGCAAAATATAATCAGCTAATCAGAATAGAAGAGGAACTGGGTCATACAGCCAAGTATTTGGGCAGAAACTTTAAGTTTTTGTAATTAGAAATTAATTTCAGTTAACAGCTTTTCGCACATTCAGAGTGTTTTGCTTTCTGATTGTGATTAAGGATGTAAACAATACTAAACAAGTTTTTTTGATGTTCAAAAACATTGATCTTTAGGTGTTGGGTTTACTTTACTTTCGGTAGCTATAAGACCTATGGCATTTTTTAGAAAGAAATCGAGTAAATCGAAAAAGAAAGCAAAAATTAAAGAGCCTAAAGATTTCACGTTATTCAACAAATTATTAGGTGCATTTTTTTTCGCTTTTGCGTCTTTTCTAACTTTGGCTTCAGTTAGCTACCTCTTTTCGTGGAGAGCTGATCAAAGTTTATTAAATACTGGGATTAGCGAATTCCTTTTTGATTTTAAAAACTTAGTTCCCCAAAATATTATGGGTAAAATGGGAGCATTTTTAGCCCATACGTTTATTTATAATGGTTTTGGTATTGGTGCTTTTTTACTCTACCCCATATTCTTAATCATTGGGTTTAATTTATACTTTAACAACAAATTTCATATACGACCAAAAACAGCAAGCAAGTTATTGGTTACCGGATTATGGGTGTCATTGGTTTGCTCACTTTTGTTTTCCAATTCCTTTCCGTTGCTTGGAGGTTTGTTGGGATATGGAGTTTATATTTTTTCAAAATCATTAATAGGGGTAATCGGTATTGTGATACTTCTAGGTTTGATTACTGTATTCTTTCTGTATGTCGCTTTTGGTATTGATGTTTTGGAATGGGTAAGAAATAAACGATTAAAATCAGATGCCATAGAAACGGATGATGAATTAATGGAAGAATCAATCTTTGATAAGGACCAAATTAATGTTCAGAATAGTGAACCTGAACTAGAACCGATTACTTTGGAAACTGATACATCCGCTATTGAAGAATCTTTGATAACACCTGTTGAGGAGCCACAATTAAAGGATAAACCAGAAAATGAAGAAGAAAACCTTGAATTGGAGATTGAAGAAAAGGCTAAGGAAGAAAAGCTAGACAAAACAAAGCAAAAAGAACATTACGGAATTGATGAACCATTTGATCCTCGATTAGATTTAAGAGACTATATATTTCCAGAGATTGATTTTCTTAATAAATATGACAAGGGTCCCAAAACAGAGGTTTCCAAAGAAGATTTAGAGAAAAGTAAAAATATGATTGTTCAAACGTTGAATAATTATAATATTGGAATTGCTCAGATAAAGGCTACTATCGGACCTACGGTTACACTATTTGAGATTGTACCTGAGGCTGGTGTTAGGATTTCTAAAATAAAAAATTTAGAAGATGATATTGCTTTGAGTCTTGCAGCATTAGGTATCCGAATTATAGCACCTATTCCGGGTAAAGGAACAATTGGTATTGAAGTGCCCAATAAAAAACCAGAA
>JADHMR010000113.1 GCA_016779945.1 Bacteroidia bacterium | reverse complement strand
TAGATTGTGAATCATAGTTGGATTTAATATTTAGCTTTTCTCCAATTGTCCCATTTAGACTTAAAGAAATAGCTTGGTTAAAATCTAAAGCAATATTACTTTGATTTCTAATTGGAATAGAAGGATTCTCACGTTTACTATATCTGCCACCAATGTCTAAGCCTACTGAACCTTGGATATCTAAATCAATTTCATTACTCCCAAAAACACTTTCAAAAAAACTTGAATTAACATATAAATCAGGAAGTAAGCTTCGCTTATTAACATAATCATTTTCTTCCTCTAGAAGTGAAATTTGTTCTTTAAAATAATTATTGATTAAACTCTTTCTAAAAATTTCTCTGTATTCTTTTGGAGTTAGCTTTAATGGTAATCCTGAGGCAATATTTCCTAATTTATTCTCAAGTAAGTATAAGTTTAGTTTTGAATCGTATTTGTACTTTGATATAAAACTTTCAGAGTTTTTTAACTTAAATTCTCCAACATAAACTGCATTATTTATTGTATCTAAACTTATTCGATTTTGTGCAGAAACTTTGAAAGAAAATAATATTAAAAAAAATACTACTGATAATTTAAATCTAAAGTCCAGCATAAATAAAAATCAAACTATAAATTATTTAATGCTCTTTTAATAAGTAGTTCAGTTGATATTTCAGGTTCATCTGATTTTATTTTTGAAACTATTTTTGTTGTTTGTTTTTTTGAGTATCCAAGCACTTCCAATGCAGAGATCGCTTCTTGAATTTCTTTAGGAATAAGTTCATAATCAATGTTATTATTATCAATCCCAAGAATTTTATCTTTCAACTCCAAGATTATTCTCTGAGCAGTTTTAGATCCAATTCCTTTTATTGATTGTACTATTGAAACCTTTTCATTTGCAATCGCAGAAACAATTTCAGTTGGGCTTAAGGAAGACAACATAACTCTAGCTGTGCTTGCACCAACACCAGAAACAGAGATTAACAACCTGAATAATTCTCTTTCTGATTTTGTAAGAAAGCCAAATAAAGAGTGAGAATCTTCTTTAATTATCAAATGAGTAAATAATTTTATACTTTCTTCACCAGATAATTTTGAAAAGGTATTTAGAGAAATATTAATGCTGTAACCAATCCCATTACAATCAACAACTAATTCTGTAGGTGACTTTTCAACTAATCTTCCTCTAATTTGTGTAATCATATTTACAATTTACAATTTTCTGTTCTGAGCATCAACAACAGCTATTGCAGACATGTTGACAATTTCATCTACACTAGCCTTTAACTGCAAAATATGAGCAGGTTTTTCAACTCCCATAAGAATTGGACCGATGGACTGAGCTTCATCTAATTCTTTGATTACTTTGTAAGTAATATTAGCAGAATCCAAGTTTGGAAAAACTAAAATATTAACCTTTTGACCTGATAATTTAGAAAATTCAAATTTATTTTTAAGCATTAATTTATTTAGTGCAAAATCAGATTGTATAGGACCATCAACAATAAGGTCAGGGAAACATCTATTTAGAAGTTTTACAGCATTGGAAACTTTTTCAACTGAATCATGAACAACAGATCCAAAATTTGAAAAAGAAAGCATTGCAATGACTGGTGAAAAACCAAAAAACTCAGCAGTGTAAGCTGTCATTTTAGCAATGTGAGCAAGTTCATTGAATTTAGGGTCGATATTAATAGAAGTGTCAGACAAAAAGATAGGACCTTTACTGGTTATCATTAAATTTGTTGCTGCAACTTTTCTAACACCATCTTCTTTGCCAATAATTTTTAAAACAGGTTTAATAACCTCAGGGTAGCTTCTTGAATATCCAGAGATGAATGCATCTGCTGATCCTTGTTTTACCATCATACATCCAAAGTAGTTCCTATAATTCATTAACTGCCTTGCTTTTTTAAATGAAAGACCTTTGTGTTTCCTTATTTCTACAAATGTTTTTGCATATTTATCTTTAATTTTATCATGTTTAGATTCACTTAAATCAATAATTTCAACTTCATTTTCATATTCAATTTCACTTCTCATCTTCTCTATTCTTTCTTTGTTTCCAAGCAATATTGGAATTCCAATACCTTCCTCATGGACAATTTGAGCTGCTTTTATTACATCTAATTTATCAGCCTCAGGGTATACGATTCTCCTTGGATTATTTTTTGCTTTTGAAATAAGTAATCTTGTAATCTTATTATTATTCCCTAATCTTGAAGCAAGTTCATTTTCATACTTAACCCAATCTTCTATATTTTCTCTTGCAACACCAGAACTAATCGCAGCTCTTGCAACTGCTAATGGTACTGTCGAAATTAATCTTTGATCAAATGGTTTTGGAATAATATAGTCTCTACCAAAAGCAAGTTTTTTTTCTCCATATGCAATATTCACATATTCTGGTACAGGTTCTTTTGCAAGCATTGCCAAAGCGTGTACTGCAGCCATTTTCATTTCTTCATTTATTTTGGATGCCTTAACATCAAGAGCTCCTCTAAAAATAAATGGAAATCCAAGTACATTGTTAACTTGATTTGGATGATCACTTCTTCCAGTTGCCATGATAATATCATCTCTTGTGCTTATTGCAAGCTGATAACTTATTTCTGGGTCAGGATTAGCCATAGCAAAAACAATTGGATTTAAAGCCATAGTCTTCAGCATTTCAGCAGTAAGCATATTTGATTTTGATAAACCAATAAAAATATCTGAATTTTTTACAGCATCACTTAATGTCTCAACATCATTTCTATTTGAAATAAAATCTTTTTTTTCTGGAGTTAGATTATCTCTTTTTTCATTTAATGGTCCCTTGCTATCAAACATAATTATGTTTTTAGCTTTAACCCCTAATGCTTTATATATTTTTCCACATGATATTGCAGCAGCTCCTGCTCCACAAATAACCATTTTAACTTCATCAATTTTTTTATCAGCAATTTCTAATGCATTTATTAATGCTGCTCCAGAGATAATTGCAGTTCCGTGCTGATCATCATGCATTACTGGAATATCTAACTCATCTACTAATCTTCTTTCAATTTCAAAAGCTTCAGGAGCCTTAATATCCTCTAAATTTATTCCTCCAAATGTTGGTGAAATATTTTTAACTGTTTGAACAAATTCTTCAATATTATTTGTATCAACTTCAATATCAAAGACATCAATATCAGCAAAAATTTTAAACAGAAGTCCTTTCCCTTCCATTACTGGTTTTGAAGCAAGAGGTCCAATATCTCCTAAACCAAGAACAGCAGTTCCATTAGAAATTACAGCAACCAAATTTGACTTGGATGTGTATTTATAAACATCATCAGGGTTTTCATTTATTTCTAAACATGGATAAGCTACTCCAGGTGAGTAAGCTAAAGATAGATCTCTTTGAGTTTGATGGCTTTTTGTTGGTACAACTTTTATCTTCCCAGGGTTAGGCTTTGAATGATATACTAATGCTTTATGTCGATCTCTTCTTTGACTCATCTACTTTATAAAATAATTAAATACTATATCTCCTATGTAATATCCTAAACTTAAAAACAATGGATAGATTATGAACAACCATATATAATCAACCAAATTATAATTATTTGTTTCGTTTTTTGTAAAACTGTTCAGGAAATCATACCATGAAGCAATTCCTAATTTTGAAATTAAAAAATTACATAGAATAGCTGTTAGTAATATTGAAATACCAGTAAAATAAAACCTAATCATAAATGACCAAAAATAACAATATAGAGATATTAGAAGAAATATTATATATATTTATTCAATTCATGAAGTTTAGGCTATTAATATTATTTGTTTCACTTCTTTTATTAGGATCAAAAACTTACTCTCAGTCTTCTAAAATACACTACTTGCCTCCAATTTCAGTAAATGATCCTGTAGGTGATCAATGGATTTATATTTCTACATCAAGTAAAGAACCTGTATCATTCGAAGTTAAATTACCATCAGGAGATTTGTTCTACACTGGTGAGGTTAGCAATGAAGCTCCAATAGCATATCAAGTAGGAAATGGATTATCGCAAATAGTAATAGATGTAAATTCATCATCAAAAATTTTAAGTAATAGTGGGCTAATCATTGAAGCTGATGATGAAATCTATGTTTCTTTAAGAATGAATTCATCTGGGAATCAATTTCAAGCAGGAACTATTGTAAGTAAAGGTGATGAAGGTCTTGGGCTAAAATTTTACAGTGGAACTTTTAATCACACAACAAATTCCCATCACTCATTTGTTTCAATGATGGCATCAGAGGATAATACAAATATTAACATCACCATTCCTAACAACAGAAATACAACAACAAATCAATCAGGTACTATTCAAATTACACTTAATAAATATGAATCATATCTAATCAACTCACAAGGAGTAAATAATGATTTACAAGCCACTTATCTCGAATCTGACAAACCAATAATTGTTCAAAGTGGATCTGCTTCTGGTTCATTTGGTCAAGTAGGTGGTCAAGATTATGGAATGGATCAATTAGTAGATTTTGAAAAAATTGGAAATGAATACATATTAGTTCAAGGTGAAAGAGGAAACAATGAAAATTTAGGAATAGAAAACATATTAATTGTCGCAACTGAGAATGAAACTACTGTTAACGTAAATGAAAGCCCTCAAATTTTACAAAAAGGTCAAACCTTACTATTAGAAGGCGAAACTTACAGAAATGGAACGATTTATTTAAATTCTAACAATAATATTTATGTTTTTCAAGGTTTAGGAAAAAGATATAATTCAGGAAATGCTCCGGACGCTAATCAAGGATTATTTATTGTACCCCCTTTGTCTTGCTCAACTAGGGGAAACGTTGATAATATACCCTCAATTCATATCATTGGAAACAAAGTTTTTGAAGGTGGAGCTGTAATGATTGTAACAAAATCTAATTCAACTGTTCAACTTAATGGCAAAACACTAAACACAAACAATTTTTCTCAACTTGAAGCTAATACTGTAGACTATAACCAAGACTACATTACCTACAGAATTAAAGACTTAAAGGGAAATGTATCAGTAATTGGTGATGATGAATTATATGTGTCTTATGTTACCTATGGTGGTGCAGCAACATCCGGAGGTTTTTATTCAGGTTTTTCCAGAGATCCTGTTTTTGAAATTGATTTGCAGCTAGAGCAACTTGGACTTTGTATTGGAGAAGATGGCACTTCCAATGTCATATTAACAGCAATAAGTTGTGAGAATTTTGATTCACTAGAATGGCAATATTATGAAAATGGAGATTTTAATACTATCGCTAATGTTACGGATTCTTTCTCGCCAAATAAGCCAGGGGAATATCGCTTGAAAGGTTCCATAAGTTATGAAAATAAAACTGAAGAATTTTATTCTAATGTGATTCCAGTTAGTATTTGTCCAAATGATTCAGATGAAGATGGCATAATCGATAATATTGACCTTGATTTAGATAATGATGGAATTTTAAATTCTTTTGAATCTAACGGCGATGGTATAATTAATTTCACAAATACAATATCTCCAGAAATTGAACTTATTAATGGAAATACTCACTCAATAACAACTAAAGGAATAATTGAAAAATCTGATAATGCGCACACAATAAGCTTAAGTTCTATTGAAAACAGTTCATTTGAGTCACAGATTCAAGAAGGTGATGAAGATGGTAAAATTGAGTATAGATTAAACTTTAGTGAAAATATTAATATTGAAATCAAAGATGGTGGTGTGCAAACTGCGATAAAAGCTGAGGAATCCTTCTCTATTAGTGTTTATCCAACCAATCAAAATATAACTGTATTGAACGAAGATAATTCTTTAATTATAGATACAGATTATAACAATTCATATGAAAATAATGTTTCAAGATTTACTTCAAATCTTATCAATTTTAAATTTAACCCAGATTTTACAGGAGATAAATCCTATGCATTTTTAGCATCAAAAGTTGATGGGCTAAAATTTACGCATAATTACAACGGAACTAATGGAGAAAGTGTCATTGTTCAAAGCTATATAATTAAAAATCACTCATTAGATTCAGATGGTGACACAATCGATGACTACTTCGATAAAGACAGTGATGATGATGGTTGCGATGATATTATTGAAGCTGGATTTGATTATGAAAATTTTGCTGGAGATCCTGATAATGATGGTAAAATTGGAGAAAGTACACCATATGAAGATGGAGATGTAGACGATCGTGGATTATATGTTGGTCATGATTATGAAATTGAACCTAAAAAAGATGCAAATGGGGATTATTTGTTCCAAGTATTTGGTCAAGCACCTTCAATTGATAATCAACCAAGCTCTATTACAGCTTGTATAGGTTCAAATATTGAATTTGAGGTGAGTGCATCTTCCGCTGAAGGAGTTTTAAATTACCAATGGCAGTATTTGGATAACAATTTATGGACTGATTTAGTTAATGATGATACTTACGAAGGGATTGATTCTTCAAAGCTTACTATAAAAAATATTGATAAAACTCACAACGGTAATTATCGTGTTCTGGTAAACACTGATTTATATCAATGTAAAACTCCATCAAATGATAATATTAGCTTAACTGTTAATGCTACACCTGAAAACCCTACTGGACAAGTTATTCAAACTTTTTGCCAATCATCAACACCAACAATTGCTGACTTAGAAATTAATAATCTTGGCACCAACAATCTATATTGGTATGAAACTATCGACTCTACTACTCCAATTGATTTAAATGTTGAGTTAGAACACAATAAGTTTTATTATGCTGAGGTAGTAGATTCACAGGGTTGTGTAAGTAATTCTAGATTTGAATCCAAAGCTTTCATATCGAATCCTGTTTTAATCTCATCTCAGAATGAAATATGCTTAGGTGATTCAGTTAC
>JADHMR010000012.1 GCA_016779945.1 Bacteroidia bacterium | reverse complement strand
GGGTGGTATACCCAATATACTCCATATCAAGCAGAAATTGCTCAAGGTAGATTAGAAGCACTTCTAAATTTCCAGACAATGATTATGGATTTGACGGGCATGGAAATCGCAAATGCAAGTCTTTTGGATGAAGCCACTGCGGCAGCAGAGGCTATGGCTATGGTATTTTCTGCAAAAGGTAAAAAGAGCGGAAATAAGTTTTTTGTTTCTGACAAGGCATTCCCCCAAACCATTGATGTGATTGAAACTAGAGCAGAACCTTTAGGTATCACAGTTGTGAAAGGCAATCCATCTAATGTTGATTTTAACGAGGACTTTTTTGGATTATTTGTCCAATATCCAAATGGCGAAGGATCGGTTGAAGATTATGCTAATCTTGTTGCCAAAGCACTTGAACACAATGTTAAAACAGTAGTTGCTGCAGATATTTTATCGCTAACTTTATTGGAAGCTCCTGGCACATGGGGTGCAGAGGTGGTTGTTGGTAGTACCCAAAGATTTGGTATACCCATGGGGAACGGTGGTCCGCATGCTGCCTATTTTGCAACTAAAGAACAACACAAACGAAGACTACCCGGACGAGTTATTGGTGTTTCACAAGACTCTAACGGGAATACAGCTTTAAGAATGGCTTTGCAAACTCGTGAACAACATATTAAGCGAGATAAAGCTACTAGTAATATTTGTACGGCACAAGCTCTTCTCGCTGTTATGGCTGGAATGTACGCAGCATATCATGGTCCTAAACGATTAAAGCAAATTGCTATTAAAGTCAATCAATTGACAAGTATTTTAGCCAACAATTTGGTTAAAATAGGTTTTAATCTCAAGAATAACAGTGCATTTGATACACTGGCAATTTTGTTGGATGAAAATGAACAATCCAAGCTAAAAAGTATACTAGCTCAACATAAAATTAACCTCAGATATGAGTCAACCTTTGTTGGGGTGAGTATAGACGAAACAACTGAACTTGAAGATATAAAATTATTAATTGATTTGTTTGCTGAACTGAAAGGTGTTGAAGTTTCTTTTGAGCAAAAAGTTTCTCAAATGTGGGATCTCAACTTGGATAGAAATACACCCTATTTAGAACATCCAGTTTTTAATTCTTATCATACCGAACATGAGATGTTAAGATATCTCAAATCACTTGAAAATAAAGATTTATCTCTTGCTCACTCGATGATTGCATTAGGTAGTTGTACCATGAAACTGAATGCAACCACTGAAATGATTCCTGTAACCTGGGAGGCTTTTGGGAATATTCATCCGTTTGCACCCAAAGAACAGCTGAGTGGTTACACTGAATTATTGCACGACCTCGAGCGTGATTTGTCCGAAATTACGGGCTTTCATAAAGTAAGTCTTCAGCCCAATGCAGGTGCTCAAGGTGAGTACACTGGTCTAATGACCATAAGAGAGTACTTTAAAGACACGAATCAGGAACATCGTAATATCGTAATTATTCCCGAGTCGGCACATGGAACTAATCCTGCAAGTGCAGTTATGGCTGGGATGAAAGTGGTCGTAGTTAAGTGCCACGAAAATGGATACATTGACTTGGTTGATTTAAGAGAAAAAGTAGCGTATCATAAAGATACATTAGCAGCTGCAATGATTACTTACCCAAGTACAAATGGCGTTTATGAAGAAACCATCAAAGAAGTAACATCGTTAATCCATGAATTTGGAGGACAAGTATACATGGATGGAGCTAATATGAATGCACAAGTAGGATATACTAATCCAGCAAATATTGGTGCAGATGTGTGTCATTTAAATTTACACAAAACCTTCTGTATTCCTCATGGTGGAGGAGGTCCAGGAATGGGGCCAATTGGGGTAGCCGAACATCTTTCTCCTTATTTGCCAGGACACTCGGTAGTTAGTGGTGTGAGCACTGATAAAGCTATGAGAGCCGTTAGTGCAGCTCCATTTGGAAGTGCGAGTATATTGTTGATTAGCTATGCATATATTAAAATGATGGGAGGCGAAGGCTTAAAGAAAGCAACAGCAACTGCTATTTTGAATGCCAATTACATGAAATATCGTTTGTCTAAGGGATATGATGTCTTGTACACTGGTCAAAAAGGAACAGTTGCGCATGAGATGGTTGTTGATCCAAGACCTTTAAAAATTACCTCAGGCGTACTGGTTGAGGATATTGCAAAAAGACTCATTGATTATGGTTTTCATGCACCAACAGTTAGTTTCCCAATTCCGGGCACACTCATGATCGAACCTACCGAAAGTGAAAGTAAATCAGAATTAGATCGTTTTTGTGATGCACTGTTAGCTATTCGAGAAGAAATTGCTGAAATTGAAAGTGGAAAAGTTGATAAAGACAATAATGTCATTAAGCATGCACCACATACTGCTCAACTGGTTTCGGGGGATAATTGGGATAGACCATACTCAAGAACAAAAGCTGCCTATCCGGCTTCTTATGTTATCGAAAATAAATTTTGGCCAAGTGTGGGTAGAGTAGATAATACGTATGGAGATCGAAACCTAGTTTGCAGTTGTCTGCCGGTATCAGATTATATTGAGGTTTAATATAAAAAGCCCTAAATTGGCTGTAATATTATGACACTTTCTATTGTTGCCTCTTTCGTTATCCTCGGACTTTTATTACTTCTGATTGAAATTTTTATTGTACCAGGATTTATTGTTGGAATAGTGGGTTTTGTCATGGTTGCAGTAGGCGTGTATTTTACCTACAACGATCATGGAAAATTTTATGGAAATATTCTTCTAGCATTAATAACTTTGGTCATGACAATTGTTGTCGTCTACGCCTTTAGAAATGGAGCATGGGATATGTTTTCCAATAAAGAAACCATATCAGGCAAAGCAAACGATATTCAAGAACTAGAAGTCAAAATAGGCGATACCGGAAAGACTATTAGTGCTTTGCGACCATCGGGTGTTGCAGATATTAATAATCAACGCGTCGAAGTTCATTCAGAGGGAAGTTTTATTCCGTCTGGAGCCGAGGTCGAAGTCAATAAAATAATTAAAAATAAAATCTATATTAAAATTCAAAAAAACTAAAATATCATGGGAATCATACCTTTTGTAATCGTCGGAGTAGTATTACTCTTTGTATTTTTTTACTTTGTACCGTTAGGTCTTTGGGTTACTGCTCAAGTATCGATATCTGGTAAGAGTGTAAGCATCATTCAGTTGATTTTTATGCGAATAAGAAAAGTGCCACCATCTTTAATTGTAAACGCTTTAATTAACGGGAATAAGGCTGGGATACCAGTTTCTTCTAATGAATTAGAAACTCATTTTATGGCTGGAGGTAATGTAAATAACGTTGTAAAAGCACTGATATCTGCAGATAAGGCAAGCATACCCCTAGATTTTAATATGGCTGCTGCCATTGATTTGGCGGGACGTGACGTAGCGGATGCTGTTCAACTATCTGTTAATCCAAGAGTTATAAATACACCTCCAGTTGCTGCAGTTGCAAAAGATGGAATTCAATTAATTGCAAAAGCGAGAGTTACTGTTAGAGCAAATATTGCACAATTAGTAGGTGGTGCAGGAGAAGATACCATTCTTGCTCGTGTAGGCGAGGGGATAGTTACAACGATTGGTTCTGCAACTACTCATAAAGCCGTATTGGAAAATCCAGATACTATTTCAAAGACAGTTTTAGCTAAAGGTTTGGATGCAGGTACTGCATTTGAAATTTTATCCATTGATATAGCAGATATTGACATCGGTAAAAATATTGGAGCAGAATTACAAACCGATCAAGCAGAAGCAGATTTAAAAGTTGCGAATGCCAAAGCAGAGGAGCGAAGAGCCATGGCTGTTGCAGAAGAACAAGAAATGAAAGCGAAAGCACAAGATGCTCGGGCTCTTGTAATCCTAGCCGAAGCAGAGGTGCCAAAAGCAATGGCTGAAGCATTCAGAAGTGGTAATCTAGGAATTATGGATTATTACAAGATGAAAAACATTCAAGCGGATACTGATATGCGGGATAGCATCAGTAAGCCCAAGAAAAAATAAACTATAATTTTACTTGCATTGCAAGTATGATGTTTCTTCCTGGAGCGGTTAGTCTGGAACTATACGGTCTATATCTTTTATCTGTTACGTTTTCTATTCCACAGTTTAACTTGGTCTTTGTATTCAGATAATAACCAAATTTAAAGTTTAAAGTGTACCAAGCTGGAGAATAGGCCAAACCGAATTTATCTCTCAAATAAAACTGTGTTTTATTTTTTTCTGAGTTGGAAAATTGACTATTATTAAATCTCTGATTATAAATACTGTAAATCGACATATCAAACTTTTTGTAATTTAACATGAGTGTAGTCCCACCAAAATTTGGAGTAATGTGTCTTATGGCATTTCCAGAACTTGACTGACTGGCTAAAAAAGTATAGGTAGTTTTTAGTGAGATAAACTCATTAGGCGTGTATTTCAAGGTAATTTGATTTCCTAAAACAGATGCAAATTGTTCATTGGTAAGCATTTGCACTTGACTAAATGAGTTGTCGTAAAGTATGCTATCTTGTCCGTTTAACGTAGTGTTGGACAAACTAATAGATTGATCTAAGTAAGTATAAAAAATCGAATTTTGAACTTTGACATTTTTGAAAATATTATAGTCTAGATTAGCTTCAGCGTGATAGGCATATTCTGGTTTGAGATTGGGGTTAGGAATGGTAACAAATCCAGGGTTACTATCAAACGTCTTACCGATATCATCGATATTTGGCGAACGAAAGGCAGTTGATAAAATAAAACTTATTGAGCCAAATCTTCTCTTTATTAATTGAGATATAGACCCTGTTATTGCCTGATTTATGATGTTGAAATTTGAAATAGGATAGGATGTTAATGAAGTATCAAATTGTCCATTCATTCCAACAATATTGTACCTTAATCCACCTTCTGTTATAGCATGATTATTCCATCTTTGGATAACATTAAAATAAATACCGCCAGTCTTCCAAGTTGATTGATCAGGATACCGAGAAGTGATGGGTTGTAGTGAATTACTGTTAATATTTGTTTGATTACCAGAGCTTTGTATGAGATTTGATACGTACTCTAAGCCGTAATTTATTTGAGTTTTGGTATTAATGTGCTTGATAAAGTCTGTATTCAGACTCCAAGCGTTGACTTGTTCTTCTCTTTGTTTTAGATTACTTGAATATATCGTTCGAGTATTCCGACTTTCAACAAATTTTTGATGAGCAATAGTTGATTTAATACGATCGAACAATACGTGTTTTTTTGTGTACTTCAATGCTAAATTATTCATCATCCAAGTTTGTGGTCCGTAATACCATTCCGCATGGTATAGTTTATTAGATTCATCTCGCTGAATAAGTCGATCGTATCTTGGGATATTTGATGTTTCACTATAATGAAAATTATAATTGACTCTTAGATTAGAATTAGGTTTAAATGAGATTTTATGTAAAAAATTCTTTTGACTATAACCGCTATTAATTTGTATGCTTTCATCAGTATTCGGGATAATGGTGTCTAATTGATTCTCAGTAGAAATATAGTCGGGACGGCCATATACCTCATTTCCTTTTTTTCCAATTCTCAAATCACCGAATTTACTATATGTGAAGCTCGTGATTGATGCTATTTTTCGTCCACTAAGCTGAAATTGTGTGTGGTAAGTATTTTCATTATTCGCAGAACTATATCTGAAGTTATTTTTTGTTTTTAGGGTCACACCTTCCTCTGAAAATTCTGGATTTATAGTTGTGAAATTGAGTACTCCGCCGATTGCATCACTGCCATAAAATTGGCTTGAAGGACCAAAAATCAGGTCTGTGCTTTCAACGGTATATGGATCGATAGAAATAACATTTTGTACATTTCCAGATCTGAAAATAGCGGTATTCATTCTAACTCCATCAACAACTAATAGTATTCGATTTGTAGCAAATCCACGTATAATTGGGCTTCCTCCTCCTTGTTGGCTTTTCTGTATATAAATGTTATTGTCTACATTGAGAAGATCTGCCGAGGTTTGAGGGAGAAATAGTTCAATCTTCTTTTTATCTATTCTTTGTGAGAGCAATGCGATATCATTCTTATAACGAATATTCCTGCCACTAGAAACGACAATGGGGTCAAATGTGTTTATCTTTTTAGTCAGAATAATGGTAGTATTGCTTTGTAAAATTTCAGGCGTGAGTTCTTTTTGATAATAGTTTTTGTGTGACAGAAATAAATTGTCTAGTTCTTTAGAAGAAGTGTCTATATTAATTTTCCCATATTGGTCAGAAATACCAATTATCTTACTAGATTGAATTAGTAGCACACCAGAGATATGCTCCAAATTATTGTTTACAATTTGAATTTGAGCATTAATAGCGAGGTTTATAGTAATTAGAGTTATGAAATATAGCTTACGCACTTTATGACTGTCTGATCGTTTTAGTCTTTCATATTCAAATATAGTACCTTATTGTTTTTAGCAAGTTTTTTTGAATTTGTAAGGTAATTCTTTGTTATTTGAATAATGAAATTGACTGTTCTGTATATCTTATTTATTTCTGTGATTATTTTATCGGTATCTTCATGTAAAGCAAAGCATTGTGCTGCACTTCAGGATGATATGGAAGGTTATAACCCAAAGTCAGCAAAAAAGAAAAAAGGGAGACAAGAAGGTCTATGGGGAAAATAAGTCCAGCTTTACACGCTGTATGAACTATTTAATTTCTCGTATGTTTTATTAATATGTTTGGTCTATTTAAGAAAAAAACTCAAAAAGAACAATTGGAAGAGACTTACGAAAAACTTCTCAAAGAATCATTTAAGTTAAGTACAATTAACAGAACAGCCTCTGATGCCAAAGCAGCCGAAGCTGACGCTATTTTGAAACAAATTGAAGCTCTAGAAAGCTAAAATTTATTCATCTAACGATTGTAAAACAATCTTACAAACCTCATGAATCTCTGATTTGGAAATAATCAAGGGTGGGGATATACGAAGACAATTAGTGTTATAGAGGAACCAGTCAATGATAACACCTCTGTCTATGCATCGTTTCATGGTTCGTTCTACTTCCTTAAAACTATCAAGCTCGATGGATAACATAAGGCCTTTACCACTTATTTTTTTAATTTTTGGATGAACAAGTAAAGCCCTAAATAAATCTTCTTTCTCTTGAACACTATCCAATAGTTGTTTTTTAAAGATATACTTTACTGCTGCATTTCCAGCAGCACAAGAAACAGGGTGTCCGCCAAATGTAGTGATATGACCCAAGATTGGATTGTCCTCAATGCTTTTCATGATTTCACGGGAACTGATAAATGCTCCTATTGGCATACCACCCCCTAACGCTTTTGCACTCACAAGTATATCAGGGACAACATTATAATGTTCGAAAGCAAATAATTTTCCTGTTCTACCGATTCCCGTTTGAATTTCGTCAAAGACTAATAATGTTCCGGTTTCATTGCATTTTTCTCGCAGGGCATTCAGGAATTCTTGTGTAGCAGGCAAATACCCAATTTCAGCTTGAATGGGTTCTATAAATACTGCGGCAGTTGCTTCATCAATAATATCTAGGGTGTTCAAGTCATTGTAATCCATGAAAAAAATATTTGGGAGTAACGGCTTAAATGATCCCGAATAATATTCATCACTCATCATGCTTAATGAACCACTAGAACTTCCGTGATAAGCATTTCTCATAGCTACTATTTTTGATCTACCTGTATATTTTTTGACTAGTTTCATAGCTCCCTCGATTGCTTCACTTCCGCTATTTAAAAAGTAAAAGGATTGCAGGTTTGAGGGAAGGTATTTCGCCACAGTTTTGGCTAATTCTATTTGAGGGTGAACAACATACTCACCATATACCATCTGGTGGCTGTATTTGTCAACCTGATTCTTAATAGCTGCTATGACATCCGGGTTGCAATGTCCGACATTATTTACTGCTATTCCGCTTATTAAATCGATGTATGATTTTCCATTTTTATCATAAAGATAAATTCCTTCACTCCTAACAAATTCATACATTGGAGGATTCGGAGAGGTTTGTGCAATATGTTTAAGGAATGATTTTTTGATTATGCGAAGATAGGATTTAACAAGGTATATTCAGAGTTTCAATTATTGCAAAAAAAAGCCTCTGCAGGATCCTACAGAGGCTTCTAATATTTACAATGTAAATTTTAGTTAACTTTATCAGAAAGTCCAGAACCTGCTTTGAATTTTACAACATTCTTAGCAGCGATTTGAATTTCTTTTCCAGTTCTTGGGTTTCTACCAGTTCTAGCAGCTCTTTTACTTACTGAGAAAGTTCCGAATCCAACAAGGATAAGTTTCTCTCCTTTTTTAAGTGCAGAAGAAGTAGAATCCATAAATGCGTTTAGTGCCTCACCAGCCTGTGCTTTTGAGATACCAGCTGAATCAGCCATAGCTGAGATTAAATCTGATTTGTTCATTTTGTTATTGTTTAAATAATTATTATTCTCCAATGTTAACATGAAGAACCGCATGGATACAAGGACTGTTACCTATTTGTTAATAATTTCAAATAATTTGCCAGTTTTTGGGGCTTAAACACAGTATTTATAGGCATCTTAAGCTGTGATAGTTCGTAATATGAGCTTCTTTTATTGAAAATAGCTCTCAATTCTGCTATTGAATTTTGATTGATAAGTGGTCTATTTTTCAGTTTTGGGAGGCTTTCTTCAATTTCCTCCCATGATTTGAATAAGTATATACATAGGTTATTTTGGAGTACCAAATTCCTATTTTCTTGATCAGTTAGGGTGCCACCACCAAGGGCAATTACAGATAAATTCTTCTTTGCATTAAGATTAATTAAAGTGTCTTTTTCTATTACTCTAAAATATTCTTCACCATTTTTCTCAAAAAGTTCAGTAATTGATTTTCCTGTTTGGTTAGTTATTTCTTGATCAATATCATAAAAGTCTAATCCAAGAATTTCAGACAACTGAAGCCCAATTGTGGTTTTTCCAACACCCATGAAACCTGTTAGGAAAATATGCATCAGCTTAATTTAATTCTTGGATCAAGTTTGACATAGAGTATATCAACAATAATATTCGTGATTATAAATATAAAACCTATAAATAAAATTGACCCCATTACCACTGGCAGATCGTTCATCTCTAAAGCTTCAATCGTTAATTTTCCTAATCCTCTCCAATTAAAGATATATTCTACAAAAAATGCTCCAGCAAGTAGTGATGCAAACCAACCACTGATTGCTGTTATTACTGGATTTAGTGCATTTGGAAGTGCGTGTTTAATTAGTATGTTCGATCGACTAATTCCTTTAGATTTTGCTGTTTTGATGAAATCTTTATTTAATGTTTCGAACATAGAACTCCGTGTGAGTAGTGTAAATATTGAAAGCGGCCTAACACCTAACGCAATTGCAGGTAAAATAAGATTTTTCCATTGGTAATATTCTCCGGTAAATGGATCGATATCTGTCCAACTCCCTGTCATAAATAATCCGGTGTAGTCGTGAAGTAAAAAACCAAAAAGCCAAGCCAAAATAATAGCAGAAAAGAACGAGGGTACCGAAATTCCAAGTGTACTAACAAAAACAATAATTTGGTCCAGTGTAGAATTGACTTTAATCGCAGAAAATATACCCAACATCACTCCAAAAATGACAGCAAATAAAATGGAAACGAGAGCCAGTATAAAAGTGCCTTTGAATGATTCTCTTATTAATGTCGTTGTTTTTATTCGTGATTGAAATGATTTTCTGAGAAATGGTCCTTTAATTAATAGAACACGATTTGACAGTGAAATTTGAAGTAATGGGTTATATTTTTTTGTCAATTCATCACTTGATGAATGGAACGAGATAGGGGATAAGTCATTTAGAAAAAGCAAATATTGAGTAAAGGTAGATTTGTCAAGACCAAATTCTTTTTTTATAGATTCTTGAGTTGCCAAATCAGTTCGTTGACCAACTGCCATTTTTTCTGGATTAGGAAAAGAAAATTTAAAAAGGAAAAATACTACAGTCACTACACTGAATAAAATGAAAAAACCACTCAATATCCTTTTTAAAATGAATTGGATCATTGAATTGTTAGTTTACTAAGTTGTTTTTCTGACGGAAGACGAGTGCTTGGCCAATTCTCAATAACCACATTCTTTTGAAGTAAAACCAAACCGGGATTACTTCGGATGATAGATTTTAGGTTGGTCTTATCACCGTAATAAAAAGGAATGTTAAGATTGTGTTTTTTTGAAAATTCTTCAACATTTTGGGTTTTACTAGCAGTCAGAGGATAGATTGTAATTTGATTCTCGTTACAAAAACGAATGATGCTTTTAAGTTCATCAATCGATTCATTGTCAGACTTTTCAATATCATTAAAAACAATTAATAGTTTAAATCCAGAATCAGAATAAAAGTCATCTATATAGTCATTGGTTTGATCTACATCCATGATTTTGAAATCATGAATTTCAGGTTCAAAACCTTTACTAATTAACTTATCGATTCGATCAACAAATACATATCCTTCCTCTTTTAAATTTCTTTGGCTGATATCATCAATTGTAAATTCTTCATTGATCCCATCCTTGGCATAAATGAAAATATTTTCGTACACATCGGAGGGAGCATTGTCAGGTACATTTGCTAATTGAAAAATATCATTTCCTTTTTTGAATTTAAGGAAATTTTTAACCGGTAAATAATGCCAGCAATAGATAGAAAAACCAACGGATAAGATTAAAGATATTGTCAGTATTTTTACAGAGAATGGTGTGCTAAAAACAGGTTTAATATGCTTAATACCTAGACCAATTAATAGGGTTGCACTCCCAAGAATTACATCCTTATAGAAACTTTCCCATGGTGTAAGTTTTATGGCATCACCAAAACATCCACAATCTGTAACTTTATTAAAATAGGCACTATACCATGTTAAAAATGTAAAAAATAGAGTAAGAATAAAAATACTTGATAGAATAAGTCGAGGTGCCCAACCCAAAATCAAAGCAACTCCCAACAAAACTTCAAGCACACAAATGCCCATTGCTAAAGGTATGGTAAACGATCGTAGTTTTTGAAAAAAATCTACATAAATTGGATTTGGAATGATATGCGATGTAATGTCGATTGTATCAATGGCTTTTAGATTACCTATATTTTTTTGTCCAATTAATTTATTGGAAATCTCATAGCTTAATTTGCTGATATACCTAAGGGTATCAAATGATGTAGTATTTGAACGATAAATCTCTTGATTATTTAAATTAAAAGTAAGTTCACGCTCAAAAATAGATTCATCAGATGTGTTATTAATCCACGGTGATTGATCAACAACAATATCGATTTTTTGCTGATTTGGGTTTATAGTATAGGAGAAGGTATCTATTTGATTCTGATGATTAAAACAGATAATTAAACTATCTTGTGAAGGCTCTAAATCAGCTGAAAAAACAGAAAAGTATTCGTCTAATTTGTAACTAAACCCTGTGGGATCGTTCGATTTTATTAGTCCAGAAAAAATGAATAATAAACCAACACAAATTCGTAAAAAATTAGCTAAATACTTCATGATTATTGATAGAAGTTGTTTATTCTTATCAAAGCAAAAATAGAATAGTTAAGCATATCACTAAAATTGGCGTCAATTCCTTCAGATATAAGTGTTTTACCTCCCTTGTTTTCGATTTGTTTTGTTCTCAAAATCTTCATTAAAATGAGATCAGTATATGTACTTACACGCATATCTCTCCATGCTTCACCATAATCGTGATTTTTCACAATCATCAATTCTTTGCACAAGGTTGCTTTCTTATCAAAAAGAGTTAGCACTTTTTCAGGATCCATTTCCATGTCCTCATCAGCGTTAAGTTCAATTTGTATCAGAGCTATAATACAATAGTTGATTATACCTATGAATTCATTTTCGATACTTTCACCAACTTTATTTTCTTGTTTTTCTTCAATGCTTCTTATGCGTTGAGCTTTAATGAAAATTTGGTCAGTAATAGAAATAGGTCTTAGAACTCGCCATGCAGTTCCATAATCGAAAGTCTTTTTTTTGAATATATCTCTGCATTTAGCAATAGATTTGTCAAAAAGTAAAGCGGTGTCTGAATTCAAAATGATATTAATTTGTTGCGAATTTATACTACATTGATTTCAAAATGAAGCGAACCATCAACATAAACGGAAAAAAATTAGATGTTTCATCACCAATTGTAATGGGTATATTAAATGTAACACCCGATTCATTTTCAGATGGGGGCAAGTATATTCATACTGATGATGCAGTTCATAAGGCTATTAAAATGATTGATGAGGGAGCTAGTATTATTGATATTGGGGGGTATAGTTCACGACCAGGTGCAAAAAATATTTCAGAAGACGAAGAATTAGATCGTGTGATACCCCTTGTAGAGCGATTATCTCAAGAAACCGACATCCCCATTTCAATAGATACATTTAGAAGTAGGGTTGCAGATGAGTCTATTAAAGTTGGAGCATCTATCATAAATGATATCAGTGCTGGTAGTGATGATGTAAATATGATTCCGACTGTTGCTCGACATAAAGTACCATTCATAGCTATGCACAAACAAGGTAAACCATCAATTATGCAGGATAATCCAAACTACTTTGATGTTTTACAAGAAGTCTACTCATATTTAGAAGATGTAATTCATAAATGTAGATCTGCAGGAATCGAGGATGTTATTGTTGATCCTGGGTTTGGTTTTGGAAAGACAACAACTCATAATTATAAACTATTGAATCACCTAAATGAATTTAAGAGTTTAAATGTACCACTATTGATAGGTGTGTCCCGAAAAAGTATGATTTATAAAACATTAGGTATAACGGTACAAGACGCTTTAAATGGTTCTACTTTTTTACATGCTTTTTCACTTAATAATGGAGCTAATATATTGCGGGTCCATGATGTCAAAGAGGCCGTTGAGTGCGTCCGTTTATTTGATCAAATTAAAAAGTACTAAAAAAAGCAATGTTGTAGATTTAATAAATTTTAGTTAACAAAAGGATAATATAACGAGTCCAACATTGCCCTAACAAACTATTAAAATTTATACGAAATGAAAAAAACATTATTTTATTATTTAATTCTATCATTCTTCTTCTTTACTGCATGTGATGATAACGAAACTCAAACTATTACAGTTGAGGCTCCTTCAAATTCAGTTGAGCACGCAGGATTTATTACTGCAGATGAAACTTGGTCTTCTGATAAGTTTCACATCCTTAAAGAAAGAGTTATAGTAAAAAGTGGGGTAACATTAACAATCCAACCTGGAACAATCGTTAAAGGCGAAGCTGGAACAGGTGCAAATGCTTCATCACTAGTAATAGCAAGAGGAGCAAAAATTAATGCTGCAGGAACTGCAGAAAATCCAATTATCTTTACTTCAATTGCTGATGAAATCGCATTAGGAGAGAAATTTGGAGCAAATTTAGATCCTGCTACTGCAACTGGTTTCTGGGGTGGTCTTATCGTGTTAGGTAATGCACCAACTTCTCCAAAAACAGGAGCTACAGAGCAGATTGAAGGAATTCCAGCTGATGTTGTTGAAGGAAACTACGGTGGTCCTGACGCTGCTGATAACTCAGGTACAATTACTTACGTTTCTATCCGTCACGGAGGTACTTTAATCGGTGAAGGTAATGAGATCAATGGTTTAACTCTTGGTGGTGTTGGTACAGGTACTACTATCCACCACGTAGAAGTAGTAGCTAATGTTGATGATGGTATCGAATGCTTTGGTGGAACAGTAAACATTGACGATGCAATAGTTATCTATCAAGGAGATGACGCTTACGACATCGATCAGGCTTATGCTGGTACTATTGATAACTTCATTTACATAGGTGGAGCAAGTTCTGACCACGGTTTAGAAATTGACGGACCTGAAGGTTCTGAAAACTCTGAAGGTTCTTTCACACTAAAGAATGGTTCATTGATGGGAAGTCCAGTTCAAGGTGAGTTTGCTGATTTCAGATCAAAAGCTAGAGGAACTGTTGACGGTCTTTACTTCTTTGGATTCAATCAAAATGCTGATGTTGAATTGGATGAGCCAGTTGTGTCTTCTAACTTTTCTTCAGGAGCTCTCAACATTACTAACAATTCTTTCAACTCTACTGCATGGACATTAGACGAAGATGGCGAGCCAGACGGAAATACAACTACTTGGTCTTCTGTAGAAGATATCTTCGCTGATAAAGCTGACGGTGCTGATGCTGCTGCTTCAGATGATAAGTTTGTTTCTTCAGGTAATAAATTAGTAACTGCCAAAGATGGGGGTGCTGATAAATCTGAGTTTGTTGGATGGACTCTTGCAGATGCAAAAGGATTATTATCTGATTTTTAATTAAGTACTAATTAATAAATCTACTCATATGTTTAAAGCATCGCAGTTTCTGCGATGCTTTTTTTGTTATATCTGTGTTGACGAGATTTAACAAATTATACACAAAGAATTGCTTAATAATTACTTAACATTTAGATAACCTATTCAAATGAACATTGCACCATATTAATATTAATTAATGAAAGCAGTAGGAAGTATAATCTTCATTTTTCTTTTTTTCTCTTGGTCTGCAAAAGCACAACGAGTTGAGGTTTCAGGAAAGATCTTAGATATATCAAGTGGTGAGCCACTTGTAAGTGCAACTATTACATCACCCACATCTAATGGGGGAGGATACTCTGACACCGAGGGAAAATTTAAAGCAAGTTTCATGGTAGGCTCTCATGACATTCAAATCAAATTGATGGGTTATGATACCAAAATTATACCTAATGTTAAACTTGTTGAGGGTCAGGCTGTTGATTTGGGAGTCATTAAAGTTGGTGTTCAAGCTCAAGATGCAGTGAAAGGTGGAGTAACTATTCGAGTAAAAAAAGCAACCAATTCAGAAAATGCATTAATTGTTGCACAAAAGAAATCGGTCAATTTAATGGATGGAGTTTCTGCTCAGGCATTCAAAAAAGCTGGAGATGGAGATGCAGCTAGTGCAGCAAGTCGAGTAACTGGTGTGAGTGTTGACGGAGGTAAATACCTTTTCATTAGAGGGCTAGGTGATCGATACACCAAAACAGTTCTCAATGGCATGGAAATACCAGGTTTAGACCCTGATAGAAATACAGTTCAAATGGATATTTTCCCAACAAATTTGATTGATAATATCATAATACTTAAAAGTTTTACACCAAACCTAGCAGGAGATTTTACGGGCGGTTGGGTAGATATACAAACCAAAGATTTTCAGTCTAAGGAAGTTTTAAATTTTTCATTAGGAATAGGGTATAACCCAGCAATGAATTTTAATTCAAATTATTTAAGTCAAGAATCAACATCTGGTGATATTCTTGCTTTTGGTAGATCATCAAGAGAACTCCCTTTTTCTGAACCTAAGGTGATACCAAAATCAGAATATACTCAGTCTGGTGGCGGTGCTCAACGAGCAGAAAGCAATGCTAATGCATTTAGTAAAAATATGGATGTGTTAACACAAAGTAGTTTGCTTAATACTTCATTTTCGTTGGATTACGGAAATCAATTCAACAAAAAAAATAAGACATATGGTTTTAATGTAGCTACAGGTTATAGCAATATTTTCAGTTATTTTGATAACGTAATTTTCGAAACTTATCTTAAAAATGCAGACAAAACTGTAAATGAATTAACCCTAGCTGAAAAAAATAATGGAAGTGTAGGAGAAAATGAGGTGCTTTGGAGCACACTGGCTAATGGCTCGATTAAGGCAGGTAAGCATAGTTTTAGTTCATCGATTTTTCATACAAGAAATGGGGTGAAAAAATCCTCAAAGTTGATGTACGAAAATATTGCTAATCCTTATGGTGATGCTGGAGCTACACTTGATAGAACCATTTTATATTATAACCAGCGTACCCTCACTAATCTATTTTTTAAACATGAGTATAAAAAAGACTCTGTTTGGAAATTTACCACGAAATTATCGCCCTCAATTTCTACCAATCACGAACCTGATATGAAAATTACAGCTCTTTCTGTTAGCGACGAAGGCTATAAATTCAATGTAGGTGCAGGTTCAGAGATAAAAAGGCTTTATAGAAATTTAAGTGAACAAAGCATCAATAGTAAGTTTGATGTAGAACGAAATATTTTTATTAAAAATAATAAAGTTTCCAAGTTGAAATTTGGAATGGCTCACAATTATAAACACCGAGATTTTGGAGTTTTACAATATGTGTTTCAGCCTGTCGGTAGTTTTAGTTTGAATGGTGATCCAAATCAGATTTTCAATGAATACTTGTATAGTGCAGAATCAGATGAAGGATATGCTGTTTTTGGGGAACCAATTAAATCTAATGAGTTTGTGTCTTCAATGAATGTCATGGGTGCCTATGCAATGAATGAGCTCCCCATAGGTTCAAGAGCAACTGCAATTTACGGGTTAAGAGTTGAAAAAGCAGATATGTTTTACACTGGAGAAAATACAAATAATGAGGTTTACTCCAATGAAAATGTACTAAACGAACTAAATGTTTTACCTTCTGCAAGTTTTATATTCAGAGCAACATCAGATGTAAACATAAGATTGGCTGCATCACAAACGATTGCAAGACCGTCCTTTAAAGAAAAATCATTGGCTCAAATTTATGATCCAATTTCTGGAAGAACATTTATTGGTAATCTAGATTTGGAACAGACTGAAATAACTAATTTGGATTTACGTTTTGAGAAATTCATGAAAAGAGGAGAATTAATTTCTGTGAGTGGATTTTATAAACATTTTAATAATCCTATCGAAATAGTAGTATATAAACCTGAGACACCTACTAATTTCACTCCAAGGAATGCGTTGAGTGCAGATGTTTTTGGTGCAGAGCTAGAAGTTAAAAAGTCGCTTAATTTTATAACAGACAAACTTTCAGTAACAAGTAACTTCTCATACATACTTTCACAAGTAGAAATGACTCCTAACGAAATAATTGGTAAAACAAATGAATTACGTGAAGGACAAACCCTCGATGATAAAAGAGAAATGCAGGGGCAAGCTCCGTACATTATTAATTTTGGTTTAAATTACAATGACAAAGAATCTGGTTTTATTGCGAATTTCTCATACAATGTTCAAGGGCCTAAATTATCGATTGTTGGAATTGGTCGTTTACTGGATGTTTATACTGAATCTTTTCACAGCTTAAACTTCAAATCTTCTTACTCCATAGGTAAGGAAAAAAGGTCTCAAATTTCATTTGCTGTTACAAATATCTTAAACGATATACCTGTTCAAGTTTATCGTGGTTTTAATGCTGAGGACCAGATTTTTTCTCAACGTCAGCCACAGAGAACATTCAAACTAGGGTATAGTCTAAAAATTAAGTAAAATCAAGGTTTTACATCCTATTAGGAACTTGTATTCCTAATAAATTAAATCCATGTTTTATGGTATGCCCCACCGAGTTTGAGAGTGATATTCTGAAGCAACGTGTATTATGATCTTGTTCGCCAAGAATAGAGAGTTCGTGATAGAACTTATTGAATGATTTAGCAATTTCATAAACAGCATTAGCTACCTCTGAGGGATTGTAATTGTTTGCGGCGGATAGAATAACATTAGGGTAGTTACTAATTAGCTTAACCAATTCCTTTTCTATGGGATTTAAAATAGCAGGTACTTCAAAATTCACTTGTTCTGTAGCTCTAAGAAGTGATGCTATTCTTGTATACGTATACTGGATAAATGGTGCAGTATTGCCTTGAAAATCAATGGATTCTTTCGGATCATACATCATTCTTTTTTTCGCATCCACTTTTAGCAAGTAATATTTAATAGCCCCTATACCTAAAACTTCATATAGATCAGATAGTTCTTGCGAGCTCATTCCATCGGTTTTCCCCAGTTCTTCAGTTTGTTTTTTTGCAGTTGCTACAACTTCATCCATTAATTCGTCTGCATCTACAACAGTTCCCTCACGGCTTTTCATTTTACCTTCTGGAAGATCTACCATACCATAGCTCAAGTGATATAGTCCATCTGCGTATGATTTTCCTAATCGTTTGAGGATAAGCTGTAGTACTTTGAAATGATAGTCTTGTTCATTTCCTACAACATAGACGAATTTATCCATCTTGAATTCGTTGTATTTTAGGTCAGCCGTTCCAATATCTTGGGTAATGTAAACTGATGTTCCATCAGATCGTTGAACAATTTTTTCATCTAATCCCTCCGGGGTGAGATCTATCCAAATACTACCATCCTCCTTTTTGAAAAAGACCTCTGATTTTAATCCTTCCTGAACAATTTCTTTACCTAGTAAATAGGTGTCTGACTCATAGTAGATTTTATCAAAACTTACTCCAAGTCTTTTGTAGGTGTGATCAAAACCTTCATAAACCCAACCATTCATTTGCTTCCATAGAGCAACGGTGTTCGTATCACCCTGTTCCCATTTTTGGAGCATATTTCGAGTTTCAATCATAAGAGATGATTTTTCTTTAGCTTCCTCTTTGTCAATTCCTTTGGCAATCAATTCTTGAATTTCTTTTTGATAATTTTTATCAAATTTTACATAGTATTTGCCAATAAGGTGATCACCTTTAAGTCCAGAAGATTCAGGAGTCTCATTGTTTCCCCATTTCTGATAAGCAACCATACTCTTACAAATATGGATTCCTCGATCATTAACCAAATTATTTTTTACAACGTCAAAACCAACAGCATCAAAAATCTGACAAATAGAATAACCAAGTACGTTATTTCTTATGTGCCCAAGATGTAGCGGTTTATTGGTGTTAGGGGAGGAGTATTCTACAACAATTTTATTATTATCACCAATTTTAGGGATTTGAATGCCCAAATTAACGTGATCTTTTAATTCGTTCAACCAGTATTCGTCGCTAAATTGAATATTCAGAAAACCTTTAACAATATTGAAAGATTTAATTTCATGCACTTGTTTGGTGAGAAAGTTTCCTATTTCTTCAGCTGTGTCTTCGGGTCTTTTTTTACTGTATTTCAAAAATGGAAATACAACGAGGGTCAGATCACCTTCAAATTTTGGATTGGTTTGTTCGAAACTTATATCAAATTCACTAATGTCGTATAATTCGCTAATTGCCTCTTGTGTTTTTTCAGTAAGTTTCGTTGTGATTCGCATTAATTTTTTATTGGAGAGTTAGGTTCCTTTGCGATGGTTTTGTGAATTCTTTTTTCTAAAAATTTAGGAAAAAATTTATTAACCCAGTAGATTATCTTTCCTTGTCTATTCGTAAGCATAAAATCTTTACGATCTCTTATTGCTTGTAAAATGTCAAGTGCAACATCTGATGCCTTATCCATTTCTGATTCTTTTCCTGGGCTACGCTCTTGTTTAGACCCGTTGGATGTGAGTGCATTGTACCGTATATTACTAGCAGTGAATCCTGGGCAAGCTATCAGTGTGTGTAGGCCTCTATTCATGTATTCCATTCGAATACTCTCAAAAAGGCCATTAATTGCGAATTTAGAGGAGGCATAGCCAGTTCTTCCGGGCAGTCCTTTAAAACCAGTGACAGAGGAAACTGCAACTAAGCTTCCTTTGCTCTCTAATAGCGAAGAAATTGCCGCTTTTGTACAATATACAGTACCCCAAAAGTTAACATTCATTATTTCTTCTAAAACACGGGTTTCTACTTCATCAAATGCTGCTCGCATGGATATTCCAGCATTATTGATAAGGACATCTATACTTCCAAGTTTTTGTTTTGCTAAATGAATTAAATTTTCGCATTCTTTTTGGCTTGTTACGTCAGTTTGAATACAAAATATTGTAGATACTGGATTAGATATTTCTGATTTAATTGCTTCGAGTTTATCTATTTGTCTTGAAGCTAAGACTAAATTAGCACCGCATTTTGAGGCTTCTATTGTTAAAGCTTTTCCAATCCCCGAAGAAGCTCCTGTAATAACTATATTTTTACCTTTCAGCAAATCCATTAGGCATTATTTTTTCCATTTTACACTGCATCCCACAGCGGGTATTTCGGCATAATCGGGCTCCATACCATCCAATGTATATTCAATAGCGTCCTCCAAGAAAACACGTGTTACCATTTCTTCATTTTCCCAGTTATCGTCTATAGCTCCTTTATAAACAAGCTTTCGTTTGCTATTATATACAAAAACTTCTGGAGTTCTTGTGGCTTTTAGTTTTTTAGTAACTTTTTGAGTTTCGTCGTGTAAATAGGGAAAGGGTAATTTTAGTTGTTTTTGAAGGTCTCTCATTGCATCAAACGAATCTGCAGGATATGCTTCAGCATCATTTGCATTGATTGCAAGAATTCCCAGATTATCCTTTTCAAATTTGTTGTAGAGTTTTATTAGCCGGCTCCAATATGCTCTTGCATAGGGGCAATGGTTGCAAGTAACAACAATTACCAAGGCTGTTCTGTCAGCAAATGTGAAGTTATTATACGTTCTATTGTTGGTACCCTTAAGGCTAAATTTAAAGAGATTTGATCCTATTTCCATTAAGAGCAAATTTAAAGGAATAGTGATTATTTTACCTAGTTTTTTACTTATTCTCTAATGATGCAAACTTTTGTTTAATAAAAAAAGTCCTCGTATAAATACGAGGACTTTCTTAAGTTGAAATAAACAACTTATTTTATTTAGAAACTGTGATTCGTTTAGTTGCGAAGTAATCACCGTTTTTCACTTGTACGAAGTATACGCCATCAGCTACTACTGATAAGTCTATACTGAATGTACCATTCATATTGTCAGTTACATCAATGTCTAAAACGTTTCCTAAGATGTCTCCAACTTTAACAACTACATCCCCAGTATTTTCAACGGTAATGTTGAACTTTCCTGTAGTTGAATTAGGGTATAGATTAATCATGTCATTGTCCTGTGCAAGATTCCTAATTCCTACTAAGTCGATTGTGACATCCTCACATTCATCATTCCAACATTCTCCTTTTTTAGTTGCTAAACATACCGTAAATGTTCCCTGATCTACAGTCTCATCATAGGTATAGGTTGGATTCTCAGAATCATCATTACTACCATCTCCGAAAGTCCATCTGTAAACGTCATTTCCTTCTGGCCAGAGACTCCATATTTATTAATAGTGTCAGCAAAATCTACAAAACTTTGATAGTTTGTGCCACTTGTGACAGTACTTGAATCAATAGTGTAAGTTCCATTGAGTTGGGCCATTGCGGAGGTTGCAAAAAGCAGTAATCCTAGAGCCAAAATTGTTTTTAATTTGTGAAGCCATTTTTTTTGTTTGAAGTGTTCTTTCATAGGTGAAATTATTTTTATGTTATTCTAACGAATTTAAGATTCAGAAGCCCTATTTGTCAATAGGGTTGCACTCCTTATAACGGGGTCATGACAAAAAATGAGCTAAGGAGCTGAGAAATAAGGTGATAAACGTTGAGCTTGTTTTGAATAAATAACTGTTTATCAGCGATTTGCGTTGTTTAAATTTCGCGTTTATGATATTTGTCATATTTGAGTATGATATTTAACCAAATCCTATTTTGAGCAATATTTTAGCTAAAATTTAGTCAATAAATAGTCAAAAAGCATTCAATAAATCAAAGTAAAAATTAGAATAAACAGGAGATAAATGGGATTATTTATCTTTTGTAGTAGTTTTTCCTTTTTCTTTTTTGAAGACCAATTTGTCTAGTTTTTTGTCGTATTTGACATGAATCAAATCACCTTCATTGATATCAGATTTCAAAATTTCTTCTGCCAATGGATCTTCTAAATATTTTTGAATAGCTCTGTTGAGTGGTCGAGCCCCAAAATCAGAATCAAAACCTTTTTCAGCCAGATAATTTTTAGATGCTTGGTCTAGTTTTATATCAAAACCAATTTGTTTGATTCGAGACAACAATTCAAGTAAAGATAACTCAAGTATTTGTTGGATGTGTTCTTTCTCGAGCGAATTGAAAACGATTACATCATCAATCCTATTTAAAAATTCGGGCGAGAAAAATCGTTTGAGAGCATTTTCGATAACTCCTTTAGAATTTAAATCAGCTGCTTGAGTTTTGGCATTAGTACCAAAACCTACACCCGCTCCAAATTCTTTAAGTTGTCGGGAACCAATATTGGAAGTCATGATAATAATGGTATTTCTAAAATCTACTTTTCTTCCTAGACTATCGGTTAAGAAGCCTTCGTCCAATACTTGAAGAAGGAGATTAAATACATCTGGGTGAGCTTTTTCAATTTCATCAAATAGGATGACCGCGTAGGGTTTTCTTCTAATTTTTTCAGTTAAAATTCCTCCCTCTTCGTATCCAACATATCCCGGAGGAGCCCCCACTAGTCTTGTCACTGCAAATTTCTCCATATACTCACTCATATCAATTCGAAGAAGTGCTTCTTTAGAATCAAATAAGTATTTGGCAAGTGTTTTAGCCATTTCTGTTTTACCAACACCAGTACTACCAAGAAAAATAAATGATCCGATGGGTTTGTTGGGTGCTTTCAGTCCTGCACGTGTGCGTTGAATAGCTTTGGTTAGTTTGGCTACAGCTTGATCTTGTCCAATTACACTGCCTTTTAATTCTTCTCCCATTTTGAGGAGTCGATTTCCTTCTTTTTGAGCGATTCGTTTGGTAGGAATACCTGTCATCATTGCAATAACATCTGCTACATCGTCTTCTTTTACTTTGTAACGTTGAGTTTTACTGTCTTCTTCCCACTTAATTTTTTCTTCTTCAAGGCTTTCAAGTAGTGATTTTTCTTCATCACGTAAACGTGCAGCTTCCTCGTATTTTTGGCTTTTAACTACTCTATTTTTATTCTCCTTGATTTCTTCAATTTTTTGTTCGAGCTCTTGGATGTTCTGTGGTACATGAATGTTACTCAAATGAACACGTGCACCAACTTCATCAAGAACATCAATGGCTTTGTCAGGTAAATGGCGGTCTGTGATGTACCGAACACTCATTTTAACAGATGCTTCGAGTGCCTCAGTGGTATACTCTACACTGTGGTGGTCCTCGTATTTAGATTTTATATTTTCAAGGATTTCGAGCGTTTCTTCTGGGGATGTTGGTTCTACCATGACGCTCTGAAACCTTCGTTCTAAAGCTCCGTCTTTTTCAATATATTGACGATATTCATCAAGAGTAGTTGCTCCGATGCATTGGATTTCTCCTCGTGCAAGTGCTGGTTTAAACATGTTGGAAGCGTCCAAAGAGCCACTTGCACCACCTGCACCAACAATGGTGTGAATTTCATCTATGAACAAGATAATATTATCAGTTTTTTCAAGTTCAGTCATGACAGCTTTCATGCGTTCTTCGAATTGACCACGGTACTTAGTTCCAGCAACAAGGCTAGCAAGATCGAGGGTAACAACTCTTTTGTCAAATAGAACACGAGATACTTTTCGCTGGGAGATACGAAGAGCTAATCCTTCAGCAATGGCAGTTTTACCTACTCCAGGTTCACCAATTAAAACGGGATTATTCTTTTTTCTTCGACTTAAAATTTGAGAAACTCGTTCAATTTCTTTTTCCCTACCAACAATAGCGTCCAATTTGTCAGCTTCTGCCAATTTGGTTAAGTCTTTTCCAAAGTTATCCAATACAGGAGTTTTACTTTTTGATTTAGATTTGCTTTGTGGGGGAGTTGATTTTCCAGATTCTTCATGATAAAACTCTTCTGGTGAGTCATTACTCATTTCAATGGATGTATCTGGGAATTTGTCTTCCATAGCACTTTTAAATAAGTCGTAATCTACGCCGAATTGGTTTAGGATCTGTGAGGCAACATTGTCTTCATCTCTAAGAATAGAAAGAAGTAGATGTTCTGTTCGAATAACATCGTCTTTAAAAATTTTGGCTTCTAAATATGTTATTTTTAGGGCTTTTTCCGCTTGTTTGGTTAAGGGAATATTTCCAATATTAGTGGTTTTGTTAGAGGTGTCTTGAATACTATTTTCAATTGATTTTTTTAGTCTGAGCATATCTATACCCATTGCTTTCATGTGTCGGATTGCTTTTCCGTCACCTTGTCTTATAAGACCAAGCAATAAGTGTTCTGTGCCTATGTAACTGTGTCCTAGTCGAATTGCTTCTTCACGACTAAACTGTATTACTTCTTTAACTCCTGGTGAAAATTGTGCCTCCATTTTGTATACTACCTAACAAATATAAGACCAAAAAAGTGTGTCATGCAATCATTTCAATTCCTTTACTTATTTTTTACATTTTTCTTCTGATTTGACTATTTATTGTATACAAATTGAGTTATTTGAATCAATTTAGTTGATAATTATAAATGATTTGATTATCAGTTAATTACATTTCTTTATTTCAAAGGTATTAACTAAGATTTTCGTGAAACTTTATTTAGTTAAAAAAAGCATGTTGATAAAATCGTACTGATTATTAGTTGTTTATGTTTTTTGTGGTCGGTTATTAACGTTCCACTAACATTTTTTTTATAGTATGTTAATAATTCTAATTCACTAATTAACGATTAGGAAATGTTATTGTACGTGGTAATTTTGGGGAACTTAAGCGTAATTATTTAAAAATTTGTAAGTTAATTAGTTAAGAAAAAACATGGATAAAAAGCGAGTCAATACCCCTAAAAGTAAACTTTCAATCAGTAATTTGAATCAAATGTCCAAATTACAACCTCAGGCTCGTGAATTGGAGGAAGCTGTTTTAGGAGCGTTAATGCTTGAGAAACATGCTGCTGAAAAAGTAGCGAGTTATCTAAAAAAAGAGGCATTCTATGTAGAAAGTCATCAATTGATTTACGAAGCAATTCTCCAGTTATTTATGGCTGGAAATCCTGTTGATATTCTCACAGTAACCGAGCAGTTACGTAAAAACGGAAATTTGGAAGCTGCTGGAGGTGCGTTCTATATTACCTCACTTACGAATCGAGTAAGTAGTGCTGCTAATATTGAATATCATGCTCATATTGTTATTCAGAAAAGTATCCAACGACAATTAATTTCAGTTGCTGGAGAAATAGGAGAAAAGGCATTCGAGGAAACTTCCGATGCTTTTGAACTTTTGGATGAGTCTGAAAAGCAGTTATTCGAAATTAAGAATGACAGTATGACTAAGAATTACGACTCTGTGAGTGATCTGATTGCAAAGGCTATTAAAGATATTGAGGAATCAAAATCTGATAATAATGGTCTGTCAGGTATTGCTACTGGTTTTACGGAATTGGATCGAATGACCTCTGGGTGGCAAAATAGTGATTTGATTATTTTGGCTGCCAGACCAGGTATGGGTAAGACTGCTTTTGTTCTTTCTGTTGCTAGAAATGCCGCAGTTATAGGAAATAAAAATATTGCTCTTTTCTCCCTTGAAATGAGTAGCCTACAGCTGGTAAAACGATTAATTTCTTCCGAAGCAGAATTATCATCTGAAAAGATCAGAAGTGGTAAACTGGCAGAACACGAATGGCAGCAACTGCATACTAAAATCAGCACGATTGAAGACGCAGGTATATTTATTGACGATACACCAGCCCTGACCGTTCTTGATTTGAAGGCTAAAGCAAGAAGATTAAAACGTCAACGAAATATTGATATGATAATCATTGATTATCTCCAATTAATGAGGGCGGATGAGGGTAATAAAAAGTTGGCTGGTAATCGTGAACAAGAGATATCTTACATATCTCGATCCTTAAAATCGTTGGCAAAGGAATTGGATATCCCAGTGATTGCTCTTGCCCAATTAAGTAGGGCAGTAGAGCAAAGACAGGACAAACGGCCAATGTTATCTGATTTGAGGGAATCAGGGTCTATCGAGCAAGATGCTGACCTTGTAACTTTTATTTATCGCCCAGAATACTATGGCATAACTCAAGATGAAGAAGGAAATGATAATGAGGGTTTAACAGAAATAATCATTCGTAAGCATCGAAATGGTTCACCTGGGACAGTGAATTTAAAATTTGTGAAAAATTATGGTAAGTTTACAGATTGGGGATATAGCAATTACGGATCTGACACATTTACTGATAGCAGTGTTACTTTATCAAGCAAGATGAACGATATGTCTCCTTTTGATCCAGGAGAAGATACTCCGTTTTAAACTTATTCAGTAATAAACACACCTTTCATAATCCCCCAATGACCGGGATAGGAGCAGATGAACTCATACTCGCCCGCTTCAGGAGTTTCGAATGATAAATATACAGTCTCTCCAATTTGAGCAAGTGGTGAATGTGCAATAACATTTTTATCATCGGGATTAACATAAGCATTATTCTTATGACTAAGCCCCCCTTGACCAACATCATTGGCATGTCCTTTTTCAATGAATACAATGTTATGAGGCAAAGTTGCATCAGTGCTTTGATTAGTTAAAGCAATAGTTATGTTTTTTTCTGAAGGAACACGAATTACTTTTTTGTTAAACTTCATTTCACTCATATTTTTACCCAATGCCACGATAAACAATGTATCGGTCATGATGATTTTTGAAGTTGCTATGGGTGCAGATGAGATGGGTTCTTCATTTTCAAAACCTGATTGTGTATTATTTCCACAGCCAAAAGCGAATATGAGAATTGATAAAAGCGATAATTTATTCATGATTGTTTAGCTATGAAAGGGATATTCGTAAGACAATGGAGAAACAAATGTTTCTTTGATGGTTCGCATTGATGTCCAACGCATTAAGTTTATAGGTGCTCCGGCCTTATCGTTAGTTCCACTTCCTCTGGCACCTCCAAATGGTTGTTGTCCAACAACGGCTCCAGTT
This sequence comes from Bacteroidia bacterium, assembly GCA_016779945.1. GTDB lineage: Bacteria > Bacteroidota > Bacteroidia > NS11-12g > UBA9320 > UBA9320. The sequence continues at coordinate 6,100 of JADHMR010000012.1, read as the reverse complement.
GGCTTATCATTTATATAAAAATTACCTGCTGAGTTTCTTAAAATGTCTAGTGCAGTATTAATATGTTCTCGCCCTTTTGCGTAGATAGCACCAGTTAGAGCATATTCTGAAGTATTATCCACCAAACGGAGTGTTTTTTCGTATTCATCATCAGGGTAAACGTATATGGATAAAACAGGTCCAAATAATTCATCACACATGGTTGCATATGCTGGATTTGTTGTTTCAATAATAGTTGGACGAATAAAATATCCATCACTATCATCATAAGAACCACCAGCAATTACCTCAGCCTCTGAACTCTCATTCACTCTATCAATATAGCTTGAAATTTTATCGAACGATTTTTGGTCAATTACGGCATTAATAAAGTTACTGAAATCCTCAGTAGTACCCATTTTAAGGCTATTTGTAGTTTCGACAAGGATTGGTTTTAATTTGGTCCACATACTTTGTGGAATGTAAGCTCTAGATGCTGCAGAACATTTTTGACCCTGAAATTCGAAAGATCCTCGAACAAGAGCAGTATTTACTTGGTTGATATCTGCACTTGCATGAACCATTACAAAATCCTTGCCACCTGTTTCGCCTACAATTCTGGGATAACTTCTGTATTTATCTATATTGTTTCCAATGGTTTTCCATATATGTCTGAATACTCCAGTACTTCCTGTAAAATGAATGCCAGCAAAATCTCTGTGATTAAAAATCACATCACCGGTAGTAGGTCCATCTACATAAACAAGATTGATAACTCCATCAGGTAAACCAGCCTCTTTGTATAGTTCCATGATTACTTGAGCACTATAGATTTGTGTTTCTGCTGGTTTCCACACAACAGTATTTCCCATCATTGCAGGAGCTGAACATAGGTTTGCAGCAATACTTGTAAAGTTGAAAGGAGAAAGTGCAAATACAAAACCTTCTAAAGGCCTGTATTCAAGTTGGTTCCATACACCTGGAGAATTTTCTGGCGGTTGTTGTGCATAGATTTCACTCATGTATTGAACGTTGAATTTGAAAAAATCAATCATTTCACATGCTGCATCTATTTCAGCTTGCATTGCATTTTTAGATTGTGCAAGCATGGTTGCTGCATTCATTCTGTCTCGATATGGGCCTGCCAAAAGATCAGCAGCTCTCAAGAAAATAGCAGCTCGAGATTCCCAAGGCATCTTTGCCCAGCTTTCTTTTGCCTCTAAAGCTGCAGAAATTGCGGCTTCAACGTGAGAAGCATTTCCTTTGTTGAATGTACCCAATGTATGATTGATTTCATGCGGTGGGTGCATGGATATTTTTTCTTCTGTAAAAATTTCTTTACTGCCGATATACATTGGAATGTCTATCGTTGTATTTTTCATTTCTTGTAGCTTACTTTTTAGATTAAGAGTTTCAGTATCACCTGGGGCATATGATTTTACAGGTTCATTTTTAGCTTGGGGTATTTTTACGATTTGATTCATTCTTTCAACAAGTTTTTTTCGATGTCTTTAAAAAATTTCCAATTTCCAAATTGGGGCATTGGCGCATGCAAATTTAAATTTTCTTTACTTACAGGATGCATAAATGACAAACCAAGTGCATGCAAATAAATACTTCTATCTGATGTTGGTTTTGTTTGACCATACTTCACATCTCCAACGATTCCAGTAAATGTTCGAGCAAGTTGAACACGTATTTGATGGGGTCTTCCTGTAATTGGTCTAACCTTTACCAAAAAGCAATGGTTTGCAGTATTGATAAATTCGTAATGAAGGATTGCTTTTTTACTACCACTTTGTTCTTCGTGGTATAGCTTTGTTTTATTCTGTTTTGGATCTTTTTTTAACCAATGTTCTAGCGTGCCAGCCATCGGTTGGGGTTTTCGCCGAATTAGAGCAGCGTATGTCTTTTGAATTAATCGATTTTTGAACTGATCATTCATTCGAGTTAGTGCCTTGCTCGTTCTTGCAAATAATACGATACCCGTAACATTGGTATCTAACCGATGAATACATCCTAAAAAAACAGCTCCAGGTTTGTTGTATTTTTCCTTAATATACGACTTCACGTGATGCTCCAAAGATGCCAGACCGTGCTCATTATCTTGCACTACAAGACCTGCTGGTTTATTAACAGCAATTAGGTGATTATCCTCGTAAATTACTTCCAGATTCATTATTCGTTTGCAAAGTTAGGTGTATATGAATGAAAACTTTGAATAATAACTTATTTGAATAGTGATGCTCGTCCATAAGTTTTACATATAGGACAAGTTCTTGGGTTATGACCTCTAGCCGGACAGTATTTTCTTCCAAAGAAAATAATTTGGAGATGCACTTTATTCCAAGATTCAATTGGAAAACAAGATTTTAAATCTTTCTCTGTTTGTTTTACATTTTTTCCTGTGCTTAACTTCCAACGGTATGCAAGTCGGTGTATGTGAGTATCAATAGGAAATGCAGGAACACCAAATGCTTGACTCATGACTACACTTGCTGTTTTATGACCAACAGCAGGGAGTTTTTCTAGGGCCTCCATGTCTTGAGGGACTTGACCTTCATATTCTTCTATCAAAATTTTACTTAATCCGTATATTCCCTTACTTTTCATAGGTGATAAACCACATGGTCTAATAATCGATTTAATTTCTTCGATGGTCATTTTAACCATATCATATGGGTTATCTGCTTTTGAAAAGAGGAGTGGAGTTATCTTATTTACACGTTCATCTGTACACTGTGCTGACAATAAAACAGCAATAAGAAGTGTGTATGGATCTTTGTGATCTAAAGGTATGGGTACTTCTGCAAATTCAGATTCTAGAATTTTATGAATTTCATATGCTCTTTCTTTTCTAGTCATGCTCTAATATTTTTTTGAAGGGTAGCCCAATTTCGTTAGAATTTTTAGATTCTATTACTTTGCCTTTTCTTATTTTATAAATCTCACCAGATTTGCCAGTGTATTTAAACTGGGGTGTATGATTAAAATTCCATTCGTCTAAAGCGTATTTTTCATTGACTAAATTGGTGATTTCTGTCATGTTTGATGGATCTATTTCTTGTACAGAATTTACATCAATTATGATTTTTAATTTTTGGACAATTAATTCAAGAAAGGTTTCTGTGCTGCCCCAATCATAGAATTTTCTCAAATTGGAAACAGGACTTCTTTTTGATGGCACTGCATGCGTTTTAATGTTCAATACTTCTTTTGGTTTTATGCTTCCATTAAGTTTTACGAGATTGCTATCATACAGTAAAGTCCCGTGATGTAATAATCTTTTTAGTGAGCTGTTTACATGTTCAGCGTTACCACTTACTTTATATTCACCAACAAACAGATCATTTCGTTCAGATATACTATTGGGAATATTAAGTTGTTCTAGGGTTTTACTAATCGGAATAATATGTTCTTTGAAATTGACAAAATCAGTTTCTTTATTTCGCAAAAATGAAAAGTTAATATTTCCTAGATCATGAAAAACAGTTCCACCACCACTTAACCTTCTGATAATTTTAAAATCTCTAGATGGTGATAAATCAACTTCTATCCATGGATTTTGGTGCTTACCTATAACAACAGCGTCTTTATTGATATAAAATAATAAAATATCTTGTTTTGAGCTAGTTAAAAGAAACTCCTCAAGAGCAATATTTTTATATATGTCATGGGAGGACGAGATGTAAATGTCTATGGGTTTCAATTTTCTCTTTTAGATAACAAATTCAAAATTTCTTCTAAATATTCGGTATTTCCAATTTTTGATAAATGATCCAGAATAGAATGACTGCTTGTAGTATACTGTTCAGCTAGATGGAGAGTTTTTTGATCTGCTTTAGTTGATTGCATTTTCCGTTTAATAAATTCAATTATTTCGTCATCATTTGATGTTTCAAAAACATGATTTATTGAATCTATCTCTTCTTGATTTAGGTTAGTCCACATTTCGTTCCAAAGAAATGTTTTCTTTTTATTCAAGATATCACCGCCAATTTTTTTCCCAACTTTGGCTTTTTCACCAAAACTATCGAGGTAGTCATCCATTAATTGAAATGATAAGCCCATAGATATTCCCAAATCGTATAATGTGTCAGATTCTATTTTTGATGCACCACCAAGTAAAGCACCTGCTTGAAGACTGAAGCCAATTAATACTGCCGTTTTTTGTCTAATCATGTGGAGGTATTCTTCGTTGGTGACAATACTTCTCGATTCAAACATCATGTCATTCATCTGACCCTCACACAATTCTCTTGCCATTTTATTAAATAGATTAAGAATGTCTAAATTTCCAATTTCGGTTAGTTTTTCATATACTTCAATTTGCAAAAGATCGCCGCATAATATAGCGGTTGCGTCATCCCATTTAAGATGGACGGTTTGTTGTCCTCTTCTCAATTCAGATTTGTCCATGATGTCATCGTGCATGAGTGTAAAATTGTGAAACATTTCAATAGCTTGTGCAAGTTTGATTACATCATCAGCAGTTTTATCCTGATATAATTTATATGCAGCTAAGGTCATTGCTGGACGAATTCGTTTACCCCCGATATTTAAAATATATGAGATCGGTTCGTATACTTCTCTCGGACTACCTGGTTGTGTAGTTATTGAAGGGAGATGAGCTTCAAATTCAGCTATGATTTCTTTTAGTTTTTGCATGTGCAACAAATTTATAGTTCTTCCTTTTACGAAATAATTTGAAAATCAATGTTTCGTTTATTCAAATCCGTATTTTTTACACGAATCCATAATTTATCTCCCATATTGAACGATTTACCTGTTCTTCTTCCTCTTATCATTTTTTTATCAGGGTAGTAACTGTATTGATCTCCTTTTATATCTCTCAATCGAACCATACCTTCACATTTATTCTCAATAATTTCTATGTAAATACCCCACTCGGTTAATCCACTGATGATTCCCTCAAATTCTTCTCCTTTAAAACCACTCATATATTCAACCTGTTTGTATTTAATACTTGCTCTCTCTGCATTTGTAGCTTTTTGTTCTTGCTTACTACTATGCGATGCCATTGCCTCAACTTGACTATAATCAAATGACTTTTTGTTCTGAAGATAATCATTCAACATCCTATGGGTAATCAGATCAGGATATCGACGAATAGGAGATGTGAAATGGGCATAATGATCAAATCCTAATCCGAAATGGCCTACTTTTTTTGTGGTATAATATGCTTTTTCCATACTTCTTATGGCTAATGGTTGAAGTATATCTCCTTCTAAGGTACCTTGAACTTTACTCACCATACTATTGATAGAAGCTGCAAGCTGTTTGTAGTTTGAAGTATCAATTCTGAAACCAAAATTTAAAGCAGTCTCAGCAAATTCAGCAAGTTTTTCAGGACTTGGTTCCTCATGAACACGATAAGGAATAGGCATCTTATTGTTGTCAACATATAGCTGTCTTGCAACATATTTATTGGCAAGAAGCATATACTCCTCAATCATCTTGTGAGCATCTTTTCTGACTTTAGGAATTACTGCAATTGGTTTTCCATTTTTATCCAAGGTGAACCGAAACTCGGTTGTTTCAAAATTAATCGCTCCATTTTCATACTTCTTTTTTCGAAGTTTTGAAGCAATTAGATTCATTGTTTTCAACTCTTCAGCATACAGACCTTTTTCTGAGTCTATAACTTCTTGGGCATCTTCATACGAAAAACGATGATCAGAGTAAATGACGGTTTTTGCAAATCGATAGTCTTTGACATTCGCATCTGAATCAAATTCAAATATTACAGAGAAACACAACGATTCTTCGTGAGGCCTTAATGAACAGATATTATTACTCAAGACCTCAGGGAGCATTGGTATTGTTCGGTCGACTAAATAAACGGATGTGGCTCTTTTAATAGCCTCTTTATCAATAACATCTGTTGGATTTATATAATGCGAAACATCGGCTATATGAACACCAATTTCAGTATTTCCATTTTTTAATTTTTGAAAACTTAATGCATCATCAAAGTCTTTTGCGTCTGCTGGATCGATGGTGAAGGTGCTAATTGATCTGTAATCTTCCCGTTTAGAAACTTCATCTTTATGAATAGTTTTAGGAAGTTGATTGGCTGCTTTTTCAATGGCATCGTCAA
>JADHMR010000112.1 GCA_016779945.1 Bacteroidia bacterium | reverse complement strand
GATGACATGACTATATGGGTAAGTGCAGACGAAAACAAGGTCCCTATTCGAGTTAAAGCTGACATCTACATTGGATCTGTAAAAGTGGATATTACAGATATGTCTGGATTGAAAAATCCGTTCTCATCAAAATTGTGATCTATTGTAATCCATTATTCACAACAATTAACTCTAGTCTCTTTATCATTAAATTCTGGGCTTAAGTAAGGGATACCTAGCCCCATTGACCTAATAACTAAAATACAACCTAAAATCAATAAAATATGAGCTAAGTATTTTTGAAATTTTCGAAAAGAATTTAGCACAGGATATGACGTTACCTTCTTCATCATCCATAAAATTGGGGTTGTCCCTAAACCAAAAACTACCATATATAACGCCGCATGATAAATAGATGGTGTATTCATTGATAAAATGGCAGCTCCAAAAGATAAACCGCATGGTAGTAACCCATTTAATAATCCAAAAAAAGTTTGCTGATTGAGGATGAAGTTTGCTTTAACATAAGTTCAGATAAGAAATAAGTAATTCGAATAAAAAACCTATTTACAAATGGAATAAAACTCTCTAAACCATACACAATCAATAAAATACCACTGATAATCCCTACATATTGTTGAAGTTTAAACACTCTGAGCGGTGAGACGATTAACTGAAAACATATAGCCAAAAAAACATACCCTAACCACCTGCCCAAATGATGAATTAATGCAGAATATCCAGGCTTATGTTGGGAGACAACTCCTATCATTAAAGGACCACACATCATCACACAATGGACACTTCCCAAAATTCCCAGTATAAAAGCAGACCATATCATAGCATATATTCTTGACTTTTATAAAATGGTTTATTATCAGATTGCCCATAAATCTCAATAATCGTCCGTCATAATTTGAATAAAATTCCAAAAAGAACCTGCCTGGGAGGTTGATATCGAGCTGGATTATTTGGTGGCAAACCACTCTCCTCCGGACCTAAATAACGATTGTCTCTCCAATTATTGGGTACGTCATCTCCGGGCTCCCATGCTCTACCAGTTACAGGATTAATTATTTGAGCTCTTTTATTATCTAATAAGTTTCTAATTTCAATACTTAGGGTTATCCCTTTTTTATTTTTACCCGCAAAAGTTTTAGTAAATTTAATATCTGCATTAACCCACGGAGTAGCTCTCTCCTCTAAAAAAGAATTTAAATCAACTGCATATTCTGGTCTACCAAGAGCGTTATACCCTTCAAGTACCATAGGTGTATATCGAAAACCACTCTGATAAGAAGAACTCATGTAAACTTGAATACCCTTCATCCAATTGGCATAAAAAATCGCACTACTATCTGGAGTAAAAACAACCCCTAAATTAATGTTCCATGGGCGATCCCATGCCAAATAATTTTCTGTACTCAGAGGAACTTCTCCATTTTGAGCAATCTGCAAACTACTCTCACGAGCACTGTTACTTTTTCCTTTTGCAAGCTGATACGCTACATTTCCAAACAATCTATACTGATTATTTACCCTCCATATGGCATTAACTTCTGCCCCTTGAACTTTGGCATAATCTTGGTTAATATACATTGTCTTGCTAACAGGACGACCAGTCTGATCATTGACAATTACTTTTCTGCTCACGATATAATCAAATCGATTGTTATTATATGCTGCAAGAGTTAACCCTAAATTTTTCCCAATCTGAGATTTAAACCCTATTTCATAAGAAATATTAACCTCTGGGTTTAAATCGGGATTCCCTAAAAACGATAAAAAACTTCTGTCTTGATAGACAGGGTCTAGACCGGCATATAAAAATCGTGGATGGGGCAGTCTCATACTATGAGAATAGTTGAAGTAAAGCACATTATTGCTGGTCACAGGGAATGAAACATTGACCTTTGGTAAGAGCCTTGCCTTATACCTTAAACCGAAAACTTTGATTGTATTCTTTTCATAATCAGATCTAACTTGATCAATAACTGGAGCATCAGGATTAGAAACCGCATCATCAGCAAATTTTCCGGGTGCCCAATAATTAAAACGTAATCCCAGATTTGCAATAATCCCTTTGTAATCTATTTTATCACTAAAAAATATACCCCCGTTATTGGGTCTTACATTCCAAATATCGTTACTAGATCCAATACTAATACTGGGTGTACTCACACTGTCATTTATTACAATTGGTGCTCCTACCCATGGTCGTGTGACATCAACCCACTGATATTGATTTAATTTTTGTTCCCACCCAAAGTTGATTTGATGAATTTTACTTGTTGGATAATATTTAGCGTTTGTTTTGATTGTGTATTCTTGAGCATAGTGATCATGCCACAACGAACTTATTCCTCCGTTATTTACAAATCCTGGCCCAGGTAATACATACTGAATATCACCCCCCGGATTAAATACTTGCACTGGGTTTGTGACTATGCTGTATTCATCAAAAACTTGATCTACTGAAGATGTCCTAAATGGCCGGCCATTAGCATCTGCTCTTAGGTTGGTAAACAATCTACCAACAGAAATAGTAGCAACTAATTGCTCATTAATAGCCCTTCTTAGGTTCAATGCTGTTAAATTAGAATGATGCGTATACGTAGTTGCATTATCTAAATTTAAACTTCTTTCAAATTGAAATCCTGGTCTTAAAATTGCATCAAAACCCACAATCTGAAGAGTTCGCGTGTTCTGATTTATCGTTAAACTATGCTGATTAGTAATTGAAATTTTTGTTTTAGAATTTAGCTCATGGCTTATTTTAAATGTGTGCGTAAATTGGTTTGATTGACGCGGTGCCCAAAGACTATCATTTTCACCAATAATAGAACTGTGAATTTGATTGGCAGTTGGTCCAAAATAGTCATCACTTAGGTTGTAAGTTGCGTTATTGAAAAAATAGAATTTTTTTCCTTTGACTTTAAACTTACCTCCGAATGATAATTCTCCCAAATCCGTATTCCAACCCATACTTGATGGATTACCCAAATTATCTCTTTGAAAACTACCCGAGACCTGAAACTTCTCAGAACCCTCTTTGATAGTTGTACTTATAACTCCTGCTGTTCCACCGTCGTGTTCAGCTCCTGCACCACCAGTAATCAGTTGCAATTCACCAATAGATCCACTCGATACTTTTACCCCAAAACCTGTTCCTGCCAATGGGTCTTGAGCACTTATATTATCAATATTAAATGAGGTCTCATATACTCGTGCACCTCTAATTTGAATACCATCACTAGATTTAGAAACCCCAGCCTGCATAGCTACAATTTCTTGAACGTCTCGAACATTCATTTCGCTGATATCCTTTTTGTTAAGTGTTATTGTACTTTTGGCATCATCCAACTCAATAATTTTTTTCTTACCTACAACCTTAACCGTCTCAAAAGTATTGGTTTGTGCTACCATTTTGATGTTAAGTATTGTATTTACTTCTGCTTTAATATCGATATCATTATATATCTTTTGCTGATAACCAATAAAAGAAATATTTACGGAATACCTCCCAGGCTTGATGTTTTTAATGATAAAGGTTCCATCTGCCTCTGAAATTGCAGCACCGTATGTACCAACAACCCGAACATATGCTCCGACCAAGTTTTCTCCACTAATTTCATCGGTTAGTTTTCCTTTGAGATTCCCCGTTTGAGCGTGAGAAAATATGGATGAAAGAATCAGAATGCTACCAATTAAAAGTCTCATTGAATAGTTTAGAAATTAATTGATTTTGATTAGACGCAAGTTTATCGAGTTTATGTATTTCTACAGTAAATAAAACTAAATTGACGTTACCCTCGCTTGATTTTCTCTGAATGGCAATTGTTTTGGGACCATACCATCCCCCATTAGGAGTGAGTTGTGCTTCATAAAGTATTTCAGATTCTTGGCTGTGGTAAAACGGGTCTACAGCCAATAAGAAATTAGTTGGTTGTAAATCTGGGAATCCAATTATCCTACTTTTTGCAAAACTATCATTCACAAAAAATGCTTGCCCTCTACTCCCTGTAAAACTATCAATTGATAGTACCCCGCCAATGATATCTATGCTAGTGCCAGTGGCAAATGCAGTTGATATTAATACCTTTTGATTATTATCTATCAATTCTTGTATGATTGGGGCAGCAAAGTCTAGTAATTTACCATCTTCTCCAGTTAATGGATTACTGAAATTCCCCTCGTCTGTGTGAAAAAAGACCTTATCATATTGCTCTGATAATAATCTAAAATTTGGATTCCAAAACTTAGGTTGATTCAACCCACCATTTGATGCATAATTTATAAAATCAGCAGAAGTATAATTGTTATTAACCAAATCTTGATACTTTTTATCAATCTGGGCGTTATGACCGCCGATAACAAGTAAATCTGAAGTTTGACTTCGGACAAAAATAGAGGCAGTACTATCAATTTGACTTGATGTATTAGCTATATCCTCAACCTTCAGTTGAATAAAATTATCCCCTCCATTATTAAATCCGTCAATTGTTAAAGCAGGTTCCTCATTTATGCCATAATACACTTTAGCATCCCCAATTCCAACTTCAGTTGGTTTAGCGGGCAATAAGGATATTAATTTTTGATTAAGATCTATCTCTGTCCACTCTCCCTCATTCGCTCGAATAAACCCTTTTTTTAAGGTCTCATTACCATCAGGGTCTGAAGCTACATACCTAAAAGTAATCACAAGATTAGTTGTGTCTAACGGAAGTGAGGCCTCGTCAAAAGTGACCTCTGGTATACTATTTATAAGTGGAATTTTTAAATATGCCGGCGATAAATCCTCAAAACCTTCATTATCAATTGCTCGCACATAAAATTCGATATCTGTAGAATCTTGATCAGGTTCTATATCAAAAAGAAAAATACTATCCTGTGTTTGAGTTCTAACCCAGTCGTTATCCCCAATTCGAATCTCATAATATTCAATATACCCATCGATATCCGTTCCGTACCAAGAAAGTCTAACTGTACTATTCAATCGATTTTCTCCAGACAGATTGATACTATCGATTGACAATTTTGTTTCTGGAGCACTATTAGGCAATAGTTCACCCTCCTTACAAGAAAAGACAAAAAGTAGCAAGACCAAACCTATAATATAGGTCTTGCTACTCATTATTTGAGGATAGCTATTTATCAAATTTTAATAAATTTAGCAGACATTTTCAACCCATTAGAATCGATAAACTCTAACATGTACATTCCTGGAATTAAGGACTCTACATTTAATTCTACTTGATCAAGAATTGTTGATTTAATTATCTCTTTCCCTGCAATACTTTTTACATATAATATCCCACCTTTGGAATTATTAGTTTTGACATTTAATACGTTTCTAGACGGATTTGGATAAAAAGTTAGTCCATTATTTTCGATATTGATAATCGAATTCGTAGCCGTATCTCCAGCATAATTTGTACTTTCAAGTGGTAAACTAAATCCAACAATATCATCATTGTTTCGAGGCTTAATCGAATATTGACTAAATCCATAATATACAAGTCCGATTAAAGCGTCCATATCCATTTCTTTAGTTGCCTCAATTGCAGGAACTTCCATTATTCCATCGAAATTAGCAAACGTATCGTTAGAAACTACGGATACCCAAAGTGATGAATTATTATTTCCATTTTTAACCCCAGTTTGAACTTTAGTACTGTTATTAAAACTTGCACCAGTATCGCTAGAAATCATCCATTCTCCAAAAGGATTTAATCGTGGATTAGCTATTTTTACCTTTCCCCCTTGATTAACTACTCTAACAAGCATTCCTTCATACTTTTCCATACCTCTATTCACTCGACCAGCACTATCACTAACCGGAAGTTCTACTGGAGCTATTTCAGCTTTATTACCAGTCTTAGTAACTGAGCTAACTAACATTTGAGTAAATCCATATGATTCCACAATTTCACCAGTAACCTCGACTTCTTCTGTTCTCCATAATTCTAACAAATCAGAACTTCCAGATAATCGAATTCCTGCCCATTCCTTGGCATCTTTATCTTGGATGTACACATCTTCCAGGTCATATGGTTTAGCACTTGCTGTAACGTACCCTTTTACAGTTACTGTTTGCCCTTCGTATGGACTAGCATCGGACGTAGGATCCAGTACATACTGTAAATCTCGAATGGTTAAACCTTCGTCACGAACGGTATAAAAAGCTGTAGCACCGTCTTGGTTTTTAGCAGTAAAAGGCGCATAACTCTTGTTGCCATCGTCATCTGTTGCAGAAATATAATATTTAACAATTGTTCCATTAGCAAACGCTGGAATTGTCCCTTCGTATTCATCAGAAGAACCTGCTTTTAAAGTAAATGTAGTTTCGGTAAAACTAGTATTATCCTTAGTGAGGTCGTCTGTATAGTATAGTTTTTGACTAACTACTGAACCATTAAAATCAATTATTTTAGCACTTATCGTCAGATTATCAGAACTTGTAGGAACTAATGGTGTTCGTTTTACTTCAGTGATACTTGGAGGAGTATCTCCAACTTTGTAATGGCTTTTGTCAAATGGATTTAATTCATATCCTCTTCCTGTTCCTCCAGAACATCCATTTTCTGAATGCAAAATAATACCTCTCAAAGATTCGTATTTTGTCCCGGGTATTGGAGCTACAAACTCTCCATCAGTTTGAGGACTTGATGGGTTAACCAATGTTCTTCCTGGTTGCTTCTGAACTAAAAATCGATCTGAAACATTAATTAGATTTCCATTATCATCTGAGACATCAAAACTAACTCTGTTGCCGCTAAAAATAGAAACTGAAACTACAGTAACATTATCCAATTGAACAAATGACCCTTCCCATTCTTCACCTGTAACAAAATTATTCGTACGCGAATTATCGTTCAAATTTCCTAAATCAATTACTTGAGCTTGGGGTGCGGTAACAGAACCAATCACATTTACAGAAGAATTATCAGAAGGAAAAACTTGAGTTTCACCTTGGTAATTATCCACTGTTCCAGTAACTTCAATAATCATTCCGGCAACTAGATTGTCTAGCTTGCTTACTGGCTGACTTTGACCTGATCCGTCAGTATATACTCCATGAATTTGAATTCCTCTAAAATCACCCATCCCACTAGAAGAAGTATCTAGAATATGAACCCCTGGTCTGTAACCTCCATTAACTGATCCCGAAGCTAACTCCGTTAAATTACCGTCGTGCATAACG
>JADHMR010000111.1 GCA_016779945.1 Bacteroidia bacterium | reverse complement strand
CTTTCTACGCTTTCTATAAAAACCAATACAGCAATAATAGCAAGTGCTAAAGCATTAAAAAAGCCAACATAAGAGAGTGTTTTGGATGTGTGAACATGGTTGCCTTTATTGTGATGAAAAATAACATATTGATAAGCCAACCAGCCTGCACCAATAGCTATTACATGGGAAGCCATGTGGTAACCATCACTTAACAGTGACATGGAATTGGTTATGTATCCATAAGATATTTCAAGTATCGTGGTTACAATAGATATCAATAATACCCAACCGGTTTTTTTCATTTTCACCCTCAACTGTTCAGGTGAATATCTACGTTCATCGGAATGGTTGTGATTACAATGATTATGGTTGGTATCTATTATATCTTTCATAATTTAGTTACAAGGCATTTGTGTTTCTAATATCTTTACATTTTTAGATAGCTCAACAGTAGCCACTATATTTGGATTGTAAACAATAGATACTTCTTTGGTATGTAAATTCAGTACGGTTTGTTTTACACCATCTATTTTTGACATTCCGCTTTCAACAACTTTTTGGCAATTTTCACATTTTGCATTTGGTAATCTAATTACTAAAAGTGAATCAGAAGCTTGCACACTTACTATTCTGTTTTCGGGTTTCAACTGATTGCATGAAGCAATTACCAAAATTGCAGCAAAAAGAACTGCTGATTGTATCCAATTATTTTTCATCTTTATCAATTTACTGTTTAAAAAGGGGTTCTCATAATTACTAATTTTCCATCGGCTGTACTTGCTGCTAAATTTAATCCGTCTGGGCTCCAGCATAATTTACTAATTTCTTGTGATAGGCATGTCCCTATATTTTTAATAGAAGGTTTTTCTGTATCATGAAAAAACACAAAGCCCATTTCATCACCAGATGCAATGCATGCACTATTTTTTTGAAAACTGACTTGTGTAATTCTTTCCACGTGAGTATTGATACTTATAGGCACTTGCCCCTGTGGGGATTTACCTGCAAATTTCCAAATTACAATTTCATTCCAGCAGTTGGTTAAGAAGTATTTTGAATCCGTTGTCCAATCCATGAGTTTTACCTTACCGTTATAGCCGCTCATTTCAAAATCGCTCCCATTTTCATAAGGCACTGGAAAAAAATGAACCCTTGAATCTTGCGTACCGCAACCAATAAATTTACCGTCAGGACTCCAACTTAAGGATAGCATAGAATTTGACCATTCAAAAAAGTTGATATCCTTTTCTCTGCCTACTTCAAATAACCGAACGCCTCCATAACAAGCAGTGGCAAAAACATAACTATCTTGCTTCCATTGTATGCCACAGACGGTGCTTTCGTGTTGGTCAAAAGTGTTGATAATATCACCTGCTTCGTTGAATACCCTTACCACCTTTCCTTCTGAACTGGTAAAATATTTTCCATCTTTACTCCATTCCACAAAGTTCACCCATTGGCTATTTGAAGCAATATTGTTCAATAGTTCAAGTGTGTCTATATTCCACATATTGATAGTGGCATCTTGCCCTGTGGTAACAAAAATATTTTTACTGGGCGATACCGCAATAGACATTAAACCATTTTGGTGTGCCGATATCTCGTTTAGCAATTTACCAGTTTCGGCATCGTATAGAGTGACTTTCCCCGATGCTGTTCCAGCTATTATTTTTTTTGCATCGTTGCTCCAAGCTAAATCTATAACATAATCGTTTAGATAATCACTCCAAACCTCATATTCGTTTGGGGCATTGGCAATCTGTTTTAATCGTTGATAATCCATCATTTTATAGAAATATTTATTTTACGATACACTTTTTGTACTTAGCCAACAACTCTTCTCTGTTCAAGTTTTTGCCTATAAAAATGATTTGATTTTTTCGGGTTTCCCCTGGTTTCCATTTGCGGTCAGCTTTGGCATCAAATAGCATGTGTACACCTTGAAATACGAATCGGTCATCGTTGCCAGCAATATTTAAAATGCCTTTCATCCTAAATATATCAATTGCTTTTTCTCGTAATAAATAACTTATCCATTCATTTACCTTTTGTATGCTAAGTTCGTGGGTGTCTTCAATACCAACAGAACTTATTATATCATCATGCTCGTGGTTGTGTGCAAATTCATCTGTTAGAGTTGGCTCCACATTTTCAAATGTTGGCACTCCATTTTTGGTATTTTTAACTGTTAACTCCAAATTAAATTCCTCAGGTCCATGTTGGGTAAATACAGCGTAAATACCTGCTTTATGTGGTCTGAAGTAAAATGTTTGGCTTTCATTTTCTATTAAAAGGGTATTGAGCGTATTATTAGTATTGATGAATTTTTCGGCTTTTAAAGTTTTGGATTCCATCGCAAATGTTTTGATGGCTTGCTTTTGAGCCTTTGTAATTACAGCCTCACTAGTATCTGCTAATTTTACAAAGCATAAATCAAATGATGGGTCAGGTCCTTCCTTCATATTGATTTGATATTCGGCATCAGCAAAATCATAAATACCCATCCATTCGTAAGGATATTCTTCTACTGCAAATTCCGGATTCAATTCAATTTTAGCATCTAAATCAAAGGCTTGGATATTTAAAATATGTTCTAAATCTATATCGGCATTTTGCGTTTTATGAATTTTGGCATTGGCATTCATAGATTTTATTCTCTTTTCGAGTTTTACTAACTCTTCTGCGCTTACCAAATCTGTTTTGTTTAAGAGGATTACATCTGCAAAGGCTATTTGTTCTTTGCATTCTGCACTTTCATCAATATGCAACCATACGTGTTTTGCATCTACTATGGTAACGATGGCATCGAGGCTATATTTGTCTTTTATTTCATCGTCCACCCAAAAAGTTTGTGCCACTGGTGCGGGGTTAGCCATGCCTGTGGTCTCCACAATAATATAGTCTAGCTTGTCTTTTCGTTTTAATAATTGGTCGAGAATACGAATTAAATCGCCACGAACTGTGCAGCATATACAGCCATTGTTCATTTCAAATATTTCTTCATCGGCACCAATAACTAATTCGTTATCTACGCCAACTTCACCAAATTCATTTTCTATTACGGCTATTTTTTTACCATGATTTTCGCTTAATATTTTATTAAGCAAAGTAGTTTTACCAGAGCCGAGGAATCCTGTTAAAACTGTTACGGGAATTGAGTTTTTATTTTCCATCATTGTTTTTTTATGTTATGTTTTGAGTGAAGTAATTTTTACTAATTGTTTCTATGTCGTAGGTTCGTACATACATTAATGGTTTACCAATTTTAAACACTTTAACTTCAGGCTTCATTAAAATGCTGATAACCGTTTCTACATCGGGGCAACCTTCATCGGCACATTGTAGTTCTGAAACTAAAACTACACAGCCCTCATCGGGTAAAGCAAAATAGGTTTTTACCCATTGCTTTACCTTTTTAGTAATTTCCTTATTATCAGGATCAAATTCGTTATTAAAAAAGTTCCGCATTTTTAAACTGTAATTGTTGATTGACTGTGTATTGTATCTTCGCCTTGTTTATAAAGTAATTTGTGAAAGCCTTTATCATTTATTATTACATTCTGTACAAAATCTTGCGCATCGCTTGGGTGCATGTTTTTGTACCATTCGTTATTCGGATACACGATAACAATTGCAGCATCGTGGCAACGGCTATTGCAAAGTGTTTTGGTGGTGTGTATGCATCCATGCAATCCTTGTTTTTTTATTTCTTGCCTAATAGCTTTTGTTACTTCGGCTGCGCCATTTAAAGAGCAGGCTTCGCCATTGCAAAAGAAAATGTGTTTTTTAATGTTTTTTAAATTACGAATGTCCATTGTTAAATAAGTTTTGTGCATTTAGTTTTTATAGCGATGTAAGCATAGATAAATACAATGCTTAAAAAGAATAATGCGCCAACAAGTGTATAGGCAGTTTCGCTTAATTGCACTTGCGGGGAAAATGTATTGAGGGTTTTGTAAATAGCAATAAAATAGGTCATTGATACAATGCACCAACCTATCCATTTGCGATAAGAAATAATAGTAGATTTATTATCCGTTTTATTAAGGATGCTATATAATATTCTGCCATCAATGGTATCTGTTGCAATCATTCCCACAGAAAATACTAAGCCCATAACAAGTGCTATTGAAATACCACCTTCGAGCGAAGCTGCATAACCCCATGCGGCAGCCTGAGTTACAGTGTCAAAAACAAGTGCAAACAAAACTCCGGTAAGCACAATTGAAAAAGCACTTTTGCTGTTCAATAATTTTTTAGGGATAAAGCGAAACCGCCAGCCTTGTACTTTATATTCGGATGTTTTTGATAAAAGACTTTTTAAATTCATAAAACCTACTAAATACAATAAAATAACCGGAACCCATTCTAAAACAGATAATATCCAAGTGTTAGAAATTGCAGAGCTTCCAATAAAACTAAAAATAACAGATACAATGGTAATTACAATGCCATGACCCAATGCAAAAAGAGTACCAGACCATTTACCAAAAGATGATTTAATGCCGTGATGGTGCATGGTAAGGCTATCAATCACTGCAATGTGATCAGGGTCGAGTCCATGCCTGAAACCCAATGCCAACATAAGTGTTATTCCTGCGAAATCTATTGAAATACTTTCCATTTAGCTTTTATTTTGTCAAATTGTATCATTAGGAATTAATTTTTTAGTTGCACACTTTGAAATTTTTTTCTTTACAAAGTTTCCAGTTGCGATAATGAGCATACGCCATTATTATTCCGCCAAATGTCATACAAATAGGGGTTACAAGGGTTTCAATATCACGTGGATGACCCAATGTGAAGAAGATAAAAGCAATAAGCATTATTGACAGGGGTTCGTCTGAATGGTGGTGTTTGTAGTAGCCATTTATAAATGAAGTAAGAGCTAAGGTTACGCTACTTCCTATCATAATCCATTCAAAAAGCGGGCTGTCAAAAAAACCTAAACTCAATAATGGTGTAAAAGTTAGAATGAGAGGAACTAAAGCACAGTGAATGGCACAAAGACCAGATGCTGAAAGTCCAATAGTGTCTAATGCAGAACTAAAAAAACCTAATACGGTTATATTTCTTTTATTTGTAGAGGTTAAATTTGATTGAACCATTGGATGATATTGTTTAAGTGTTGCTCTCCATAAAGTGAAATGAATTTTTGAGTTTCTGCATTTTGATTGTCTCGATAAACTGCTAAACGCTGTTGAGCAAATTCCTTGGTCAGGTTTATTTTGCAGTCGTTTACTAAGCAGTTTGTCCAGTCGTTAAAAGTTTGTGGTGTCATTTTTTACTTTATATATCAATTTAATTGGATGTCAAACCGCACCACAATTGCAAGGTTTCGGTTACCATTTTTTCACTAAATTGTTTGTTTTTCATTTTACTTATTTTTATAAGCATTTGATTAAGATACCTATCTTAACGCAACAATGTTGCAAAAGTAATCATTATCTTTGTAAATGCAACAGTGTTGCGTTAGTAATTTTAAAACAATGAAGTCACCTAGAAATACCACAGCAAAAACAGTAATTCAAGATTTGATTGTAACATCCAATGTTGCGTTGTCGCATTCTGAAATTCAGAAGTCGTTGGAAGGTCTTTGCGATAGGGTTACAATTTATCGTGTCTTGGAAAGGTTAATAAAAGAAGGAGTCATTCACAAAATTGTCAATGTAGATGGCGTTGTAAAATATGCAGGTTGCCATTCGTGTTCGGTAAAACATAGCCACAACCATATACATTTTAGTTGTCAAAAGTGTAAGTCTGTAACTTGTCTTGAAGATGTAGAGCCGACTTTTAAAATGCCTAAAAAATACATTATCAGCGAAATGAATTTCACCCTTTCAGGTCTTTGTCCACAATGTTCGTAATGTCGTGGTGCGGTTGGGTAAAATTAAATGTGCTGTTTTTGGGTCGACTTGTGTGGTGGCAAAACAGCTCTTTTAATTTTGCGAAGCGTTGGCATTTGTTGTCCGATTATAAACCAAATGTTGATGGTTGTTCGGTCGTCCTACAATGAGGCATAACGTTGAGTATAAGAATAGTAGCCGACTGCGTGGCACTTTCCTGTCAAGTTACAAGAAAGTTGAAGCGGGCTACAACCCTTGAATTTACTACTGACTCGGCTATTATTTTTATACATTGTTATGCACTTTTATTCTTTACCTCAATCCATTTATGTCATATCGCGATACAAAATTCCAAACCAATTCAGATGTATTCTGACCTTGAAAAGTTGCGCTAAACCAAACATGGTCTCCTCCGATATATTTGTAATGTTCAACAGAAACTAAGCTGTCTCCTTGGTTATTTACATAATGCTCAATTGTCATTCCTCCACTATTTTCGCTGCTTACAGTTGGGGTTGTTGTCGTGTTATTAAAATTTATCCAATGGTCCAAGGTGTTTTGTGCAGAGCTGTAATAACTGTTCCCGTTATAAGGGAGAACACCATCAGAAGTTCCGTGAAGATGTACTACTGGCATAGGATGATTTGTAGATCCTGTACAATCTAACATTACACCAGAAACAGATGCTACTGCAGCAATCAAATCACTTTTATAGTGCGCAAGCCCATATGCCATCATGCCACCGTTTGAGTATCCAGCAGCATAGATTCTTTCCATATCTATATTATACTGAGATGAAATCTCATTAATCATAGATTCAACAAATCCTAGATCATCAGCATCACTTTTATTGTCTCCTCCTACAGGGCAAGGATTCCAATGGGAAGAACCATCTGAACAACTGCCTTGCGGGTAGGCCAAAATAAAAGTGTCAGATTCCGCTACTGAACGCATGTCAGCATAGCTCATAAATTCACTTGCACTACCACCAAACCCGTGAAAATTCAGCATTAGTGGAACAGAAGATGTCCCATCATATGAATTAGGTACATATAATACATACTCTCTATTGATACCGTCATGAACTATGGTCTGTGCATTAGTATTTGAATAACAACTCTCTGAATTATTTTTATCATCTTTTCTACAACTAATCAGGGTTATTAATAGAATAGCAAAAAACAAAATTGATTTTTTCATTGTACAGTCTTTTTTACTCTTTAACATGTTTTCTCCTTTTTAATTGTGCATAAGCTTTGTTATGCACTTTAGTTAGTCTTAATAAATTTATACGATTCATTGGCAACTCTAAGTATGTAGACATTTGGAGGTATGGATGAAATATCAACCAGATTA
>JADHMR010000110.1 GCA_016779945.1 Bacteroidia bacterium | reverse complement strand
GAAAATTAAAAATTCAAACTTCAATAGATTTTGAAATAGACCTTATTGTTCCTAAATCAAAAACCTCAGAATTTATAAAATGGATGGAGTTCTAAAGAGGTGTTGGTTTATACGAGGTTTTTCAAATCCAAAATAGTTTTGGATGTTTATTTGAAGGAACTTCAGATGAGATATTGGAAGGATGAGTATGAGAATAAGTAGGTTTTCTCCCAACTCTAAAAACCTGACTTCGATATAAAAACCACCTATTTTCAAACTCAATGAAAAGGTTTGAATCGGTTTACAAAGAATTACCCCCACTCCCTTAGGTGGTACTCATCTTCTTAATCATAGAATCTACTGTAGTTCTACTATTACCTATTTCAAATTTATTGTTCTTCAGGTAACGGTGAATTTTGGTATATCCCCAACCTTCTTTGTGAAGTTTCCAAACTTTTTCCCTAACTTCACGTCTATCAGGATATTCACGTTTATACTGGTGTACTGAGAAGATATTTGATTGAACTAATACGTTGAAAGTCAGGTAGGGAGTGTACCCACCTGTAATATATTTTTCACTGTTGAATAGGGATAGACCAAACATTTGGATTAGAAAACTTCCTTAGTCAAATTTTTTATTCCAGGCATTCAAATTAACAGAATCATTTACTAAAATACACTCTAATATTTATGGTGTCGGTAAAAGACCAATTATGACTAAAATTCCGAATCACATTATTAGTTATAGTGTCATGTTAACGTAAGTTAAAGCTAGAGTTATGTTTTTGGTTTTTTTTACATCAGTATGTTGAGAACTATTCTATATAGTTGGTTTTAGTTTGATTATTTAAATATTCTTTTGTAGTGTGAAATCTTTAAATAACATTTCTAAAAATTTAATTACTGCTGGAGGTTTAGTAATTAATAATAACAGTAAAGTATTATTTATTTTTAGAAAAAATAAGTGGGATCTTCCCAAAGGAAAACTAAATGAAGGTGAAAATTTAGAAGAAGCCGCTCTTAGGGAGGTTGTTGAGGAAACAGGATTAGATATTAATAAACTTTCTATTAATAAACCATTATTATCAACCAGATACAAATCATTTGTAAACGGAAAAATTGTCAAAAAAAGAGCAGCTTGGTTTTTGATGAATTATGAAGGAAATGAAAGTAATTTAATTCCTCAATACGATGAAGGTATTGAAGAAGCAGTTTGGGTAGATTTTTCAAATATTGATTACTATTTATCGCGTTCAAGAAAATACATCATCCCGGTGTTAGATTATTGTCCTTATGTTATTAAAGATAATTTAAAGTTAGTATCATAAATTTTTTAGTTCATTAAAAAATGTCAATAAAATATTATAATGTTTTTAAGGGCATCAATAATAAGCAATACCTAAAAGAAAAGTATCGACTACAAGTAGAACTACTCAAACTGCAAGAGTGGGTACTTAAAAAAGAACTTAAAGTTGCGGTAGTTTTTGAGGGAAGAGACGCTGCTGGTAAAGGATCAGCCATAAAAAGGATAGTTGAACATTTAATGACAGCTCATTTTAGAGTTGTTGCAATTGGAGCTCCAACAAAAAAACAAAATAATTCTTGGTTTAAAACATATGAAAAAACATTACCTAAAAAAGGTGAAATTGTTTTTTATGATAGATCTTGGTATTCAAGATCTATGATTCAACCTACTATGGGTTATTGTTCATACAATCAATACAATTATTTCATGAAAAATGTATGTGATTGGGAGAAAAAGCAGCTAAAAAATGGACTTTTATTGATAAAAATATACTTGTCAATAAATATGCCAACTCAACAAAAAAGATTTCATATTAGAAAAAATCATTCTTTAAAATATTGGAAACTATCACATAATGATTTGCTTTCAGTTTCGAGCTGGGATAGATATACTTATTTTAAAGAAAAGACATTTGAAAAAACATCTTATGATGCAGCCCCTTGGATTATAATTAATGCTAATAACAAAATGACTGCTAGGCTCAATGCTCTTAGGTACTTACTAGAAACAATTGATTATGAAAATAAAAAGATTTTAAAACCAAAATCTTGGTCGATTAATGAAAAGAACAGAAGTATCATGTTACAAGGTGTTATGTTTAATGATCTAAACGAGTCTCAATATCAGCTTTTGAACGAAATAAAGCAAATTTTATAATTTAATGAACAAATTTGAAATTAGCATATTTGTAATAATCTAAATCAAATGTCATTTAAAAGCTCTCAGATTGGCATTTATAGCCTGTTTGTTCATACACTTCGACAACCTTTTTAATTAAGAATATAACTAATTCTTCTATATTCAATTCCTCTTTTTTCTTTAAGGAACTTAATTAATCGATATAATTTGTGTTGGTAAGTGTTCTAACGTGACGATTTAGTAAGATTTGATGATTTAACAACTAAGTTAAATGACACTAAAATTTCATCTACATATTTTTTACTTGAACTTTCTGGACTAGAAGTATTGGTAGTGAAATACCCGGTTACTGTTGAATAATTTAACACTAAAATTATTACTTATTATAAAAGCATCTTATTAAAAAAGCCCTCAATTGAGGGCTTTTAAATTTTTAGCAAGCTTTAAATCGCCTATCAACTTCTTCCCAGTTTACCACATTAAAAAAGGCGTTAATGTAATCTGGTCTTCTGTTTTGGTAGTTGAGGTAATAAGCATGCTCCCATACGTCTAGTCCTAGAATTGGTGTTCCACCACAACCGCTTTTCATCAGTGGGTTGTCTTGGTTTGCTGTCGAACATACTGACAACTTTCCATCTTTTACACATAGCCAAGCCCAACCTGAGCCAAACTGAGTAGCAGCAGCATTAGAAAAGCTGGTTTTAAAATCTTCAAATGAACCAAAAGCTACATTAATAGCGGTTGCTAAGTCGCCACTAGGCTCGCCACCACCATTAGGACTCATTACATTCCAAAACAAACAATGGTTGTAAAACCCACCACCGTTGTTGCGTACAGCAGGAGAAAGTTCGCCGCCTAATATATCTTCAATGGATTTATTTTCTAAATCACTACCTTCAACAGCAGCATTTAATTTTGCCGTATATCCAGCATGGTGTTTGCTGTAATGAATTTCCATTGTTCTGGCATCTATATGAGGTTCCAATGCATCGTAAGCATAGGGTAATTGAGGTAGTTCGAATGACATAATTTTAATATTTGATTAATAGTTGGTTACAAAATTAAGAAATTACTGCAATTTGGCTTGCTGAAATGTATAATCTATTTCGTGAATGATAGGGAAAAAGCCATCATCGTTCCAAATATTTCTTGCAATATGGGCTTTCAATTGAGATGTTATTATTTTGGTATCATAATCTGAAAACTCATTGATAGGCATGTCTACATCAGAGGCTTTACAATAGGTAGAAAGTGCTTTTAAATCATCGGTATTTACTTCGAATAGTTGAATGAAATCCTGAAGCGATTGAGTTTCTAATTCCTCTCGATGCTTACTAGTATAATCAAAAGCATATTGCCTAATGAGGTCTTTTCTATTAGCAGTGGAAATAGAGGAATGATATGAAGTCGTATCTAATGGCACAAAAACATCAGGCATAATTCCACCACCACCATAAACAATCTTTCCCCCTTTAGTGACAAACTTAAGACTGTCGTTAAACACAATACTATCTTTGGATAATAATTCACCATTATTCATTCGGTTAATAAAATCATCTTCATAATCATCCTCTTGCCCTTTAGCATACGGACGTTGAATACACCTGCCCGTAGGGGTATGGTAGCGTTGAGTAGTGATTCTATATGCCGAACCATCAGGATGTTCAAACTGTTCTTGCACCAATCCCTTGCCAAAGGAACGGCGACCGACGATAGTTCCCTTATCGTTGTCTTGCAAAGCCCCCGCCACAATTTCACTTGCTGAAGCAGAGCCCTCGTCAATAATAACAACAGCCTCAATATCTAGCAGTAATCCTCTAGCATTAGAATAATATTCTTGGCGTTTACTATATCTATCTTGAGTGTAAACAATGAGTAAATTGTCTTCTAAAAATTCATTAGCAATATTGATGGCAGCACCCAGATATCCACCAGGGTTATTTCGCAAGTCGAGAATCAATTTTTTCATTCCCAAATCGAGTAATTTTTCAGATGCACTGACAAACTCTTCGTAGGTGTTAGCAGAGAAGCGATTGATTTTGATGTATGCCGTTTCATCATCTATCATATAGGACACCTCCACACTATAAATAGGAATTTTGTCTCTAGTGATTTCGAAATCAATAAGATTATCTTCCCCTCTACGAAGTACACCAACAGTAACTTTAGTTCCACTTTTTCCGCGAAGAAGTTTAAATACATCTTCATTTTCTAAGTCAGTACCGGCAATGACTTCACCGTCAACAGATACTATTTTATCCCCAGATTGAATGCCAACTCTTTGAGATGGTCCGCCAGAAATAGGTGCTACTACAAGTATGGTATCATCCAATAAATTAAATTCCACGCCAATACCGTCAAAACTACCTTCCATAGGTTCGTTTATGGCAGAAAAATCCTTTGCTTTTATATAATAGGAATGTGGGTCGAGTTCTTTAAGTAAATTAGTAACGGCTTTTTCAATTAATTCTTCACGGTCAATGCTGTCAACATATGCTTCTTCAAGTTGATCTAGTATTAGATTGAATTTATTGACTTCGCTCTTACTGAAATCGCCAAAGCTGAGTGATTTTCCGAGCCATATCCCAATAACAAGGATTAAGGCAAAAATAATGGGGCTAAAATTTGAGGTTTTATTTAGCATCCGTATAATGTAGAATATCAATACCTGCTTTTCTCAAAAAATCCAGTCCAGTAGTATCTTTGTATTTATCCAAGTATACAAGACGTTTTATACCTGCCTGATGAATGAGTTTGCTACACTCTTTGCAAGGAGATAGCGTGAGGTATAAGGTAGCACCTTTACAATCGTTTGTTGACCGAGCAACCTTCATAATAGCATTGGCTTCAGCATGAAGCACGTACCATTTTGTATTGCCCTCTTCATCTTCACAAGTGTTTTCAAAACCAGATGGACAACCGTTATAGCCATCCGAAATAATCATTCCGTCTTTTACTATCAGAGAACCCACCTGTTTACGTTGACAATGGGACAGCTTTGCCCATTCCTGAGCCATTTTAAGGTATGCAGTGTCGTATTTTTTTTGTTTCATCAGTCTGAAAATAAAGAAGTGTAAAAGTACAAAAAAACCTCCTCAATTAATTGAGGAGGTTTTTGTACCCGAGGCCGGGGTCGAACCGGCACGATATTGCTATCACTGGATTTTGAATCCAGCGCGTCTACCAATTCCGCCACTCGGGCCTAAAAAATAGTGGCAGCAAATTTACTCTTTTGTTTGTCAACGACAAATGATAGGAATAAATACTTCGGCGGTTAAGCAATTTTTTTATCTTTGCCATCCATAAAATAAAGATGTCATCAAAAGTTAAAATAGTTGCCGCTTCTGCTAGTAGAGATTTAGCCGAAAGTATAGCCGAAAAATTCGGTCAGCCTTTGGGGAATACATCTATAGTATATTTTAGTGATGGAGAATTTGAGCCATCCTTTGATGAAACGGTTAGAGGATGCAATGTATTTATAGTGCAATCTACTCCGCCACCATCCGAAAACCTTATGGAATTGTTGCTAATGATAGATGCAGCAAAACGAGCTTCAGCTTACAAGATAACAGCAGTAATGCCTTATTTTGGTTATGCTCGACAAGATAAAAAAGGAAAGCCTAGAGTTCCAATAGGAGCAAAATTAGTTGCTAATTTACTGACTGCTGCTGGAGTGGATAGAATCATGACTATGGATTTGCACGCCGACCAAATTCAAGGATTTTTCGAAGTGCCTGTGGATCATATGTTTGCTTCATCCTTATTCATCCCTTACATTAAGAGTTTAAAACTCGCTAATTTGTGTATAGCTTCACCAGATATGGGAGGAACAAAACGAGCCAACACCTATGCCAAATATTTGGATAGTGAAGTGGTGGTGTGTTATAAGCATAGAGATAAGGTAAATGAAGTAAGCAAAATGATGCTTATCGGTGATGTAGAAGGAAAAGACATTGTGCTTGTGGATGATATGGTGGATACTGCTGGAACACTTACCAAGGCTGCAAATCTAATGATGGAAAATGGAGCTGCTAGCGTAAGAGCATGCTGTACACACGCCATTCTTTCAGACAATGCATACGAACGAATAGAACAATCTCAACTTTCGGAGCTTATCGTTACCGATACCTTGAGAAAAACACATAAAAGTGAAAAAGTAAAAGTAATTGAGATAGGGGGGTTATTTGCTGACACCATTAGTAGAGTGTTCGAGAAAAAATCCATAAGCTCAAATTTTATTAGTTAATTATTAATCAATCATTATTTATTTTAAATGAAAACATTTGCATTAAGTGCGGAATCTAGAGAAACGAATAAAATCGCTAATAGAGCACTAAGAAATCAGGGTAAAGTTCCATGCGTGCTTTACGGGGGAGAAAAGCAAGTGTACTTCTCTGCTACAGAGAATGACCTAAACAAGCTTGTAAATACTCCAGACGTATATTTAGTAAAACTAGATATTAATGGAGAGCAGACTCAAGCTATTCTCCAAGACATTCAATTTCACCCAGTGACGGATAGAATTATCCATATTGACTTTTTACAAGTCTTTGATGATAAAGAAGTTACGGTAAGTATTCCTATTAACTTTAACGGAGTGCCGGTTGGTGTTAGAAACGGAGGTAACTTATTAGTAAGAAAAAGAGCGATTAAGACTCGTGCAGTTCCTGCTAACTTGCCAGACGCTATCAATGTGGATATTGAGCACTTGAAAATAGGTCAATTCCTATACATTGGAGATATCAGAGATGAGAAATATACCTTCCTTGCTGGAGATAAGTCTGTAATCGTTGGTGTGAAAACAGCTCGTGGTGCTGTTGAAGATGAGGAGGAAGATGAAGAAGGTACTGAAGAAGGTGCTGCAGAAGGAGGAGATGCTCCAGCTGCTGACGCCCCTGCTGCCGAATAAATTTTTCTATCTTTAAACAATGAAATACCTCATTGTAGGATTAGGAAACCCTGGTGTCAAGTACGAAAATACAAGACACAATATAGGATTTAAAGTATTGGACGCTCTAGCCGAGTCGTCCAATACTTCTTTTAAAGAGGAAAAACACGCTTACTACACTTCCATAAAACATAAGTCCAG
>JADHMR010000109.1 GCA_016779945.1 Bacteroidia bacterium | reverse complement strand
TTCTACAAAGTATTAGTAACTCCTCCAAAAATGGAGCCTGATTCATACTCCGAAAACGATGACGAAGAAAGATAAGTTATGTTTATTTTAGAAGCCATAGATAGTGTTCAACGAGCACCAGATGCAACAGGACTGTTCTGGGGTATTTCTGAAGTCATAGTCACCCTCATTGTATTCATCGGTGTATATTTCATCTTCAAGCCTGTTTTTGGGGATAAAAAAGATAAAGAATAGTTAAGAAACTATTGTTTTAAGGTTCAATCTAAATCAGTAGAATCTGTATTAGATGCAGGGAATAATTGTTTCCTAAAAATAAGAATTGTAAATACTCCAATACTAATTGCTGCATCTGCAATGTTAAACACTGGTCTAAAAAACTGGAATCGATTTCCACCAATAAATGGAACCCATTCCGGCCATTGTGTATCTACCAATGGAAAATAAAGCATATCCACTACTTTACCCATGAATAAAGGTGCATAGCCATTTCCTTCATTTAAAAATTTTGCAACATAATGGTAAGTACTTTCTTCAAAAAAATATCCGTATAATATTGAATCTATAATATTGCCAATGGCACCTGCAAGAATCAAGGATATTAAAATAATAGTAATAGATTTTACGCCTTCTTTTATTAAACCTTTGATATAAATAATGATTACACAGGATGCTACAATTCTAAATAAAGTTAAGACGATTTTACCCCATTTCCCGCCAAGGGTTAGTCCGAATGCCATTCCTGGGTTTTCAGTAAAATGTAACTCAAACCAATTAGGGAAAATAGTTTTACTTTCTCCCAACGTGTAGGTAGTTTTAATATGAAATTTTAGCCAATGATCAAGTACTAATATTATTATGACAGTCATAATAACATATAGTGCTTGTCTTTTTTGATTAAGGTATGATGTGGATTCCAAAGAATTAACGATATTGATTCTTTTTGGCTTCCATACTTTGTGTTGTATGAGGGACAGCTCTAAGTCGCTCTCTACTGATTAATTTACCAGTAACTCTGCATATTCCATAGGTCTTATTCTCAATTCTGACGAGTGCATTTTCGAGATTTTCTATGAATTTTTGTTGACGTGCAGCAAGTTGACCAGTGCTTTCTTTTTGTTGAGATGCACTTCCGTCATCTATCGCAACATATGCACTAGCTGTATCATCCGTTCCATTTTCGTTTTCGGATCTAATTTGCTTTCGTAAATAATTGTATTCTTCTCTTGCAGATTCTAATTTTTTCAAAATGATTTCTTTGAATTCTGCTAAATCAGCATCACTGTATCTTAACGATTCTTTCATAATGTTTATTTAGTTAATTTGATTTGTATTAAGTTAGAGTCAATATCAACCTTATCTGTAGTATTTATATCATCACTCATGATAATTTCCTTCGCAAGAATTTCTCCACAAATATATTCATTATGTGATTCAATTGCACCTTTTACATAGGAGTGATTGCTAATTGAAACCGTGATTTTATCTGTTACTTGAAAATCTTTTTCTTTTCTTAAGTTTTGAACTTTGTTTACAAATTCACGGGCAATACCCTCATTTTTTAATTCGGCGGTTAATTCTAAATCCAGTGCGACAGTATAGTTATTATCACTTATTATTTGCCATCCTGGGATATCTGTTGTTTTAATCTCAATATCCTCTAAAACTATCTCATAGTTTCTATCTTCCACTGTTATATGAACAATTTCATTCCTTTCTAGTTTTAAAATATCGTCATCTGTGAAATTGAATATATGGCTAGAAACTGCTTTCATATCTTTACCAACTCGTTTACCAAGTGATTTAAAATTTGGCTTTGCAGACTTTTTAATGATAGAAGAATCTTTGTCGATTATTTCAATTTCTTTAATGTTTACCTCAGATTTTATAAGTTGTTCAACACGCTTTAGTTGATAGCCAAATGCATCATTGAGTGCTGGAATAATTGCTTTACTTAGGGGTTGACGAACTTTAATTCCCTCTGCTTTTCGAATACGAAGTATGAGGGAGGTAATGTCTTGCGAGATAGCAATTTGACTTTCTAGTTCTGAATTAATTAAATTATTGTCAGCTCTGGGAAAATCCTGTAAATGGATAGATTCATCCGTAAATGTAAGATCTCGATATAGTCTGTCAGCATAAAATGGACTAAAACTACACATCAATTTTGCTACATTAATAAGGCATGAATTTAAGGTTTGATAAGCTGCAATTTTATCAGTAGTAAGTTCGCCCTTCCAAAAACGACGACGATTTAGTCTGACATACCAATTACTTAGGTCGTTGATCACAAAACTTTGTATCGCACGAGTTGCCTTAGTAGGCTCGTAGTCATCCATGGCTTCCTCAACCAATTTTGATAATGAATTTAACTTACTTAAAATCCACTGATCGAGTTCTGTACGTTGCTTTACAGGAATCTCAGCGTGGTCGTTTCTAAAATCATCTATATTAGCATAAAGTGCATAAAATCCGTAAGTGTTGTGCAAGGTCCCAAAAAACTTCCGTTGTGTCTCGGTAACCCCATCTAGGTCGAATTTTAGATTATCCCATGGGGCAGAATTACTGAGCATATACCATCTAATAGCGTCAGCTCCATATTTTTCTACAGCCATAAAAGGATCAATGGTATTACCAAGGCGTTTAGACATTTTATTACCGTCTTTGTCTAACACGAGTCCATTAGCAACCACATTTTTGTATGCTACAGAATCGTTAAGCATTACAGATATGGCATGTAATGTGAAAAACCACCCTCTTGTTTGATCCACACCCTCTGCAATGAAATCAGCAGGATAATTTGTTTTGTTATCAATTTGATTCTTATTTTCAAATGGATAATGCACTTGAGCAAATGGCATTGCTCCTGAATCAAACCAAACATCAATCAAGTCGGTCTCACGATACATTGGTTTACCATTTGAACTCACAAGAGTAATATCATCGATAAACGGACGATGTAAATCAAAATCTGGAGTTATGGTATTTTCGTTCATAAGACCTGCGGTTACAGACTTTGAAACTTCGTTCTTCAATTCTTCGATAGAGCCAATACACAACGATTCTTTTCCATCTTTTGTTCTCCATATCGGAAGAGGTGTCCCCCAATATCTACTTCTACTCAGGTTCCAATCTACCAAGTTTTCTAGCCAGTTTCCAAATCGCCCTTCTCCAGTGCTTGCAGGCTTCCAATTAATGGTTTTGTTCAGTTCGATAAGACGGTCTTTAACTGCTGTTGTTTTGATGAACCAGCTCTCTAAGGGATAATATAGAATAGGCTTATCAGTTCTCCAGCAGTGTGGGTAGCTATGTTCGTATTTTTCTACTTTAAATGCTTTATTATCTGTTTTGAGACGTATGGCAATTTTTACATCGGTGGTCATATAGCCATCCGCCTTTTCGTTTTCTTCTTTATAATTTTTAACATAAAGTCCAGAAAATTCTCCAACTCCATCCACAAATTTTCCCTCACGGTCAACAAGTGTTAATGAACCTATATTATTTTGTTTTGCGACAATGAAGTCGTCAGATCCAAAGCTTGGTGCTAAATGAACTATACCTGTTCCGTCTTCTGTGGTTACGAAGTTGGCAGCAATAATTTCAAATGCTCTCCCATCTTTAGGTTGTTGGTAAGGCATTAGCTGATGGTATTTCTGACCAACCAATACAGCACCCTTTATTTCTTTAACTATTTCAAATGGAATTACTTTATCACCCTCTCGATAATCCGTTAATTCAATAGCTTTATTTTTAGAGGGGAAATATTTTTCAACCAGTTTAGTAGCTAATACTACAGTGATTTTTTCAAATGTATAGGGGTTGAAAGTTTTTATGACAGTGTAGTCAATTTTAGGTCCAATGCCCAAAGCTGTATTACTTGGTAAGGTCCATGGTGTAGTAGTCCATGCAAGACAATAGGTTTTACCCCAATTCACATTTAAATCTACTGCATCTGGATGTTCTAATTGGAATTGAGCAACAATTGTAGTGTCTTTTACATTCTTGTAGGTCCCAGGTTGGTTGAGCTCATGAGAACTCAGTCCTGTGCCTGCAGCTGGTGAGAATGGTTGAATTGTATGGCCTTTATATAAATATCCTTTGTCATAAAGTCGTTTTAGTAAATTCCAAACCGATTCAATATATTCATTTTCATATGTTACATATGGGTGATCTAAATCTACCCAATAACCTATTT
This sequence comes from Bacteroidia bacterium, assembly GCA_016779945.1. GTDB lineage: Bacteria > Bacteroidota > Bacteroidia > NS11-12g > UBA9320 > UBA9320. The sequence continues at coordinate 3,062 of JADHMR010000109.1, read as the reverse complement.
TTTCAGTAAGATCATCCCATTTATCTTTGAATTTTAATACATCTGTTCGACAGGCCTTGTTGTAATCTTCAACGGATATTTTGGTACCGATATCTTCCTTGGTTATTCCTAATGTTTTTTCTACTTGTAATTCAACCGGTAGCCCATGTGTATCCCAACCCGCTTTTCGATTTACTCTAAAGCCCTGCAAGGTCTTGTATCTACAAAATACATCTTTAATACTTCGGCTTATCACGTGGTGAATACCTGGCATTCCGTTTGCAGAAGGAGGCCCTTCATAAAAAACATAGTTTTCTTCATCATGTCTATTCTCAATACTTTTTTTGAAAACAGCATTTTCTTTCCAAAAATTTAAAACATCTTTTTCTATAGATGGGAGGTTGAGTTGCTTGTATTGCGGATATGAATGACCTTTAGACATAAACGTTTTTCTTATCTAATTATGAAGTTTGCAAAGGTAGTATTTTACAACAAGTAAAATATATGATAATAAGTCTAGTTTTTAAATGATGTTGCTATGTATAATTAAGGCTTCTTTTTTTCTTGAGCAATATCATAAGAAAGAAGCAGGGATGGCAGCAATATCAGGTTTGAAAGCAGAGCGATGAATAGTGTAATTGCTGTAAATAAACCAAGAGCAATAGTCCCTCCAAAATCTGAAAAAATAAATATGATGAAACCAAAGAATAGAATAACTGCGGTGTATATCATGCTTGTGCTAATCTCTTTTTGAACGTTTGCAACTGCATTAGATATTGAAGATGCATTTTTTAATTCTATTTTGTATTTAGTTAGAAAGTGAATGGAGAAATCCACTGCTATTCCAAATGCAACACTAAACACTAATACAGTACTTGGCTTGAAGTTTACTCCAAAATAACCCATAATTCCTGCGGTAAATAATAATGGAATCAGATTTGGTAGCATCGAAATCAAAATCATTCGCAATGATTTAAATATACTGGCCATGAGTAAGGAGATAATAATAAAAGCAATAAGTAAACTCATTAATAGATTGCTTATCAAATAATCATTTCCTTTCAAGAAGATAATACTTGTGCCTGTAATTGATATATCAGCCATTTTACTACTATCGACAGGGTTATATCTTATAATCTGTGTGGAATAGTAGGTGGTGTCATAAAGATTAGTAGCCGAGTCAAATAATTCAATAGATACGATAGAATCAGTAAAAATATCTTCGGTGTTTCTTTGATAATTGAAGATGGTATCTGCAATATTTCCAATTTCTTGTTGCAATTCTTTAATTCGAACACTTCCAACGTCAGCCATTTGAACACTAATTCTAGCCTTGCTATTATCGTCATTGATTAGGCTATGTATCAGATCATCATTAGTCTCATTCTCCGGGATAGCACTCATGATATTTCCTAAATCAAGTACACTTGGAGTCCGAAATCTTCTAGGGTCTCCGTCAAAATAGGCCTGATTTAAGAATTTCATTGTTTTAGAAATACTTACTGGACTAGAAAACTCTGGGTATGAAAGAATCTTTCGTTCAAGCAAGTTAATCTTCATTAAAGTTCGGACATCAAAAATGCCTTGAGGCTTTTTAGAGTCAACAATTATCTCAAATGGCATTACACCATTAACATTCTTTTCAAAGAATTTTAAATCTAAGTATAACTTGTCTTGTTTCGAAATATCGTCCACCATGTACCCAACATTCTTGAGAAGAGCCATTCCAACAAAGGAACCTATTACGATTATGATGGTAGATAGGTAAACCCATTTTCTATGGTGAAGAACAACGAATGATATCTTATCAATTAATTTATTTAAAAACTTGTAGTCCAAATGTTTAGTTTGTCTCGTATTAGGAGGGGGTAGAAAGCTAAAAAGGACTGGAATTAATATGATGGAGATAATAAATACCGCCATGATGGATAAAAAGGCATTTAACCCAAATTCTTGTAATACGGAACTTCCAGTTAAAGTGAATACACCAAAGCCAACTGCGGTAGTTAAGTTGGTGAATAAAACAGCTCGACCTACCTTAGATATAACTCGTTGGAGTGCCTTGATTTTATTTTCATGAGAACGATATTCATCATGATATTTATTGAGAAGATAGATGCAATTAGCTATGCCAATAACCACAATCAATGGAGGTAATAAACCAATGAACATAGAAATTTTATAACCGAGTAATACAAGTATTCCAATACACCAAATTACACCTATAACGACAGTTAGTAAAGAGAATGCAATTGTTGGAAAACTTCTAAAGAAAAACAATAGAATCAACGAGGTCAATATCATGGATACCACCGTAAACCGAACAAGCTCTTGTTTGATCATCTGCGACATCTTGGTCCGTATAAAAGGTAATCCCGAATAATGAACTTCAACGCCATGTTGAGAGCATATTGAGGATATATCGTCTTGAATCTTATTAACAAATCCAACTCTTTCTTTGGTATCCAAAATGGATTTATCTAGCGTTATGGCCATTAAAGCAAAATCAGAAGTATCGTTAAAAAGGAGACCTTCATAAAACCGAAGATTTTTAACGGAATTGTAAATGCTATCTAGATCTGATTGAGTTTCAGGTTTTTCTGTGATAAATGGATGGGGAACAAATACACTTGTTTCAAAAGAATCTTCTTCAAAATACTGAAAGCTTGATTCTTTGGATAACGTAATTAGGTTAGCCAAAGAAATCACTTGTTTAATATTGGGTGTAGTATCTAACCGATGAGTAATATCATACCAATCGTTGAAAAAATCGAGCTCAAAAATTTTCTTGGATTTAATGCCAACTACCATTACACTTCCATCATCACCAAAAATTTCTTTAAATTCTTGGTAGGTAATCATGTCCGCATCATTATCAGGGATAAATTTGGGATTGTCATAAGCTAATTGAACTTGAGTGGATTTGTATACCATCAAGACAGTTGAGATCACAAGAAAGAGAATTAGAGAAAGTCTATTTCTTAAAATTGTGTTGGCTAACTTTTCCCACATGATTTTATTGGAGTGCAAAGGTAGTTAATTTGTACCCAAAAATTCACATGTATTAACACAAGTTTTGTAGG
>JADHMR010000108.1 GCA_016779945.1 Bacteroidia bacterium | reverse complement strand
AGTTCCCCCAATCAAGTTGACTAAACTTTGTTTCAAACACCTTAGTTAACGAAGTCCAAGAATCTAGATATTCTTTTGTGGGTTGAATACTATATGCAACATCTTGATTAGTCTCATTCAAATCATTTGGATTAATAATTTGTGGCTGTGTCTCAAACATATCACCAACCTCATCAAAACTGGTTACATGAAAATGATTCTCAGGTTTATGAAATCTAAGCAAATATTTTAGCCCCTTTGATAGGGTTGTTGTACCCGTTGTAATTAAAATATCTGGGGATAATACTTTGAGTATGTCCATCCCCCCTTTTTTTGATAATGAAGAAAATAACATAGCATCCCAATAAGAAACATTGCTGTGTTTTGAAGAGGTAATATCTGAGAGAATAACAGCCTCATCAGAAGTTATTGTAATCCCCTCCCCGTCATCCATTCCATTAAAAATAAGTACTTTTTTATGATCAAATGAAACATTCGTTAATTTGGCTATTGAACTCAGATTAAGTTCAATTTTTGGCAAAGAAGGTAAGTCCACTTGTGCAGGTGTGGAAATATCAGAAGGACTCATATCATAAAACTGTTCTCTGATTGGAATATTGATATGAACCGGTCCAGGTATTTCAGAACTCATGCAATTCATAACTTGCTGTGCAATGGCAGAGAATGCTGATTCATCGTCAAAATTTTCAGGAGTCTGAAACTCCCCACGAATATGATTTTTATACACATTTTTTTGCCTGATAGCTTGTCCATCCCAGGCATCAATTTGTTCGGGAGGCCGATCTGCAGTAATTACAATTAAAGGTACTCTTGCATAAAATGCTTCTGCGATTGCAGGATAGTAATTGAGAGACGCCGTACCACTGGTACAATTCAAAATTACAGGTTGGCGAGTATGTTTAGCTATCCCAAGGGCTATAAATCCGGCACTACGTTCATCGATAATTGAGTAGCAATTTTTTTTTGAATGATTTAATGCAAAAAGTATGGGAGCATTCCTGCTTCCTGGTGAAATCACCGCGGTATCGCCTGGAAGATTTTGAATTATTGCCTTAATACACGACTGAACACTCATATTTCTCTATACAAAACACACGAATATACATATGGATTTAGTTATCCGAAACCATGCACCTATTAGTTCTTAATTTATACTTTTGGATAAATGTCAATCGTATTGATACCAAAAAATAAAATTTTAATCTTGATATAAAATCTCGTCCATTGGACCACTTAAGTTGAAAATCTGTTTTACCTTTGATGCTCAATTATAATAACTAAATGTCAGTAGAGTTAAAAATACCATCTGTTGGTGAATCAATTACCCAAGTAACCATTGCTAGCTGGTTAAAAGAAGATGGAGATTATGTTGAAATGGATGAGGCTGTTGCAGAACTAGAGAGCGATAAAGCTACAGTCGAGTTGAATGCTGAACAATCAGGCATACTTAAAATTATAGTTGAAGAAGGTGAGGATGTAGAAATTGGTGCTGTTGTTGCATCTATTGACACAAGTGCTGAACCGCCAGCTGAAAAAGCTGCACCGGCTCAAAAAGAATCAACTCAAGCTAAAGAAGAACCCGCACTTAAAACAGAAGTAGTTGAAAAAAATACTTCATCCAGTTACGCAACTGGAACTCCGAGTCCTGCAGCTAACAAAATACTTGTTGAAAAGGGCATCTCTCCTCAATCAGTAACTGGTACAGGGAAAGATGGAAGAATTACAAAATATGACGCTATTCTAGCCAATGTTGAGGATGCAGGCTACGGACTATCCGTTGAGCCTAGTCGTAAACAACATCGCGAAAAAATGAGTAACCTACGAAAAACAGTTGCTCGAAGATTGGTGTCAGCAAAAAATGAAACTGCTATGCTCACCACTTTTAATGAGGTGAATATGCAGCCTATTTTTGATACTAGAGCAAAATACAAAGAGAAATTTAGAGAAATGCACGGAGTCAATCTTGGTTTTATGAGTTTCTTCACTCGAGCTTGTGCATTAAGTCTACAAAAATTTCCGAAGGTAAATGCATTTATTGACGGAGAAGAAATGGTAATGAACGACTTTGTGGATGTTTCCATTGCGGTAAGTAGCCCAAAAGGACTCATGGTTCCTGTTATGAGAAATGTTGAGAATATGACTTTATGGGATATTGAGAGTGAAGTCAAAAGACTCGCAATTAAAGCTCGAGACGGAAAGCTATCCATTCCAGAAATGACAGGTGGTACATTCACCATCACAAACGGAGGTGTGTTCGGTAGTATGCTCAGTACACCTATAATTAACCCTCCACAAAGTGCTATTCTTGGAATGCATAATATCGTCGTGAGACCAGTTGTAGAAAAAGGGAATATTGTTGCTCGACCAGTGATGTATGTCGCTCTTAGCTATGACCACCGAATTATTGATGGCAAAGAGTCAGTTGGTTTCTTGGTGAGTGTGAAGAATTACCTTGAAAATCCAGAAACGATGCTCATGGGCAAAGATCCAATGGATTTATTAATGGGACTTTAAGTTCTAAGACTCAATAATTTTTAGGTTTTTATTTTCGGAAACATATCGTGGAAGGCAATTCATAATCATTTCCTCAAGACGATTTATAACCTGATCCTTTGCATAAAATTTAGTGTAAATTAATCCTACGGCCCTACCTGCATCATCTGCTCTAAATGCCCTTAAATTATCTAATGAATCGTCATCTAATTCACTTGCCTCCCACTCTGGAATGATGGTAGCCCCTCCTTCAAAATCAACGATTTTTTTTAGGGTTTGTAAACTCCCACTTTCATAGGTTAAAGCGAGGTGATTTAATTTTTCATCAGGAAGCAAACATAAATTAATGGTTTGAACTCTGAAACAATTGCCCTCAGAAAGCAGCCACAGCTTATCTTCCAATAAATCTGTTGCTTCCCATGCTTTTTTTGAATAGCATGGGTGATCGGGATGAGCATAAATCCTGAATTTTTCTGTATATAAATTTCTTTCTACCAACCCATTATGTTTAACTGGAGTTGATACAATGCCAACATCAAGTCTGTCATTTTCCAAGTCGTCGATAATTTCTTTGGTTAAACCCTCATTAATAGTCAACTTCAAGTTAGGGTGATTTTCTGAGATCTCTCTAATTAATTTTGGTATCAATGCATTTGCTATAGTGGGTAAAATCCCAATTTTTAAACTTCCAGAAATATCTCCCGTAAATTCACTTAATATATTTTCAATTTGACCAGTTTCTCTAAAAATTGTTCTGGCTTGATGAATGATTTTTGAGCCAATAGAGGTGGGCGTAATAGGTTGCTTGCTTCTATCAAAAATTAAAACACCTAATTCGTCTTCTAATTTTTTCATTTGCATGCTTAATGTAGGTTGAGTTACAAAACATGCTTCAGCCGCCTTGATAAAATTTCGGTGTTCATCAAGAGCAATTAAATATTGGATTTGAATTAAAGAGATATTTAACATTAGTTCAAAATTAGAGTTAATAATAACAAAACTTATAAAAGTCTATCTATATAAATATCATCAAAATTAATGATCAACTATCAATAAATGGCTTTGTCCATTATCGAATACGATTAGATACATTCCAGAAATAAAGGCCGACACATCAATCCCTTTGTTTCTTCCAATTTCAAATTTACCTATCAATTGACCATCGATTGAGTATAGTTCTGCCCATTGAGTTGAGTTAGTTGAAATATAGACCATATCATTGGCCGGATTAGGAAAAATTCTAGCAGAGCAACATGTTTCTTCAAACATGGATTCAGCTATTTTTACTGCCCGAAAAGCGTCAACTTTACCAGACCCCCACTGAGTGCTACCTTGGTCAGTTATAACTCCAGTGTGTTGATCTTGTCTTGCAGTTGTTTTCAAAATTTCTTTGATTTCAGAATGACTTAATGTTGGGTTAGCTTGTAACATTAACGCGACCACACCAGCGACTACAGGACTACTCATGCTTGTACCTGAAAATCGTGAAAATGGATAATTTTTTCCTTCAAAATCCACATTCAATAACAAATCGTATGAACGATTAGTATAGGACGAAACACTACTAGCAACGCTCACACCAGGTGCCGAAATATCGGGTTTCATTCGCTCATCTACCGTTGGGCCATAACTACTAAAATCAGCCCTAAATCCTCCTGTATTAACGCCATTAGATAAGGTAAATTCAGAGCGATATGCTGCAACTGTTATCACAGACTGGGTGCTTGCTGGCTCACCCAACCCATATAAATTATCTCCTTCAATCCAACCTTCCTTATCCGCAGAAAAAGGCATTCCCCAATTTCCAACATCCGTGGTCAACTCCGTTACATTATAAAAGTGTACAGTCCCATTCTCAGCAAAAGCTTTTAGGCCGATACGTAGTTGGGTATTCGTATTTTTAATCCTTAAACGAATCGTTGGTTTTTTGTTAAGTGGATGAATTTCGTCAGTGGCTAAATTATAAAAAATTGTATCCGACTGGATAACGACAAATGAGTCGATATAATAAGATCCTTTGGTTTTAAAATATGGTGAATTATACAATGTATTCTTGGCATTATCATATACCGTGAATCCACTGCTGAATTGCTTATTTTCTTGTCCCCACATACCAATGCTTTGCCCCCACATATTTGGATTACTCCCGTAACTATAAAATTCTACTCTAGATTCAATCGTGTCATTGTTAAATGACTTTTTAATATGAAAATTTACATCTCCATTGTTACCCCCAGAAGTAACAAACACAACCCCCTCGTTTGAGAGGTAATTAATGGCTTGACTAACCAAGGATGTGCCATCTAAAGGCCCTAAGTTATATAGCCCCCAACTCATATTAATCACCAATCGCTTATTTAATTGATCCGCTTTTTTCTTCATCCAATTAAAAGCATCAATTACGGCTGCTTCATCCACTAAAAAAGTAGTCAATAAAAAATCTGATTCATATGCCACTCCTCGATGTACTGTTCCAGCTCCACCACCTCCAGCTATTCCTGTTACGTGAGTTCCATGTGTAGCATAACCATAAATATTAATCGTGTCTTTTTGAGCCAAAAGAAGTCCTTCTTCCCCCTCGTACTCAGTTCCATAACCAAAACCCTCAGGTGCAGGCCCACTTTCTTTGAACTGATCCCATGCTGCTAAAATTCGAGTATGCTGTATTGATGTATCATAAAACATCGGATGCGTATAATCAAAACCCCAATCAGTAATTCCAATAATAACACCTTTGCCCGTGTAACCCATATCCAACATGCTGCTTTTATATACACTATCCGCTTTTATGTCGGGAATCACTCGCTGCAAGCTCGGTGCCATCTTTTGAGCCAAATGGATATATTCAACCCCAGGTATTTTTAGTAACTCGGTATAATTTTCTTTATCAACTCGTAACGTTATCAAATCCTTAATCTGCGAACCCATACAATCGCGAAAACAATTTAATTCATTGATATCAAAATCCTCATTTACCTTTATAATTATGGGCAATTTATGGGTTTTAAAATCAGCTAGATCTAATTTAGTTAATGCAGAAATTTTATTCTGTGCCGAACCAAATTGAAAAATCAATAACCCTATTAAAGCAATTAAAAAACGCATTCTAATTCTTCGAAGATAATTGTTTAAAATAATAGCTACTCTGTCAAGAATAAATTCTTGAATAGTTTAGATAAGTCCTTTTAAAAGAGCTTTCATGCTCACTTCTTTTTCTATGGTTTCGTGAAGCTCGCTTAAAGAAACACGCATCTGATTCATCGTATCACGATAGCGAATTGTTACCGCTTGATCGTTCACACTGTCATGATCTACGGTAATGCAAATTGGTGTCCCAATAGCGTCTTGTCTTCGGTATCTTTTTCCAATGCTATCTTTTTCTTCATAGTAGCAATTAAAATCAAGACTAAGATCTCGCATAATTTTTTTGGCTAATTCTGGCAAACCATCTTTTTTCACTAATGGTAAAATTGCACATTGGAATGGAGATAGTGCAGGTGGTAATTTTAGAACTGTTCTTGTTTGTCCATCGCCTAAATCTTCAGTCTGTAATGCATTACTCATAAGAACTAAAAACATGCGGTCCAATCCTATACTTGTTTCAACTACATAAGGGATATAGCTCTCATTTTTTTCATGATCAAAATATTGTAATTTTTTACCAGTAGCGAGCTCATGCTGTTTTAAGTCAAAATCTGTACGAGAATGTATTCCTTCAACTTCTTTAAATCCAAATGGAAAATCAAACTCAATATCTACTGCAGCATTGGCATAATGTGCAAGTTTTATATGGTCGTGGAAACGATATTTTCTCTTATCAATCCCAAGGTTTAAATGCCATTTCATTCGATGAGATTTCCAATGATTATACCACTCCATCTCCTGGCCCGGAGTAACAAAAAACTGCATTTCCATTTGCTCAAATTCCTTCATTCTCATGATGAATTGTCTAGCAACAATCTCATTTCTAAAGGCCTTTCCAGTTTGGGCTATTCCAAAAGGAAGTTTCATTCGACCAGTTTTCTGCACATTTAAATAATTAACGAATATTCCTTGAGCAGTCTCCGGTCTAAGGTAAATCTTATTATCCCCGTCAGTAGCACTCATTTGTGTGCTATACATCAAGTTAAACTGACGTACATCAGTCCAATTTTTACTTCCACTTACGGGACAAGCTATCCCTAATTCTTCAATTAATTCTTTTACTAAATGAAGATTACCAGACTCCAAACCTTCTTTTAATCGTTCATCAATTGCCTCAATTTTGGCATTGTTACGTGCTATGTTAGGATTTGTTGCAACAAATTGTTCTAAGTCAAAGTCTTCTCCAAATCGTTTTTTGGCTTTGGTTATTTCTTTTTGATTTTTAACTCGGTACTTCTCCTGGAAGTCCTCAATAAGAACGTCTGCACGATAGCGTTTTTTGGAATCTTTGTTGTCAATCATAGGGTCACTAAACCCATCAACGTGACCACTAGCCTTCCAAACATCTGGTGCCATAAATATTGACGCATCAACACCCACAATGTTTTCATGAAGTTGGACCATGCTTTTCCACCAATACTCACGAATATTTTTTTTCAGTTCTACCCCATTTTGACCATAATCATACACGGCAGCAAGACCATCATAGATTTCACTACTTAAAAAAACAAAGCCATATTCTTTGGCATGTGAGATGACACTTTTGAAATGCTCTTCGGACATGTTGCAAATTTATTTAACCTATCCTTAAAGCCTAATGAAATAACTAATCCATTATCATTTTGTCTACAAAATCA